>SXOO01000239.1 GCA_005776725.1 Pseudomonadota bacterium | reverse complement strand
GGCGCCTTATCTGTTCGACGAGCTTTGGTCGCTGGTGGGTCGGCGCGCCAGCGATTACTTCGAGCTGCTCCCCGTCGACCCCTTCTACCGGGTGGACTTTCCCGACGGCAGCCGGTTCGACTACGTGGGCGAGGAGGAGCGCATCCTCGCGCAGATCGAGGCGCTCTCGCCGCGCGACGTGGACGGCTATCGCCGCCTGGCAGAGCACTCGCGCCGGATCTTCGACGTGGGCTACGCGAAGCTGGCGCACGTGCCGTTCGAGAGCCTCACCGACATGCTCCGGATCGCGCCGACGATGCTGAAGCTCGGCAATCACCGCTCGGTCTACAGCATGGTCTCCCGCTTCGTGCGCGACGACCGGCTGCGCCAGGTGTTCACCTTCCAGCCCCTCCTGATCGGGGGCAACCCGTTCACCACGAGCTCCATCTACCTCCTCATCCACTGGCTCGAGCGAAAGTGGGGCGTGCACTACGCGAAGGGGGGCACCACAGCGATCGTCCAGGCCTTCGGGCGCCTGCTCGCCGAGCTGGGCGTGGAGATTCGGCTGAACAGCCCGGTCGAGGAGCTGATCGTGGACTCGCGGGGGCACGCCGCGGGTGTTCGCCTCGGGGGCGGCGCTACCATCGCGGCTGACGTGGTGGTGTTCAACGCCGACCCCTCCACGATCTACAAGCACGTCGTGCCCGCGTCCCTCCGTCGCAAGCACACGGACCGCGCGATCCATCGCAAGAAGCAGTCGATGAGCCTCTTCGTCACGTACTTCGGTACGCGGCGCACGTACCCCGAGCTCGCTCATCACACCATCGTGCTGGGCGGGCGCTACAAGGGGCTGCTGAACGACATCTTCGAGAAGAAGGTGCTCGCTGACGACTTCTCGCTGTACCTCCACGCTCCCACCCGCTCCGACCCGGGCGTGGCTCCCCCGGGCCACGAGTGCTTCTACGTCCTGTCTCCCGTCCCAAACCAGCGCAGCGGGCTCGACTGGGAGTCGTTGGCGCCCGCGTATGAGGCCCGGATCCTGGAAGCGCTCGAGCGCAGCCACCTCCCGGGCCTAAGGGAGAACCTCACCACCGTGTCCTCGGTGGACCCGCGCTACTTTGCCGGGCGCCTGCGCTCCACCGATGGCGCCGCGTTTGGCCTCGAGCCGCGCCTCACCCAGTCCGCCTGGTTCCGCTACCACAGTCGCTCGGAGGACGTGCCAGGGCTCTTCTTCGTGGGCGCCAGCACCCACCCGGGCGCCGGCGTTCCCGGCGTGCTCACGTCGGCCAAGGTGCTCGAGGCCGTGATCCCGCCGGCGAGCGCCGCGCCTGGCGCACCGTGACGCCTAGCCACACGGGGGCCATCGTCCTGTCCGCGCGGCGTCTGCTGGCCCAGAAGGGCCGGACGTTTCAGCTGGCATCGTGGCTGCTTCCGCGCGACTCGCGAGACGACGCCGCCGTGGTCTATGCGTTCTGTCGCCGCGCGGACGACCTGGCCGACGATCACGCGGACCTCGAGGGTATCGAGGCGATGCGGACTGAGCTGCGGCACCCCACGAGCCCGCTGATGCTGGCCTTCGCTGAGGTGGCCAGTCGGCGACGCATCCCGCTCCAGGCGGCGGACGACCTGCTCAAGGGGGTGGCCTCGGACATCCGGCCTCCCGTGGGCGCCGCGCCAGGAGGGCTCCCATCGATAAGAGCCGTCGCTGACGACGCCGCGCTCATCGCATACGCGTACGCCGTCGCGGGCACCGTGGGGCTGATGATGGCTCGGCTCCTCGGGGCGGAGCGAAAGGAGGCGCTTCCTCACGCCGTCGACCTCGGGATCGCCATGCAGATCACCAACATCTGCCGCGATGTGGTCGAGGACGCCGCGCTCGGCCGGGTCTACCTGCCGGCGGATCGCCTCCGGCGTGTCGGCATTGATGGTGAACATATTGTGAACCGTGTGCGCGCATCGCCAGAGGTTCGCCGGGCCGCCTTCGAGGTCGTGCGGGATCTCATCGAGCTCGCAGACGCCTACTATGGGAGCGCGTTCAATGGTCTTGGCGCGCTTCCCCTGCGCACGCGGCGGACCGCGCTGGCTGCGGCTTCGCTGTACCACGGCATCGGCGACGAGGTGTTGCGGCGGGGACCCGACGGACTGCTCGGCCGCGCGGTCGTTCCCCCGCTTCGTAAGGCTCGCCTTCTGTTCAGCGCGCTGTGCCGCGCCCCGGCGCTGCTGTTCGTCGCTCACCAACCTCCGGCGGGCCGGCCAGTTCACTTTTATTTCAAAATCGATTCAAAACTAACTCACCCCGCTTGACCCCTTGCTCCTTGGTCGGATAGGTTCTGAATAGGTTGCCGGCTGGGGAATCGGTTCTCCGGCCGGGTTCGCTTCGCGCGTTCGCGCGGCGGTGAGCTCACGCTGCCGGCTGGGCTGCAACACCCGCCGGACTCGTCTCCGCCCTCTGGCGCGGCGGCGAGTGGCCATGACGATTTGCTCGGCTGTCCCTGGGGGCCGCCGCGCCGCAGGAGCACCCCAATGTCCCGAGTGAGCTCAGGAAGCCCGCAGCTGATCCCCTATGACGCCCAGGTGCTCGGCGTGTTCGAGCGAACCTACCGCGCCGAAATCTGGGCCGTGGCCCACAGGATCACCCGCGACGAGTGGGACGCTGAGGAGGTCGTCCAGGACGTGCTGTGGACGGTCTATCGGAAGGCCGACTCCTTCCGCGGCGACACCGACGTGTGGCATTGGGTCCGGAGGATCACTCAGAACGCCGCACGGATGCTGTTGCGAAAACGCCGCCGGCGGCCGCTGCCCATCGAGGACGCGGAGATCGAGGCTCAGCTACACTCTCGCGCGGTCCTCCTCGATCGCATGGAGGCCGCAGTGGGCGCAAAGCGGGCCGCGCTCAGCCTCGAGCGGGCCCTCGGGGCTCAGGATGCGACGAACAAGGAGCTGTTCTTGCTGGTAGACGTGGGTGGCATGGAGAACGCGGACGTCGCGAAGCACCTCGGACTGACGGTCTCGGCGGTCAAGGCGCGTCTACACCGCATCCGACATACCCTCCACGAGGCCGCGAGCGAGGGGCTCGACGGGCTACAGGCTGCCGCATGACCGACGACGATACGGACTCCACGCGCATCGGGATCGGCGCCCTGTCCATGGCCACGGGTGTACCCACCGAAACCCTCAGGACGTGGGAGCGTCGGTACGGCGCGCCGACCGCGGTTCGGACCGAGGGTGGTCACCGCCTGTACCTCGCGTCCGAAATCGACCGCATCCGAAAGGCCAGCGAGGCCATGTCTCGCGGAGTCCGCGCCTCACACGCCCTGCGGCTCGGCCCGGCGCAGCTCGATCAGCTCCTCGCAGAGCACTCTCCACGCGTGCCGTCTCCGTCCGGCGGCACCCCGCCTGCAGCCGACGCCCGCCCGATGTCCCCGGAGGTGGCCTCGGGAGCCAGCGAGTGGCTGGCCGCGTGCCGCCGATTCGACCGGCCGGCGCTGGACGCCCGCCTCGTGCACGAGCTCGTACGGCGCGGCGCCCTCGACTTCATGGAGGGGTGGCTCACGCCGATGCTCTACGCCATGGGGGATGCCTGGGCGAGGGGAGAGCTGAGCGAGGCCCAGGAGCACTTCGGGAGCGAAGCGGTCCTGGCCGCCCTGTCCGCGCTATGGACCAGGGAGTCGAGCGAGGGCCCCCGCGTCGCGGTGCTCAGCACCTTGCCCGGTGAACATCACGCCCTGGGTCTACATATGGCGGCGGTCGTGGCCGAGCAGGCCGGCTGCCGTGTGGTCTTTCTCGGCCGCAACACACCCCTTCGGTCGCTCGTGGCGGCAGTGCGCGCGGTTCGCCCGGACTACGTGGTGATCAGTGTGTCAGCCGCTATGGAGGCGGGAGACGCTCGGGTGCAGCTGGCTGCGCTCGTCGCGGAGGTCGGTGAGGTGTCCCCAGTGCTCGTCGGCGGCGCAGGGGCCCCCCGCGGGCTCGCGAGCGTCGTCAGATTCGAGACCCTTACGGCGCTCGCCGCGCACTTCAACGCCCCCTCGGGGGCGTGAACGGCGTAGCTGATGGATCGGCATGCACCGGCAGGCATCATTGACGCGCCAACGTGGCTGGACCTACGCTCAGCGTCATGCACCTCGAACTCGGCGGCAAACCTAGGCCCCGGTGGCAGTCGCCTCCACGCCGTCCGCGCCTCGTTCAGCGCGTCGCGCCGTGAGCGGGCCCTGGTCGCGATGGCTCCGCGATCCCCCTGCGCCAACCGAACCCGCGAACACCCGGTCGGCGGGCTTCATGCTCCGCATCTTGCGCTTCCTGATTGTGGCGGCGCTCGGGGTGGGGGTGGCCTCCATGTTCGCCCCGGGCGCTCGGCTCGCGACGATCTTCGCGGTCTATGTCCCGCTGTTTGTGGGTCTCGGGATCTGTGTCTGGCTCCTCAGGCTTGGGCGCGTGCGCCTCGCCGCATGGACGGTCACGCTTGTCGTCTTCGTCCTCGTCACTTGCGTCGTTTTTCTTTTCGGTGGGATCGGCGCGAACAATGGGGTCGCGTGGACCGTGTCCGCCATGTTGGCTGGGGCGGTCATCGGGCGGCGCGCCGCCGTGGGCTTCGCGTTCGCTGCGGCTGCCTTGGGTGCATTGGCCGTCGCGGCCGAGACGAGCGGCGCTCTGCCCGAGAGCCTCTTGCCCGCAACGCTGGTGAACGCGTGGCTCGCGCTCACGGTGACGATCTTCCTGGTAGTGGCCCTCCACAACACAGCGATGAGCAGCCTCGACGCCGCGGCGCTCGAGACCGCGGCGGCGTACGAGCGGGTCCGGAAGTCCAACCAAGAGAACGAGGTGCGCGCGGCGCAAGGCCTTGCGTTGACCGCCCTGGCGGAGTCTGCGCTCGCTGGGCGCTCCACGGGCGAGTTCGCGACCGAGGCGGCTGAGCGCCTCCTCGATCTCCTCGGCGCGGAGCGGGTCCTCGTGCTCGACGTCGACGAACGCGGAGTGGGTCGCGTCGTGGGCGCCGCGGGCGGCTCGCAGCCGCACGTGGAGCTCGAGGTGGCCACCGTACCTGGCGCAGGGGCACCGTTGTCGGCGCCCGAGGTATCCGCCCTGGCAGCAGCCCTCGGCTGCGCGGGGAAGCCCGGGTGGGCGATCGCCGCCCGCGGCAGAGAGCGCGCGACCAGCGTCGTCGTGGTCCTCTTGCCAGCGGGGGCGGACCTCGGACGCGCCGAGGTCACCTTCCTCCGCGTAGCGAGCGGGCTGGTGGGCGGCGCCTTCGAGCGGGCCCGGGCCGAGGCTCGCGCGCTCATGGCCCAGAAGATGGAGTTGGTGGGACGCCTCGCCGCCGGCGTCGCCCACGACTTCAACACCCTGCTGTCCGCGGTGATGGGCGTGACCGACGAGCTGAGACCGCGCGACGCCCCGCCCGAGCTGGTCGCCGACCTCAGCGCCGCCGCGGAGCGGGCCGCGCTGCTCACACGGCAGCTCTTGGCCTTCAGCCGCCGAGCTCCGGCTCGACGCGAGCCGCTCGACCTCTCGGGGCTCATCTCTGGGTTCGTGCCGATGCTGAGGCGCGTCCTCACAGGCGAGATCAAGGTAAACCTGGAGACGCCGCCGAACCCCGTCGTGGTCAACGGGGATCGCTCGCAGCTGGAGCAGCTGCTGCTCAACCTCGTGGTCAACGCCCGCGACGCGATGCCCCGCGGCGGCGAGCTCCGCCTCTCCCTCCGCGCCCAGAGCGGTCACGTCGTGTGTCTCGAGGTGGCGGACACAGGCATGGGGATGGACGCCGCCACTCGAGCTCGCGCGTTCGAGCTGTTCTTCAGCACGAAGTCCGAGGGCACTGGGCTCGGCCTCGCCACCGTGCGCGACATCGCCGAGCGCCACGGCGGCCGCGTCTCCGTGAGTTCAGAGGCCGGCTTCGGCACCACGTTCAAGGTAGAGCTTCCGCTCGCGGTGGTGGCCGAGTCGGCTCTCCGCGCGCCCACCCGCCCGCTGCAAACGGCGCCGGTGCTGCGGGTGCTCTTGGTGGAGGACAACGACCTCGTCCGGGCGAGCACCGTTCGGCTCCTGAAGCGCATGGGGCACAACGTCACCGCCGTCTGCGACGGCGGCGAGGCCATCGAGGCGTTCGCCGGCGAGAAGTTCGACATCATGGTCTCAGACGTGGCGATGCCCGTGCTGAGCGGCCACGATCTGGTCGACCGCTTGGACGCAGCGGGTGGTCGCCCCCCCACCGTCTTGATCAGCGGCTACGACGAGCGTCATGTGCTCGCGCCGTCGGCGGGACGCGCCGGCATCGTATGGCTCGCGAAGCCGTTCACGCTGAAGGAGCTCGCCGAGGCGATCCACACGGTGCGCGAGATCTCTCAGTGAGCTCGGGCTCGACCGCGGCGAACCCGCTCGTCGCTGTTCACGCCAGCGGGTTCTCGTCCAGCCAGTTCGCTCGACTCGCGCGTGACGCGGCGGGGCGCTTCGAAGTGACGGCTGTCGATCTGCTCGGCGTGGGGCACACCCCGTTGCCCAGAGACCGGGCCTACTCACTCGCGGCCGAGGTGCTGTCGCTGGTGCGGCGCATCGAGGCGCTGGGCGAGCCGGTGATGCTCTTTGGCCACTCGTTTGGCGGGTTGGTCGCGCTCGAGGCCACGCTTCGGGCACCTGAGAGGGTCCGTCGCCTCGCGTTGTTCGAGCCGGTCATCGTGGCGCTTGCCGCCGAACACGGCAGCGCGCTCAGCCGAGCGCAGGTCGCTGAGGTCAGGGACCCTCGAGACGTCTCCGACGAGCAGTGGCTCGAGTGGTTCATCGACTGGTGGAACGGACCGGGTGCGTGGCGGGCGCTCCCCGAGGCCGCGCGCGCTCAGTCTCTCGACTCCGTAGCCTCCGCGCGCCGTCAGGCTGGCGCCGTCCTGTCGTCTAGTGTGACGTTGGAGCGGCTGAGCGCTTGTGTTGTCCCCACGCTGTTCCTCACCGGCGACCGCTCACCGGCCGCCGCCCTGGAAAGCGCCGGGCTCGCCGCTGGAGCCATGCGGCGGGCGCAGTTGGTGGCCTTCCCGGGCCTCGGCCACATGGGGCCGCTCACCCACGCGCGCCTCGTCAATGAGTCAGTGCTCTCGTTCTTCGAGCGGCCCCTCCCGCCAGGCTGAACGCGGGGCGCTACGCCGCCGAGCCATCAACCCCAGGACAGCCCTCTCGGGTGCGCGTCGAAGCCCGCTCGCGCCAGATCCGGCGCCAGCGTCGAGGCCCGAAGAGGCAGCTCGCCGACGCGCTCGAGGACGAACGTGCCGTGCACGGCGTGGGACGTTGCCAGCGCGCGCAGCGCATCGGCTGGGCAGTGTGGGGCGGCGCTCCCGCTCTCCGCCTCGGGTCTGCCCATCGGGACGGTGGACTCAGCGCTCGCAACGCTGTCGAAAGCGAGGAGCTGCCGCCCCCCGCGGCCCAGCCAATAGACCGGACGCCCGTCCAGGAGCGCCACGGTGGCGTACGGCTCCCGCCGCGGCGTGCCGTTGGATCCAGGCCAGGGGAGCGAAGCGCCCCAAGGCGACGCCGGATCCGTGGCAGCGAGTACCACCAGCCGCCCCGCCGCGGCCGTCCCCCGAGCGGCCCGGAGCCGATCGACTGCCCCGGGAGCCGCGAACTGCGGCCGGAACCCTGATCCGGCCGTGCGGGGGTCTGGGGGTCGCTCCCCGGGCAAGGACTGCGGCCGGGGCCCCGATCCGGCCGCTCGGGGCTCCGGGGGGCTCTGACCTGGGGTGAGCTCCTGCGCGATCGCCTCATCGACGAAGTAACCGCGACGCGCGAGGCCCCGCTCGTCCAGCGCTCTCAGCACCGGGTAGAGCTCCGCGAAGCTGTCCACGGCGTCACGGAGCAAGACCCCGTGGCGCTGAACCTCCCGTTGGGCGCGGGTGCGCAAAGCCTGAGCGGCGCCCACGCTCGTTGGCGCCGCTGACCACCGTCCGCCGGCCACCCTGGCTGCGTTGTGAGCTCGGATCCCCACCGAGGCTGCCCGCAGCGGGGCGAGGCTGTCGTTGGTGACGAGGCCCCGCCACGCGAGGTCAACGAGGCACTGCGCGAGGTCCTCGAGGCGCGCCGACCCGGCGGCGCTCTTGAGCTCGAAGAGGAAGGATGCCCCCCTCGTCCGGAGGTGCTCCAGCACCGTCCGCTCCAGCGGTCCGTCCGGCTCGTCGGGCGTGGGCCACAGCGCCCCCTCGCGGCGCTGGAAGACCAGGCGTCCCTCACCCGCGCCGCACCACACGAAGGCCCCGGACTGCACTAGCGCGTCGAGCTGCTGCGCACGGAAGCCGGGGACGCGGGCGGGCAGGATCCGGCGCTCGAGCTCGTCGAGCGAGAGGGCGGCCCCCTCCAGGCGGAGCAGCGCCGCTTCGAGCTGCGCCTCGGGCTCACCGAGCGCAGAGAGCGCGTGCCAGTCCTGGAGGAACCGCGCGTACACCTCGGGCGCCACCGGGCCCAGGGCGCCCCGGGTGGCGTCCATGCTGCGTCGCCGAAGGAGCCGGAGGACGCCGCTGTCGCAGTACTGCGGGCCAGGCCCAGCAACGAAGCGGCCCGCCACGAGCCGGCCGGCCGCCAGCAGGCGGTGCGTCGCCGCGAGCAGCTGCTCTGGGGACACACACCAGCGCTGCGCCAGCGCCGCGAGCGTGAAGGGGCCGTGTGTTCGGGCCCAACGGCCGAGCAGCTCAAATAGCCCGTCCGGGCGCGGCCCGAGGAAGGCCGCTGGCAGCCCCTCCGGCACCACGCAGCCCAGCGCGTCGCGGTAGAGCCCCGCGTCCTCGGGGGCGATCAGCCGCTGAGGGGCAGGCGCTGGCCTCCCAGTCTGCGCGTCGCCCGGCGGCGATGGCCACGCGAGCAACACGCCGGTGGGTGGCTCGCTGGTTGGGGTCACGGCGGGGTCAGCGCCTGTCTCCGCGAGTGCTCCTCCGCGCGTCCGGGGATCCCCGGGGAAGGCACATCGGGCGGCGAGCTCCGCTGGGCTCAGATCGCCGAGGCGCCGCAGCAGGTCGAGCGCGTCATCGCGATCGCGGGCACGCCAGCTCTCCGCGAGGCCTTGCAGCTCGGCCTCTGTCTCTTCAACCACGGCCGGATCGAGCACATCGACCAGTGCGGCTTCTCCGAGCAGCTCGCGGAGCAGCTCGGTGTCCAGCGTGAGGGCTTGCGCGCGGCGCTCCGCCAGCGGGGCGTCGCCTTCGTAGAGCCACGTGGCGACGTAGTCGAACGCCAGCGCGCGAGCGAAGGGGGACGGCCGCTCGGTCGTGACCTCGACCAGCCGAATGTGGCCGGCGGCGATGTCTCGGAGCACTCCCGTGAGCCCCTCGAGGTCGAACAGGTCTTCGAGGGCCGTGCGATACGCCTCCAGCACGATCGGGAACTGCGCGTGCTCCCGGGCCACCGCCAAGAGGGCCTGGGCCTTCTTGCGTTGGGACCAGAGCGGCGTCCGCCGATTGGGGCTGCGGCGGGGCAGGAGCAGCGCCCGCCCGGCCGCCTCCCGGAAGAGTCCCGCGAACAAGGCCGAGTGCCCGAGCTGGGTGAGGACCAGGTCGCGCACGTCGGCCGGGTGGGGCGCCCAGCGACGGGGCAGGGCGTCGGGGGGGCGCGCGAAGCGCAGGGAGATCCCGTCGTCGGAGTAGAGCGCGCTCACCGCGAAGCCCGCGGCGGCCGAGAGCTCCGCCTCGAGACACAACGCCCAAGGGGCGTGGATGGGGCTCCCGAAGGGGCTCAGGATGTTGACGCGCAGATCACCGAGCTCGTCCGGATAGGTCTCCACCACGACCGTCCGGTCGCTGGGCAGGGCGCCAGTGGCCTCGCGCTGCGCAGTGAGGTGGGCCGTGAGCTCTTCCTTCGCGCGGGCGTCCAATACCTCCGGGAGCTCGCCGGTGGCCTCCCAATGCCGGATGAAGGCCCCCACGGCGCGACCGAGCGTGGCCGGCCGCCCCGGCGTCGCGCCCTTCCAGAAGGGGAGCTCGCCGGGCTCCCCAGGGGCCGGCGTGACCAGGACTCGGTCGCGGGTGATCTCGCTGATCCGCCAGGTGGACGCGCCGAGCACGAAGGTCTGGCCGGGCCGCGCCTCGTAGACCATCTCCTCGTCCAGCTCGCCAACGCGCGGCCCGCCCGCGCCGAGATAGACGCCGTAGAGCCCCCGGTCCGGGATCGTGCCCGCGTTGGCCACTGCGACGAGACGCGCTCCGCGCCGTGCGCGGATCCCTCCAGAGCTCCGGTCCCAGTCGAGCTTGGGGCGAAGGTCTGCGAACTCGGTGGAGGGGTACCGGCCGGCCAGCATGTCGAGCGTGGCGTCGAACCCCGCCTCCGTCAGGGTGCGGTAGTTGTAAGCGCGTCGCACCCACCGGAGCATGGCGTCGCGGTTGGTCGGTCCGTTCGCCGCGTCCGCGACGAGCTGCTGCGCCAACACGTCGAGGCAGTTGCGCGGCACCCGCACGGGCTCGATCGCGCCAGTGAGCATCCCCGCTGCGACCACGGCGCACTCGAGCAGATCGCCACGGTGCTTCGGTAGGAGCACCCCGTGGCTCGTCTCGCCGACGCCGTGTCCCGCTCGCCCCACGCGCTGCAGGCCTCGCGACACCGCACCCGGCGACTCGATCAGGATCACCAGCTCCACCAGCCCCATGTCGATCCCGAGCTCGAGCGAGCTGGTCGCCACGATGGTCAGGATGCGCCCGGTCTTGAGCTGGCCTTCGATGTCCTCGCGCCGCTGGCGCGACAGGCTGCCGTGATGGGCGAGCGCGATCTCCGGCCGCGTGGCCTGGTCGTCGCCGGTTGGGCCCCCTAACAAAGGAGGTTCTGCGGCGCCCCCTCCAGGGAGCGTGTCGTCTCGGCCCGCGCTCTCGTTGAGCTCACGCGCCAGCCGCTCTGCCGAGCCGCGGCTGTTGACGAAGACGATGACCGAGCGGCGCCCCTCCAGTAGCTCCCGCACCCGACGCACCAGGGCCGGCCAGATCGACGGGGGCGTGTCCGTCACGCCGTCGCGCGTGGCGCGGCTCTCCGGCGTCAGCTGCTCTACCCGGAGCGTCAAACGGGGGGGCGTCAGCGTGTCCACGATGGTCATGGGCCGATCACCGCCGAGGTACGCCCCGACCTCCTCGGGTGGCGAGACCGTGGCCGAGAGCCCGATCCGCTGTGCCTCCTTGCGACCTGCCCCAGGTGGGGTGCTGGGCGAACTGCGCTCCTCCCCGTTTGGGGACGTCAGCAACGCCAGCCGCTCCAGGGACAGGGCGAGGTGCGCCCCCCGCTTGGTGCCGGCGAGCGCGTGGACCTCGTCGACGATCACGGTCTCGACCGTGGCCAACGTGGCCGCCGCGCCCGAGAGCAGCATGAGGAAGAGCGACTCCGGCGTGGTGACCAGCACATCTGGCGGCCGGCGCACGAGTGAGGTCCGCTCCGATTGCGGCGTGTCACCGGTGCGGATGCCCACCGTGACGCGTCGGCGCGGCCGGCCGAGGCGCAACGCCGCTTCCTCCAGCCCGGCAAGCGGCGCCCGCAGGTTCTTCTCTACGTCGTAGACCAGGGCCTTGAGCGGCGACACGTACAACACCCGGACGCCCGGTGTATCAGCGGGCTCTGCCAGGCGGTCGAGCGCGTAGAGGAAGGCGGCCAGGGTCTTCCCGCTGCCCGTGGGGGCCAGGAGCAGCGCGTGCTCGCCTCGCGCAATCGCCGCCCAACCGCGCGCCTGAACCGGCGTCGGGGCGCCCAGCGCCTCGCCAAACCAGAGGCGCGCCTCCGGCGAGAGCGGCTGAAGCGCCTCGGTGGGCGTAGGGAGGGCCGCGTCGGAGGGCATAGCTCAGAGCACGGACGCCCTCATGGGCGAGGCTCGAGGCGTCCGACGGGCTCGAAGAGGCGGTCCGCGTCGTCGGCGAGCTGGCGGAGTGACGGGTAGCCCTTCGCAGAGACGCGGTCGGTTCCCACCACCACCTCCAGCTTGAGGGCGCCCGGCCGTCCCTTCCGCGAGGCCCGCCCAACGCCCGGGACCTCGACGGACTGGTCGGGCGGCAAGACGAACGCCCCCTCTGGGAAGCGCAGCTCCCGGGACCAGGAGAAGGGCTCGAGGACCACGTCGAAGGTGCGGGCGGGGAGCGGAGCCAGGCGCCTGCGCATCGACCAGGTGGGCGGCAGCACGGGGACGGCGCCGGCGGGCAAGGTGGCGGAGAACCGTACGGACGCGGTGGAGGCGAAGTCGAGCTCTGCCTCGACCGTTTCGAGGAGCGCACCGGGGAGCTCGGTCGCGAGCAGCTCCTGAAAGACCTCGAGCCGCGTCGCCTCGGTCGTCATTGTCTGGCGGAGGTCGGCCGCGCGGTTTCCGGTGGCCGTCAGCTGGCCGCTGAGCGCGTATCCCTCCGTCGTCGGCTCGAGGGTCACAGTCAGGGCGAGGTGGTTCTCGGCGGGCGGGCGGGATGGGATCACCGCTTTGCGGGCACCCTCCGACGCCAGGATCAGCGCCGTGGCACCTTGGTCGGCCTGTGGCAGCTCGAGGGCGCCGTTCCAGTTGGCGGTGGGGTCCACGAAGCGGTCGAGCTCCGGTACGTACACGATGGCGTGGTCGAACGCGGCAGGGGAGGCTACCGCGTCACGCAGCGTGCCCTTTCCGCGGGTCCGCACCAGTACAAGATCCGCGCGGTGCCCAGCGGCGGCCAGCAACGCACGCAAGAGCACCGCCTTGTCTTTGCAGTCGCCGTAGGCACGCCGGAGCGTGGCGGTGACCCCGTAGGGCTTGTAGCCGTGCACGCCGAACTCGAGCCCCACGTACCGGACGCGTCGCGCGACGTAGTCGAAGAGCGTTTGGAGGGCCTCGGGCAGCGCCGTGCCGGGCTCGACCAGGGATCGCGAGAGCGCGTCCGAGCCCGGGGTCCGCTCCAGCGCGTCTCCGCCCAAGCGATTGAACCAGCTCGCGACGGCGGCCCAGTCCGGCAGGCTGGACACGTGCGCGTAGGCCGCGACCTCCGTGTATCCGGGCATGTGTGGTTCGACCACCAGCTTGGGGATGTGGGTCGCTCGGACGGAGAGGAGCGTCCCCAGACCGCCCTCTGGAGAGCGCCAGAGCTGCCGGCTCTCCACGAGCTGTGCCCTGCCGGGTCCCTGGGACAGGGCGGAGACCAGCGGGATGCCTTCGGGGGCCAACCACACCACCTCGGCGTCCTCCGCGGCCTCGGTCCACCCGAAGCCGGCGACCTCGCTGAACATGCCGAGCAGCTCGTTCTTGGCGAAGTCCGTGCCCAGCACCTCCACCGCCAGGATGTCCCCGGGCTTGGCGCCGGTGAAGCTGATCCGCGTGCTGCGCACCTCCACGTACAACGCGGCTCCTGCCTCGCCCAGCGCCACGTCGTCGAGCGTGGCGTCCGCGAGCGCCACCCCTTCCCGGTAGATCGCGGCGTCGAGCACGTCCTGGCTTCGGCGCGACGGGTCGTAGTCGAAGGTGAACACCCGCTCGGCGCCCTCCTCGCCCGTTCGCGGCTCGTCGCCCACGCGAAAGAGCAGCTGCGACCAGCTGTCGCTGGCGCCGTCCGCGTGGAGCCGCGTTACCCGCCGGCTAGACACGATGCCGCTCTGTCCCTTCGTGGAGCGCGCCGACACCTCTGCGGGGTCCAGACGCCAGGGCGCCGCGAACACCGCTCGCTCACCGTCTAGCGCGGCCAGCTCGGCGCGCAGCTCCGGCTGGAGCGGCCGCAGCCGTAGCGAGCGCTGGTAGGCGGCCCGTGACAGGGCCTCCCGGCCGGCGGCAGCGTGGAGCTGGCCGGCCAACGCGGACACATCGGCGTCGTCCGGGAACAGCCGCTCGGCCTGGGCCATCCGCGCCTCGGCGTTCTTCGTGTCGCGGACCAAGCGGAGCAATCGGATCTGCTCCAGGCGGTAGCCCGGGTGGTCCGGACGGCCGGCAACCAGCTGCTCGGCGCGCGCGAGGGCCTCCGCGGGGCGGCCCAGTGACTTGGCGAGCTCCAGCGCGGCCCCGAGCGCCTCCTCCGAGTGTCCCAGGGCCTGGCGGCGGTTCCAGGCCTCAAAGGCCCGCTCCGGCAGTCCCCGGCGTTGGAGGGTGCTCGCGAGGGTGTCCAGCACCACGGGCAGCTCGGCAGGGAGCGCCTCGAGGAGGCGCTGCGCTTCGGCGAGCGCGCCGGCGTCAGCGAGCAGCTCGGCCCGCGCGAGGGACACTGTGACGTCGTCCGCGGTGAGGGGAGGCGCCTCACTGCCGTCCGGGCGGCCCGGGGTCACGGGGGCGTCCCCCAGGAGCGAACTGCGCGCCGCGGTGAGCTCATCGAGGCGTTGCAAGCCGGCGAAGGCGTGCCCTCGATCGCGCTCGAGTCGCGCCAGGGCGACTCCCACGCTCGCCTCGGCGGGGTCCAGCGCCAGCGCCAGCTCCAGCGCCCGCGTAGCACGCTCCTCCGGGCCCAACGCGGCCAGGTCCAGCAGCGCCCCCAGGTCTCCCTGCGCGGCGTCCAGGTCGAGCTCGTCCTCTGGAGGTCTCCCGAAGAACCGGCGGACTCGCTCCCGGGCGGGCGACGGCGCCTCGGCCTCCCAGCGCTCCACGAGTGCCGGCGCCCGCGCCAGCTTGCCCTCGACTACTGGGGCGGTGTTTGCGCCTGACGGCACGAGATCCACGGCCAACGGCTGAGAGCGGCCCCGGCAGCTCCGTGAGGGACCCGAGGGAGCCGCGGCGGCCGCTGAGTGGGCTTGTGGGCCTGAGCCAGGCGCTGGGCCCACAGTACAGTCTGCGAGATCCGTCTCGGCCCGCAGCTCGACTCCGACCGTGTTGCCTTGTGCGTCGGCTCCGCCCGCTGCCAGAGGGACCCGCACCCAGCTCTCGCCAGCGGGCAGGTCCACACGCCAGGCCTCCCCCCCGCGTCGCCGGATCAAGGCCCGCGTGGCGCGCGCGACCCGGACTGGGCACTCGAGCGCCGTGGCGCCCTCGGGTGGCAGGACGAGACCCCGGGTGGCCCCGAAGGGCCAGGTGAGGCGCTCGCCGTCGGCGCGGATGAACCGGACGGCAGAGAGGCAGAGCGCCCCGACGCGTCGAAGCGGCGGCGCGGCGTCATCCCGGGGCAATCCCCGGGCGAAGAGGCGCGCGGCCTCATAACGGACCTCGGTTGCGCCGGAGTCGAAGCTGCGAAGCGTGGCGACCCACGCGGCTCGGGCCATGACCGTCTCGCCCGGGGCGAGGCGTGCCAGGCGCAGTACGTCGTCCGTGGGCGGCGCCGCATGCGCCAGTGTCGCCGCGACCCACAGGAGCACAGCGCCGCTCTGGGGGCCGCTCAGGGGCAAAGGCCGAGCGTGCCGTAGGACTCCAAGGCAAGGGGGGTGCAGGCCTGGCCGCCGCAGTCGGTGCTGCTACAGCAGAACTTCTTGCACGTTCCGCCACTCTGCGAGGTGCAGTGGTACTTGGGGACGCAGTAGGCTCCTGCGGTCGACGGACAACCCCCATTGGCCGGCACCGTGTTGGGTTCGGGGAAGCACTCCGTCCCACTGTTCCCAAGGTCGCACGCGGAGCCCGCGGCGGTGCAGCCCGCGTTCGTGAGCGGGTTGCAGTCGAGCGTGAGGGTCGGGAGCAGGCAGCCCGCCGGGATCCCGTGGGGGAGGGCGGGGGTGGTGGCACACTGCCCTGACGCATTGCACGTCTTCCCCGCGCTGCACGTCCCACAGCTCCCACCGCAGCCGTCGCTCCCGCAAACCTTGCCCGTGCAGCTCGGGGTGCACGTGGTGACGCAGCAGGCCTGGTAATCCGGGCAGCAGTCCTGGTTCCCGACGCAATCGGGGTCGCAAAAACATCCGCCCGAGCCCTGGCCGTTGCACGTGCCCTCACAGCTGTTGGCAGGGTCGGCGCCGCACATGTCTCCGGCGGGCTCACAGACGCCGCTGTCTGTGCAGGTGTCTCCACCGTTGCACGACCCGCACGAGCCGCCACACCCGTTTGAGCCGCACTCCTTGCCCACGCAGTTGGGAGTGCAACCGGCCACGCATTGCCCCGCCGTGTTGCACGACTTCCCGGCCGCGCACGAGCCGCACGAGCCCCCACAGCCGTCCGTGCCGCAGACCTTGGTGCCGCAGCTCGGCGTGCAGGCCGCCCCATCGCCATAGCCCTCGCAGGTCGAGGTGAAGGAGAACGCGGTGGTCTCGAGGTAGTCGAGCCAGGCGGCGAGGTGGAGCACGCCGTTCTCGCCGGCGACGAGCTCGAGTCGATTGATGCTGTCGACCTTGGCCGGGTCGAGGGTCTTCTGGACGAGCGGGGTGATCTTCTCACCCTCCACGCGCGCCACGTGCACCTTGGCCGCCGCGGCGACCCAGGCGACCACCGGTCGGTCCTGCTCGTCCACGGCCACCGCGACGTTCTGGTTGGTGACGCCGCTCGCGACCGTGACGCTCTCGGTCCAGGACCCGTCCACCTCTCGGGTGGCGAGGAGGACGTTGGTCCCAGTCGGGGAGCTCTTGAAGGCCACGAAGATGCGGCCATCCTTGGCGACCGCCATGTCCGGTGGCCCCGCCTCGTCCGCGATCGACTCCTGCTCGGCCGGGCCCGCCATGTAGACGAGCTCGCCGTCGCCGAAGTTCCGACGGAAGACCCAGTGGCCCTGGCCGCTGGCATCCACGTCGACCGCTACGGCGCTGTCGAAGTCCGCGCCGGAGAGGAGGAACGTGTCGAAGCCGGCGCTGATGTCCAGCGAGTCCGAGGTGCCCGCCAGGAGCTGGTACTTGCCGGCCGGCGCCTTCACGAAGCTGAACGCCATCCGCCCGCCGCCCACGGCGATGGGCGTGGCGTGGGCGCCGCCCGGGACGTCGGTCTCCGTGGTGAAGATGTCGTTGAAGCCCACGTCGATGACTCCCGCGTGGACGTAATGCGCGAACCCGCCCAGATCCTGGCGCAGGGCCATGTAGAGCTTGCCCGCAGCCTCAGCGAGGCCGGGACCGTTGAGAACCCCCGCCTCCACGGCGTCGAAGCCGGTGGGAGTGACGAGGTACGCCGACCGCGAGAAGCCGAAGTCGGTCTGATAGGCCGACAACGCTGCCGTGGGCTCGGTGCCATTCATGGCGAACCACTCGTAGCCGACCTCGAAGTCCTTGTACGAGCCCCCCATCAGGTCCTCGTTGACGGTGACCGCCGCATTGCACGCCGTGCACGCGCCCTCGTCGGTCTGTCCGTCGCAGTCGTTGTCGAGCTTGTCGCACACCGACTCGGTCTTGACCCACGACGTGGCCCACTCGTCGTAGGTGTCGTCGGTGCACACCCACCCCTTGGTCCCTTCGCACGTCGCGAGCGAACCCGCGCAAACGCCCTTCTGATTCGAGCACTTCTCGGCAGCGAGGTCCTCGTCCGTCTCCTCGTCGCAGTCGTCGTCGACGCCGTTGCAGGTCTCGACCGGCGTGGCGCCGCACTCGCCACAGGCGTTCGGGGCGCAGCACTTCTTGTCGTCGCCGCAGGCGTCACCGGCGCAGTCTGAGCTCTGCGTGCAGGCCTTGCCCACCGGGCAGAGGTCGCAGCCGCCCCCACAGTCGACGTCGCTCTCGAGGCCGTTCTTGACCTTGTCGTCGCAGCTGACGCACGTCCCACCGGAGCAATCGTCGCTGGAGCAGTCCGCGTCCTGCTGGCACGTCTTGCCGAGCGCGCACGGTTCGCAGGGCCCGCCGCAGTCCTCGTCCGTCTCTGCGCCGTTCTTCTTGCCGTCCGTGCAGCTGCCGCAGAACCCGCCGGTGCAGTTGCCGCCCTCGCAGTCGACCCCGTCCTTGCACATCTTGCCGTCGCCACACGCCGGGCAGGTCGTGCCGCAGTCGGTGTCGGTCTCGTCGCCGTTCATGACGCCGTCGTCGCACGCCGGCTCCTTGCACTGGCCAAGGATGCACGCGATCGACAGACAGTCGTCGTGGGCCTTGCAGGTCTTCCCGAGCCCGCAGGCGTCGCATGTGGCGCCGCCGCAGTCCACGTCGGTTTCCCCCGGTGAGAGCTGCGCGTCCTGGCAGCTGGCCGGGAGGGTGCACTTCCCGGCCTGGCAGGTGCCGGACGCGCAGTCTTCGCCGTCGCTACACGCGCCGCCCGAACCGCACCCATTGCACGAGCCTCCGCAGTCGATGTCGGTCTCGTCGCCGTCCTTGGTGCCGCTGTTACAGGTGCCGGCTAGCGCCTGGCAGGAGCCCTCCACGCACTTCCCGGACGTGCAGTCGGACTTCTCGGCGCACCCCTTCCCATCGGCGCAGGCCTCGCAGGCGCCGCCGCAGTCGACGTCGGTCTCGTCGCCGTTCTTCTCGCCGTCGTCGCAGCTGACGCTGGCGCACTTCCCGGCCTGGTTACAGAAGCCCGAGGTGCAGTTGGCGTCCGTGAGGCAGCCCTGACCGTCCGCGCACAGCGGGCACTCGCCGCCGCAGTCCGCGCCCGTCTCCGCGCCGTTCTTCAGGCCATCCGTGCACGACGGCGTGTCGCAGAGGCCCGTCTTGCAGAAGCCTGTGGTGCACTGGTCGTCTGCCGAGCACTTGTCGCCGGGGCACAGGAGGCAGTCTCCGCCGCAGTCGATGCCCGTCTCGGTCACGTCCTGCTCTCCGTTCGAGCAGGCCGCCGTGACGCACGTGTAGGTGACGCCGCACTCGCCGGACGAGCAGTCGGCGCTGGTGACGCACGACTTGCCGTCGGCGCAAGGGCCGCAGGACCCGCCGCAGTCTACGTCGGTCTCTTCGTCGTCTTTGGCGCCGTTCGCGCAGACGTCGCCCGTTCCGTCGGCCCCGTCGGCGCCATCGGTGCCGTCGCTGGCGTCCTTCTTGCCCTTGCGGGCGGCAGCGGTGCACGCCGAGACGGCCAGGATGACTGCGGTGAGCGTGAGGCTCCGAAGCAACGACGATTGAAGTGGGTCGGACACGCGTATTCTCCTGCGCCGAAACATGCCGGCAGCGCCATGGATCCCCAGCCTCCGGGCCCGCATCCCGCTAGCGCCGGACGCCCAGTCGGGCGCCTGAAGGCGCGCTGTTTATCGCACCGCACACCTGGCTGCAAACGAAACCGGGGCCGGTGTTCAGGGGCGCGCGGCGGGCGCCACCGCGGTGGTGAAGCGCCAGGAGCGCGTTGTCTCCACGGCGTCGACGAGCCCGGTGATCACCACCTCGTACGAGGTCGCTGCGCTCAGCGGAGCCTCAGGGATCACCGCGACCGCGTTGCGCTGATACTCCACGTAGGGATCGTTCGGATCGAGCGGCACGCGGAGTCGCGCCGCTAAAGGGGCGCACTCGGCACAATCGGCTCTCGTGAGGGTTGCGGCGAAGTTCGCACCCAGCGCAGCCTCGGGCGGGAAGAGGAGGCTCACTACAACCCCCGTAGGCGGCTCGAGGTCCGGCGGCAGCGGGTTGAGCCCCGTGACCGGGCTGAACTCGGCCGGGACGTCCTGCTGGTCGCGCCCCGGATACAGCACCGGCTGAAATCGCTCCATGAGGGTCCAGGCCGAGAGGACGTCCAGGCAAGCGTAGCCGTCTCGGAACGCCAGGCCCACGCGCGTGACCCCCGGCTCGAGCCACAACACCCGGTGGAACAAGGACGCTGTCCACGCTCGCGCCGCGTCCGAGGTGCGCGGCATGTTGCCGGCCAGCAGGCCGTTCTTCCCGGCCGCGGCGCCCGCAAGGCTGTAACCCGGCTCGGCCGGGTCCTCCTCACGGATGACGCGTCCCTGGCCCACCATGTAGTCCACGTGCGCGGCGCAACCTGCCGACAGCTCAGCGTCGAGCACCAGGGGCTCCAGGCCCGAGGCCAGCCGCTGCGCGCTCATGATGTCGAGCGCGAAGTCGCTGTCGTCCACCCACTCCCCCGCGCTCGCGGTGTCGTCTGTGGGTGCCGGCCCAGCGGTCTCGGAGTGGACGGCGCCTGAGGGGGGGGGGGGGGTGG
>SXOO01000238.1 GCA_005776725.1 Pseudomonadota bacterium | reverse complement strand
GGGCGCGGCCGTTGCCCGGTGGGGGACACCTGGGGGCAGACCGAGCCGGGACACATGATGATCTCGGGGATCCCCACGCTCACCACGATGAAGCCGGGCTTCGCGGGCCCGGCGCTCCCCGGGATCGACGCGGCGATCCTGGACGACGACGGGAACGAGGTGGAGCGCGGCAGCGGGATCTTGGCGATCCGTTCGCCATGGCCAGGCATGCTGCGCACGATCTGGCGCGACGACGAGCGCTTCAAGAAGACCTACTTCTCCCGCTGGGGCGGGCGCTTCTACTTCCCGGGCGACGGCGCGAAGCGGGACGAACACGGCAACTTCCTGATCCTGGGGCGCATCGACGACGTGCTCAACGTGGCCGGGCACCGCATCGGGACCATGGAGGTGGAGTCGGCGTTGGTAGACCACCCCGCCGTAGCGGAGGCGGCCGTCATCGGGCGGGCGCACGAGCTCAAGGGGCAAGCCGTCGTAGCCTTCGTGACCATCAAGGACGGACACCACGCCACCGCCGACGAGCTCAAGGCCCACGTGGCGCGAAAGATCGGGGCAATCGCCCGGCCCGAGGAGGTGCTGCTGACGGCAGACCTCCCGAAGACCCGCTCGGGGAAGATCATGCGTCGACTTCTGCGCGATATCGCCGAGGGGCGCGCGGTGGGGGACACCACCACGCTTGCCGATCCGGCCGTGATGGGGCGCCTGCGAGACGTCTACGGCACGGACGAGTGAGGTCCGGCTCGCGTTAGGTCTCGCGGGCGGACAGGGCTACCAGAGACCCTCGCGCTTCAGGATCTGGAGCAGCGCCGTCTCCTCGGCCCAGGACGAGCTGGTGTTCGTGCTCGACTGCCGGATAACGAGGTCCTTGTCGAGGATGATGTGCGACGGGATGCCGTCGCTGGTGCTGCGGATGATCTGGTCGGTGAGGCTCCAGTTCGGGTCCGCGAGCATGATCCACCCGTCTTGGTAGCCGTGCTTGATCTTGTAGCTCTTTGCGTCAGCTGCGGTGGCCGGCATGCCGGAGTTGTTCTGGCCCACGAGCAGGATGAACTTCACCCCGAGAGGCGCGTAGTTGTCGTAGAGCTGCTGGAAGACGGGCGCGAGGTACGTGCACGCCGGGCACCAGTGAGCGGTTCGGATCATCCAAACCGCGGGCGCGCCGCAAAGCGAGTGCAGGCTGAAGGCCGCGCCGTTCTCGTCGGTGTAGACCTGCTCGCCGACGTTCATGCCCACCACGGCATTGCCGGGCGCGTCTTCCTTGCAGCCGCCCTCGACGCACGTGCCGCCGATACAGGTGGTGCCCTTGCCGCAGCTGCCGCAGTCCACGCTGAAGTAGTCCGGGCCACAGGTGAGCCCCACGCAGGTGGCCGCGTCGACCGGGCAGCCCGACAAGGTCGACGTCTTGGAGCTGAACGCCCCCTCCACGGTGAGCCCGTTGAGGTCGATCGTCATGTAGCGATCTTCGCCCTTCGCCTGTCCGGCATGCTTGAGCTGGACCTTACCGAGCAGGGTGATCTTCTCCGTGGGTGAGCAAGCGTCGGCGCTGGAAGCCGCCTCGACCCGGGCGATGCCCGACAGAGAGGTGGGGGCATAGTCGCTGTCGAAGGTGTCCGTCTCGAAGACCAGGGTGTCTTCCGGCTTCCAGAAGTCGCCGCAGCCGATGTCGCCTTCGAGCGACGCCTTGTCGAGCACCCAGGCGCCAGCCAGCGTGGTGTAGTCGAGCGTGAGCTTGCAGCCCCCGCCGATCGTGAGGTCGAGCCCCAGCGTGTTCACGCAGCCCTTCGCCTTGTCGTGACCGGAGCGAACACCGACCGACTGCCCGTCGTAGACCACATAGCCAACGGACGTGGTGACGAGGCCGCGGGCGCGTGTGCCCTTGAGCTGGCACGCCGGTTCGGTGAGGTCGGTGCCGTCGACGGCCGAATCCGCCGCGTCGGTCCCGTCGGCGCCGTCCGCGACGCCGTCGGCCCCGTCCGTGGCGTCTGTGCCGTCCGCGCCGTCGACAGAGGCGGCGACGTCAGCCGTCTTCGCCTTGTCTCCGCCACTGGCAGACTCGCAGCCGAGCCCCAACGAGAGCACCACACAACCAGCGACCGACCCGAAACGAACATTCATCAGCATTTCTCCTGTAGGGGATGCGTCGCACCCGAGTACTGCCGGCGACGCGCGCGTAGACGCGGACGCGGGAGTATGCGCGCACGAACACCGGAGTTACAAGCCGACGATGACGGTCAGGGCTCCCAGAGGCCCTCCTCGATCAGGATCTCCACCAGTGCGTTCTCCTCAGCCCAGATCGAGCTGGTGTTCGTGCTGGATTGGCGGACGACCAAGCTCTTGTCGAGGATCACGTGGGAGGGGAGGCCGTTGCTGGTGGTACGGATGATCTGCGCCGTGAGGCTCCAGTGCGGATCCACGAGCGCGATCCACCCCTCCTGGTAGCCGTGTTGGATCTTGTAATTGTGGGCGTTGGCCACCGTGGCCGCCCCGCCGGAGTTGTTCTCGCCCACCAGTAGGATGAACTTCACCCCGAGCGGAGCGGCCGCGTCGTAGACCGCTTGGAAGTAAGGCGCGAGCTGCGAGCACGCAGGGCACCACAGGGCGGTTCGGATCATCCAGACCGCCGGGTCACCGCACAGCGAGTGCAGGCTGAAGGGCGCGCCGTTCTCGTCGGTGTAGACCTGCTCACCTGCGGACATGCCCAGGGTGGCGCCGCCGGGTGCGCCCGAGTTGCAGCCGCTGTCCACGCAGGCCCCCCCGACGCAAATGGTGTCTTGCCCGCAGCCGCCGCATGCGACGCCGTACTTGTCAGGTCCGCAGGTGACACCGTCGCAGGTGACCGCGTCGGCCGGACAGCCGGACAGCGTCGACAGCCGGGAGAGGAACGCCCCCTCCACCGTGAGCCCGTTGAGGTCGACCGTCATGTAGCGGTCTTCGCCTACGGACGACCCGGAGTGCTTCAGCTGGACCTGGCCGAGCAGGGTGATCTTGTCGGTGGGTGAGCAGGCGGCTGCGCTCAACGGCGCTTCGACGCTGGCGACGCCCGATAAGGCGGTTGGGGCGTAGTCGCTATCCAAGCTGTCGGTCTCGAAGACCAGGGTGTCTTCCGGCTTCCAGAAGTCACCACACGCGATGTCGCCTTCAAGCGACGCCTTGTCGAGCACCCAGCCGCCAGCGAGCGTGGTGTAGTCGAGCGTGAGCTTGCAGCCGCCCCCGATCGCGAAGTCGAGCCCCAGCGTGTTCACACAGCCAATCGCCTTGTCGTGCCCGGCGCGAACCCCAACCTTCTGCCCGTCGTAGACCAAATAACCGACTGACGTGGTGACGAGACCTCGCGCCCGTATGCCAGTCATCTGGCACGTCGGCTGGGGGGTGTCCGTGCCATCGACGGCCGTGTCCACCTCGCCGGGCCCATTGGGGCGGTCCGCGACGCCATCGCCCCCGCCCGTGGCCTCCGCGCCATCGCCGGTGGCGACCGCGTCAGCCTTCCCCCTGCCCCTGCGACGAACGGACTCGCACCCGAGCCCCACCAAAAACACCACGCACAAGGCGGCGGACCCGAGACGAACGTTCATCAGCTGTTCTCCTCGCGAGGCTCGCCTGGAACCCGTGTACTTCTGGGAGCCCATTCGTCCTGCCCGGACGGGGCAGTATGCGCGAATGAACGCCGGGGCTACAAGGCGACCAGAAGGCCGCAACGGCGATGTGCCCATCGCCCGAGAACACGGGCACCCCGGCGACGGGGGGGCCGCCTCTGACCTCAGCGCGGCTCGGCCTCGCAACCGAACCGCGTGCAGCGCGTGGGCTCCTCTTCGCTCCGCTCCTCGAGGGGACCACCGCCGGGCCTCCCCCACACGGAGGTGCGCACGCCCTCGAGCGCAGCGCCGTGCAGGCGCGTGCCCTCGGCGTCCTCCACGATCGTCGCGTGGTCGACGTAGTCACTGCCGCCCTCGTCCAACGCCCCGTCTTCGAGCTCGTCTTCGTCGCCCTCCACGACGTGCAGCGTGGCGCGCGCCCTCAGGATGTCCAACGCGGACCTTGGCGCGGGTCGCGGCTCGGCAGGGCCCGGCTCCGCCACGATCGCCACTCGGGTCCCCGGCTCGTCCGGGATGATCGCCACCGCAGACGGCTTGCACTGGGCGACGGGGTCGACGCAGTCGAACCTGACGTGGAGGTGGTGGTGGTGCCCGGGGCTGTGGCGGAGGAGCCCCCCCTTCTCCCCGATCGAGCGCGGATATTGGAGGAGGACCTCGAGGAGCTCCGAGTCGTAGCCGCGGGCCTTCAGGTGGTCGTACAGGACGCCCTGCAGCTTCAAGTCCATGAAGATCACCGAGACGTGGCCCGTGTTGATGAACAGCCGGATGAGGTCCCAGGTCTTCACGATGTCGATGGTCTCGGGGGTGACGACCTCGAGGTAACGCAGCGGCTCGTTGCCCACCTTGAAGTAGCCCACATCCGCGTCCACGCCGCGCCGGTGGCTCTTGTGCGGGGGGAAGTACCCGCCGCCTACCCGCGAGATGTCGGCGATGACCCCCGGGACCGAGTAGGGGTGCAGGCGCCGGAACGCCGAGTAGACCTCGTGGATGAGCGCGATCGTGCCGGGGGTGCCAAACGAGGCGTCGGGGCGGGTCCTGAGGTAGATCCGGTTGTCAGCGGGAAGCGCCACACCGCCCACGAGCACGGCGTCCGGGCGCTGCTTCACGCGGAGCACCTGCCCCTTCTTCAGCTTTGGCCTGCGCCCCAGCCGGTTGAGCTTGACGAGGTCCGCTGTCCGAACCCCGTGACGCTCCGCGATCGATCCGAGGGTGTCGCCGGGCTTGACCTTGTGGACCACCCACTCCTTCTCCCGTGCGGGCGTCTTGGGCGGGGACGGATCGGCCGGCGCGCCGCTGCGGATAGCGAACTCCCGCTCTCGCACCTTGAGACGCGCGCCGACGGGTAGTGTGCGCGCGCGCAACAGCCCGTTGAGCCTTCGGACAGTGCCCACGCTGGTGCGGAAACGCCGGGCGAAGGACGCGAAGGTGTCGCCCGCTTTCACCGCCCCGTAGAAGTACCGCTCGTCCTCGCGTTCCTTCGTGGACTTTGCCGGCTTGGCCGACTTCGGGGACTTGGCTGACTTGGGTGGTTTGGGCTTCGTCCGCTCGGCCGAAGCCTTGGGCTGGCGGGAGCGAGGCGGGGCGGCGAAGGCAAGATGCACGCTCCCCATCAACGCAACCAGGAGCGCCCATAGGGAAAGCCATGACCGGCGCTGGGAGCCCCGCACGACCGCCCACCTTAGGGGCTGACCCTTGGGTGCGCAAGCAACGGCTCGGGCGTCGCGCCGGCTGCCCCATAGCCGGGGCGTGGGAGGGTGCGGCGGGGACGGGCCGAGGCGAGGCGAGCCCGTGCCCGCCGCCTGTTCAGGCGCGCAACATCTCGGCTTTGCATTGCGCGTCGCTGGCGACTAGGCTCGCCCCTGAAAGGCGGCCCTCCATGCGCTCGCTCCTCGTCTCATGCCTGCTCGCCGCCTCCTGCGCTGGAGACGACACCATCGCGGTGCCCACGCAGCTCGCGCTCGAACCCGTGGCCCAGGCAGCGCCGGACGACGAGCTCGACGGCCTCACCGATCCTGAGCCTCCCGGGGAGACGCCGCTCGACGGCGTGCACGAGGACGTGACCGCTCCGCCCGCCGAAGACGCGACAGTATCCGTGTCCCCGCCGGAAGAGCCCGACCCTCCGGTCGAAGAGGAGTGGACTCCCGACTGGGTCGAGAACGCGCCCGACGAGATCAAGGGTTGCCTCGAGACGTTCCCGCTGATCTGCGACAAGGTCGCAGAGTGCGGCGAGACCCAGCCGTTGTTGGGCCTGGTCGCCGGCTTCTGCCCCACGCTGTTCGACGCGATCAACCCGGTCCTCGCGATCGGCTGTGAGCAGGTCGGGCCGCTACTCGAACAGGCGGTCCCGGGCGGGATCCCCTTCGTTGGCAGCATCTCGGAGCTCGTCCAGAAGCTGCTCAAGGGCTGCATCGAGAACTTCCAGTGCGACCCCGAGTACCTGGCGCAGTTCGGCGAGACCCTCGCGGGCATCGTGCAGAGCTTCGCGGAGAGCCAACAGGGCGGCGGACAGGGCGACTTCTCCGCTGCCTTGCCGGCCCTGCTGGACCTGGCCAACCAGTGTGGCGGCATCGGTGAGCTGCTCGGCATCCCCTTCTTCGGTCTATAGCGCGCCTCCCGGCGCTCCGCCCGCTTCGGTGCCGTCGTGTTGACCCTGCTGTTACACGCTGTCTCGTCCGCCATCGTGGTGGGGCTGCTCGTCGGCTTCGCGGATCTCCTGAGCACCCCGTTCGACGGGGCCAGGGACACTGCCTCGATCGCGTGGCTGAGCCTCGGGCTCCACCTCGCGGTGAGCGCCGTAGGTGGCGCGCTCGCGGCCGCAGCGGTGCTCGTCCTTGGCGCCCCCTTCCCCGTCCTGGTCCGCGAGCTGTTGCGCCCACTCCGGGCCCACCGCCTCCAGCGCAGCGCGGAGCTGCTCGTGTGGCCGGTGGTCCTCGGCGCCACGTTCGTCGTGCTCACCCTGCTCGGCCGGCGCTTCTTCGCGTTCAACAACACCGGCCTCGCGGCGCTGCTGCTTGCCGCGCTGTCGCTGGGCGCCAGCCTCGCCGCCGCGCGTGTGGCCCGGCGGGCGTCGGCCGCAGCCGCCCGGCGCCTGGAGGGCATGGACCTCGCGTGGTTGTCGCCCACGACGGTTGCGCTCGCGTGGGCCGGCCTCGCCACGGGCGGCGCCCTGGCGGTGGCCCTTCGTCGCGGCGCCGCCCTCGCCGAGACCTGGGAGGCGCTCGAGCTGGGCCTCGTCGGCTGCCTTGGCGCCACGCTGGTGGGCGGGCTCGTGTTCGCGGGCGTGGGTCCGGCGCGGCTCCGCCATGCCACGTTCGCGCTCGCTGCGGCGGGGCTCGTAGTCGCCGCCATCGGACTCGGCCGCGGCGCGAAGATCACGGGTGAGGACAACGCCTGGGTACACGCCAGCCCGCTCTGGGCGCGCGCCACGTTCGGCGCCGCCGAGCGGCTGGTCGACGCCGACCGTGACGGCTTCTCCGCGTGGCTGGGCCACGGCGACTGCAACGACGCCAACCCCGACGCCTTCCCCGGCTCCACCAGCGGCGACGACTGCCTCCCCGACGAGCCGCTCGAAGACCGCGACGCCTTCGTGGCGCGCCTGCGGGGCTCAGCACCGCCGGTCGCGGTTGCACCGCCCGGTCGCCCGGGCGCGCCGGTGGCGCCGGCAGCGAAGGCGCCGCTGCCCGGCCGCCCTGCCCAGCCCGAGGTGCCCGAAGGCACACCGCCCGTCATCGCGCCGCTCCCAGGCCGCGCGGTCCCGGCGGAGGTGCCTGGAGCGCCGCCCGTCCCTCCTGCCGTGGAGCCTGCGCCGGCCCGTCGGCCGTATGCGGTGGTGCTGGTCACGCTGGACACCGTCCGCGCGGATCACGTGAGCTTCCTGGGCTACGAGCGCAAGACCACGCCCAACCTCGACCGCCTGGCGGAGCAGAGCCTGGTGTTCGAGCGCGCTTATGCGCCCTCGAACATGACCCCGATCTCGATGGGCGCGATGCTCTCGGGCCGCTACACGAGCGAGCTCTTCCGCGACGACAGCCACTTCATCCGCTTCGACGACTCCAACACCTTCCTGGCCGAGCGCTTGAAGGACGCGGGCGTGGAGTCCGCGGCGGTGGTTACCCACTGGTACTTCGAGAAGAAGAAGGGCTCGGGGCTCGATCAGGGCTTCGGCGACTGGAAGGTCGCGGGCACTCAGTGGGGCAAGGAGATGGAGGACGTGGCCACGTCCCACCTCGTGACCGACCAGGCGCTGGAGACGCTCAACGGCCTGCCGGTGGACCGGCCGTGGTTCCTGTGGGTGCACTACCTCGACCCTCACAAGTGGTACATCCACCACGAGGGCTTCGAGCCGCGCTTCGGGAACAGCAACAAAGACCGCTACGACCACGAGATCGCCTTCACCGATCACCACGTGGGGCGCCTCCTCGACGCGCTCGGGAAGCGCGCGGACGCCGGCCACATCGCCGTGATCGCCACCAGCGACCACGGTGAGGCCTTCGGCGAACACGGCACCGCCTTCCACGGCTTCTCGGTGTACGAAGACCAGCTCCGGGTGCCGCTGGTCGTGCGCGCGCCCGGCCTCACCGACCGGGGTTTTCGGCTCGGGAAGCGCGTGAGCCTCATCGACGTAACGCCCACCATCCTCGATCTCACCGGAGCCGGCCTCCCCGCGAACGAGCTCCAGGGCCAGTCGTGGCGCCCAGAGCTCGAGGGGCGAGAAGTGCCGCAGCGCCTCATCTACGCCGAGCGCGTCCGCGGGCCGCACAGCGCCGGTTATCGAACGCTCATCGACGGGGATTGGAAGATCGTGTGGCGGGCCGCGGGGAACCGCCACGAGCTCTACGACCTGGCGAAGGACCCGAAAGAGCTGGCAGACCTCGCCGAGTCGAACCCGGACACCGCGAAGCGGATGCGCAGCGCGCTGGCCTCCATGGTGGAGTTCGGGCTCGACCTCGAGGGCAAGGTGCGCAAGGGCCGCTGAGCAGCTCCGAGGCCTCGAGGGGAGCAGCGCGTTCTCCCGGCCATGCGCCGGGGATACGCCCGTCAGCGGTCCGTGGCCCTGGAGCGTGCGTTCGTGTGGCTCTGCACCTCGACGGCTGTCTCCCCGATCTCATCGGGTCGCAGCGTCGGCTCGATCCCGACCGGCTTCTTGCGGGAGAGGCGGCGCCACCCGAGCGCCAACGCGATGAGCGTCACGGCACCGACGACGCCCAGCCCGATCCAGGCGGACGAGGTGCCCGACGCGAGCTCGGATTGCACCGCGGTGAGCGGGCCGTGCGCGCTCTCCGGAGACCCCGAGAGGAGCGCGTTGCGCGCCGCGACGATGTCGTGCTCGAGCGCCACCTCGCGGCCGCGGACCACGAGCGCAGTGCTCACGAGCGCGACGACCGCCGCCAGGAACACGGCTACAGCGGTGCCGGCCAGCACGACGAGCTCGGCGTTCTTGTCGAGGCGGCGGCGCAGTCGCTGCTTGCCGGAGAGCGGGTTGGCCTTGACCTCCTCGCCCGCCGCCCAGCGGCGCAGGTCGTCCCGGAGGTCACTCGACGCCGGGTACCGCTTGATCGGCTCCTTCACCATGGCGAGCCGAATGATCGCCGCGAGATCCGCGTCGATTACCTCGTCCGACGGCGTCTTGGTCCCCACGAGCGGCGCAGCCTCCTGCGTGGCGGCCTTGATCAGCACCTGGTGAGCGGACTCCGCCTCGAACGGCGTCTTGCCCGACACGAGGTGATAGAGCATGGCGCCCACGGCGTAGACGTCTGACTGCGGCCCTACCGCCCCGAGCTTTGGGCGGAACTGCTCGGGCGCCATGTAGTGCGGCGTGCCCACCGCGAGGCCCTGCCGGGTGATGTTCTCCTGCCCGGACGAGTCCGTGGCCTTCGCGATCCCGAAGTCCACGACGTGTGGGGCCCAGCCGGCGTCGACGATCACGTTGTCAGGCTTGATGTCGCGGTGCACCACGCCCTGGCCGTGCGCGTGCTCGAGGGCGTCAGCCACGTCTTCGATGATCCGCACGCGCTGGGCGAGTCGGAGCTCCGGAGACCCGATTAACTTAGTGAGCGAGATCCCCGTGATGAAGTCCATCGCGAAGTAGTGCATGCCGTCGATCACACCGTAGTCGTACACATGCACGATGTTGGCGTGTGACAGGCGGGCGTGCAGCTCGGCCTCGCGCCGAAATCGCTTGAGGAGCGTCTCGGCGTCGTCGGCGTCCGGCAGGATGACCTTGAGCGCCACGATGCGCTTGAGGTGCCGGTGGAAGGCCTTGAACACCACGCCCATCCCGCCACGGCCGAGCTCGTCCAGGATGTCGTAGTCCCCGAGCCGCCGCTCGTCGATGATCCGCTGGAGCTTCTGCTTGTCGTCTTCGCTGCGGTAGGCCTCGGCCTGCGCCCGGACCTCTTCGCGCACGGCGGCGGACGCCATCGACGTGAGCACGCGCTGCTTGTCTTGCATGGCGGGGATACGGAAGCGTCCCCCGCACTTGGCGCATGTGACGGAGACCTTCTGGTCGGCCGCCGGCTCGGCCTTCTGAATCTCGCCGCAGTGCGGGCACTTGTAAGAGCGGGGGGGCATTAGGAGGCTTCCACCATAGTCAGCGTGGGCCGTCAATGGGTACGGACGGGTCGTGGTGCGGCGCGGGCGCTGCCGGACGGGCCGACAGCGGCGCGGTCCGCGGGTCTTCGCGACGGGGGCCGTGGCCCCTCGAGAAGCTAGGCACCGATGGGAGCCTCGAGCGTGGACGGGTCGGCGTTCATGATGACCACGCGGGCCGGCGCCTTGCCGGCCAAGACCCGGCCAACCTCGTCGAGGAAGGCACGGACGCCGTCGTCGGGCAACACGAGCCCCATACCGCGGCGCGCGTACTCGCGCTCGAGCTCGGGGCTGACCATGCCGCCGCCGGCCCACGGGCCCCAGGCGATCGAGACCGCCTTGCGACCCGAGGCGCAGAGGCCCTCGGCGAGGGCGTCGAGCACGTCGTTGGCGGCCGCATAGTCGAGCTGGCCGGCGTTCCCGTATACCGACGCGATCGAAGAGAAGAAGACCACTGCGGTGTCCTTCGGCAGCTCGGCGGCGAGCCACCGCGCCGGCGACGCCTTGGTCTCGAACACCCGCTGGAACGACTCGACGGTCTTGTCCTCATAGCGGCGGTCCTCGAGCACGCCCGCGGCGTGGACCACCAGATCGAGCCGCCCGTAGCGCTGGAGCACGTCGCGCACCAGCCCCGAGATCCCGGTGCGCACGTCGATCGCCCGGTAGTCCACGGTGGCACCGGTCGCTTCGATCGCTGCCAGCGCCGCGGCCACCTCCCGAGCTGCCGTGATTCGGCGGGCCTCGGCCTCGACGGCGCGCAGGGTCTCGAAGCGGCCTGTGGCGGTGAGCGCGCGCCGCAGCGCGTCCGGTCGCGTGACGCCCGCGACCTCCGGCGGCTCGTCGCTGGGGGACGGGCGCTCCGTCCGCCCCACGAGCACGAGGCGGCACGGCGCAGCGCTGGCGAGCGCCAAAGCGCAGCGCGCTGTGATCCCCCTTGCCCCACCGGTGATGAGCACCACGGCCTCGGGCGGGAGTCCGATGGGCTCAGCGGCCAGCGACTCCCGCCGGCTCACGAGCCCCAGGCGCTGACCGCCTTCCATACGGATCTCGGTGGGCCCGCCCTCGGTGAGCCTCGCGAGCTCCGCTGCGACCACTTCCTCCACGGACGCGCCCGCCTCCACCGAGACCGCGCGGACCGCGAGGTCCTTGCGCTCGCGCGCCAGGCTCTTCGCGAGCCCAAACAGCCCCGAGGCCCCCGGCGGCGCCACGAACAAGGCACCGCGCGCCGGTGCCGCGTCCTTGAGGCCGGCGAAGCCCCCCAGCGCGTCACCGCCGTCGAACGCACGGAGGTCGACGAGCGAGTCCACCGAGTGCCCGTTGGAGCCGACGTCGAGGCCCGGCGCCAGCACACGCAGCGCAGCGGCCACCGCCGCGACGCGCTCCGGGGCGCCCGTGACGCGGATGTTACCGCGTGCGGGGAGGTGCGCTTGGGCAGCGGCGGTCGGCCGCGAGTCCAGGACGTACCGCCGCGCTGAGCTCTCTTCTGAGGGGCGTGCGGCGCGACCCGAGGACCCGCGCTCGGAAGGACGGGCCGTCGGACCGTGCTTGTCCCCTGCTGGCCCCCCCTTGGGCGCTCGTGCCCCCGGGCTCGGGGTCCGAGCGGTGTCGGCGCCGTCTGACAGGGCACCCGAAGCCGCGGCCGGCGTCTCCGCGGTGCCCGACACCGCCGCAGTTCCGGCCTCGACGAGCGCCTCGATGAGCGCGCGCAAGGTCTTCTTCGCAGCCAGGCGTTCGACCAGAGCGTCGCGATCCGCGTCGGGCAGCAACAACCCGATCCGCTCGCCCACGGCGCCAAGGATCTCGAGGCGCTTG
>SXOO01000028.1 GCA_005776725.1 Pseudomonadota bacterium | reverse complement strand
CGATCAGCGCCGTGGTGATGACGATGTCGACCTGCTTGGCCTGCTCGCGGAACAGCGCCATCTCGGCGGCGATGAACGCGGGGCTCATCTCCTTGGCGTAGCCCCCCTGCCCTTCGCCCGCCTCGTCGATGGTGACCTCGAGGACCTCGGCCCCGAGGCTGTGCACCTGCTCCTTGACGGCGGCCCGGGTGTCGAAGGCGCGGACGATCGCGCCGAGTCCTTTCGCTGCGGCAACGGCGGCGAGGCCGGCGACGCCGGCCCCGATCACGAGGACCTTGGCCGGCTGAACTCGCCCGGCGGCCGTGACCTGACCCGTGAAGAAGCTGCCGTACACGTTGGCGGCCTCGATGACCGCCCGATAGCCGGCGATGTTTGCCAGTGAGCTGAGCGCGTCCATCTTCTGGGCGCGGGAGATCCGCGGCACCTGGTCCATGGCCAGGACCGTGCAGCCGCGGGTGGCCAAACGGGCGACGAGCTCGGTGTTGGTGGCCGGCCAGACGAAGCCGATGAGCGCAGCGCCCTCCCGGAGGCCGTCCGCTTCGGCGAGCGAGGGGGGGTTGACCTTCAGGACGACGTCAGCAGCCCAGGCGTTCTCGACCATTGTGGCGCCCGCCTCGGCGTAGCGCGAGTCTGTGAAGCCAGCCTCGAGGCCCGCGCCGCGCTCGACGACCACCTCGAAGCCCTGGCGCACCAGGGTCTTGATCGTCTCCGGGGTGCCCGCGACTCGCCGATCACCCGCCTCCTTTACAATCCCGACCTGCACGTCACCGCTCCTTCAGGTTCGTGGCGGCGCGCTTGTACCATCGCGGCGGCGGACGAGCGAGCGTTTGCGACGCTGAATCAGTGTCCTGCGTCAGCGTGCGGGACGAACTGCGCCGCCGGCCACCAGGACCGCCCGCAGGGCCCCGTCGTCGGGCTCCACCGCGAAGGCCTTGGCCAGCAAGCCCCCCGCCTTTTCGGGCTCGCCGACGAAGACCAGCTGGGAGTCGCCCACACGCGCCACCAGGAAGACGCGCCGCCCTGGCAAGGCCGCGGACAAGCTGGTGAGGACGGCCGCGGCGTCGTGGCCGTGCAGCAGCTGCCGGCCATCGAAGCCGGGTGAGACCGTCACCCCTGGCTCGAGCGCAGAGCGCGTGAGGAGAGCCCGGTCCTTGGCGCGCACGCTGGCCACGAGGCGCAGCCTCTCGCCGGGACCGTTCAGGGCGGCCCACTCCGTGAGCAGCGTCGCGTCCACCCTCGCGCGGACTCGCTCACGTCGGAGCGGTGCGCCGTTGCGGATCACTCGCTGCGCCCTGAGGGCGTCCTCGAAGGCCCGCGCGCGCCCCCGCTCGTCGAGCGTCTGGTCCGCGCGGACGGCGTCCAGCGCGCTACGCCAGGGGAGTGAGCGATCTCCCGGTCGGAGCGCCAGCTCCAGCTCCAGCTCCGCGCCTGGGGTCATCCAGGCCCCCAGCACCGTCTCCTGGATCGCGGGATCCTGGGGCGCCCCGAGGAGCGCACGGCAGAGGTGCTGGATTCGCGCCTCGCGGTTCTCCAATACCTCCGAGAAGATCCGCGCGAGCTGCAGGTGCAGCGCGGGGCTCTCAGGGTCACGGCGCAGGCGCGCGCGCAGCTCGTCCACGGCCTCGAGGGCCCTCAGGCGCACCAGCGCCGGGTCATCCGACGCGCCGGCACGCCGCGGCATCGCGCTCTCTTCGAGGGGCTGCGCCGGCGCGACGAAGCGGCCTTCGAGCGGCGTGGCCAGAGGACGGCACGCGTCGACTAGCGCCCGCGGCACCTCGGCTTGCACGGGCCTCATGGGCGCCGGCGGCGGCGTGGGTGCCGGCGACGCGGCCTCCTTGCACGCGACGAGGCCCAGGAGCACTGACGCGGCGACGAGCGGCGCGCCGAGCCTCAGTCCCTGATGGTGGCCGCGTAGACGCGCTCGTAGCGGCTGGCGCTGCGGTCCCAGCTGAAGTCCGTGCGCATCCCCCGCTCCTGTAGCCCCCGCCAGGCGTCCGGGAAACGCGAATACGTGAGCAGCGCCCACCCGAGCGCGTCCACGAACGCCTCCGCGCTGAACGAGCGGAACGCCCAGCCGGTGCCCGTGCCGGCCGCAGGGCTGAAGGTCTCGACGGTGTCGGCGAGCCCGCCCGTGGCGTGAACCACGGGGACCGTGCCGTAGCGCATGGAGTACATCTGATTCAGGCCGCAAGGCTCGAAGCGGCTCGGCATCATGAAGATGTCTGCCGCGGCCTCGATGCGGTGCGCCAGTCCTTCGTTGAAGCCCACCCACCCGCGCACGCGCGACGGGTTTCGGCGCTCGCTCTCACGGAAGAACGCCTGCCATTCCGGGGCGCCGCTGCCCAACATGACCACCTGGACGTCCTGACGCATCAGCCACGGCATCGCCTCGGCGACCAGGTCGATGCCCTTCTGGTGGTCGAGGCGGGCAATCAATGCCAGCATGGGCACCTCGGGCCGCACGGGCAGCCCCAGCTCTGCCTGGAGGGCCGCCTTGCAGACGGCCTTCCCCGTGAGGTCGTCGGCCGAGAAGTGGGCCGGCAGGTGGACGTCATTGGTGGGGTCCCAGGCGTCGTCCACGCCGTTGAGGATGCCCACGAGGTCACGCTGGCGCGCCGAGAGGAGGCCATCGAGGCCGAAACCGAGCCCGGTCTGGATCTCGCGGGCGTAGGTGGGGCTGACCGCAACGAGCTTCCGCGCGAGCGCGATGCCCGTCTTCAGGATGTTGAGGTGCCCGTCGAAGTCCATGGCGGGCAGCCACCGTGGGGCCACGTCGAGCCCGTCGAACTCGCTCCTCGGCTGCGTGCCGTGGTGCCCCATGTTGTGTAGCGACAAGACGGATCCCGCGCTCTCGAAGCGCCCCGCGGGCCGGTAGACCGCCTCGAGGAAGAGCGGCACGAGCGCCGTGTGCCAGTCGTTCGCGTGGAAGACCACGTCCTCACCGAGCGGCGCCCCTTCGCTCAACGGCACGCGGAAAGTGGCCTCGAGCGCCGCGCGGGAGAGCAGCGCGTAGCGAAACAGGTTGTCGCCGTAGGCCCCGGACTTGTCTCCGTAGATTCCGGGCCGGTGGAACGAGACGTGGTCCACGAAGAGGTGCTCCACGCCATCACGGAGGCAGTGGTAGTACCCCACGTCGTGGACCGCGCCGAAGAGCGTGACTCGCGCGCGGACCCCTGTGTCCCATGCGTCCTCGTACGCCTTGTATCGCGGCGCCACGGTCAATACGCGGTGCCCGCGCTTCACCAAGGCCTTGGGCAGCGCGCCACAGACGTCACCGAGCCCCCCGGTCTTGGACCAGGGCGCGAGCTCTGCCGAAACCTGAACGATCTTCACGGGCACTCCTTCGACACGAGCTCAACGGGCTCGGCGCGCACCTCAGAGCAGGTCGACCTGCAGGAGGGCTTCACCGGCGACGGTTACGTCCGCCGGAGGCACCGTCCCCGCCACCTCCGGCACGAGGCGCAACCCTTCCACGACCCACGGCGTGATGTCGAGCGCCCGAGCGGTCTCCAGCTCCAGGACGGTGCCCCGAGGGGCGGCATTGCTCCACGCCACCAGCTTGCGCCCCAGGCCGGACGCAGGGTCGATGGGCTCCACGCTGAAGCGAATCGAGCGGAGGAAGCTGAGATCGCGGTCGGCGGTGAGCACGACGCGCTCGAGGAAGATCGCCTCTGGCGTGCCGGGGAGCGCGACGCGCCACTCCTGCGACGGCAGCGCCGAGTGCTCGAGTGGTCCGGCAGCGCCGCCGAGGAGCTTGGATGGGGTGATCTCTTGGGTCACCTCCGGATCGACGAGCTCACACGCCGCCAGCCCCAGCACCAGGAGCGCGCGGCGGGCGGCCGCACCCGCCGCGGGCGACGTCGCGTTCAGAACCCCATCGCCTTCGAGATGATCTCTCGCATGACCTCGCTCGTGCCGCCGCCGATGGGCAAGAGCCGGGCGTCCCTGGAGAGCCGCTCGACCAGGGTCTCGCGCATGTAGCCCATCCCGCCAAACAGCTGGACCGCCTCGTGGCTCACGCGGACCGCGACGTCCGCCGCGAAGTTCTTGGCCATGGACACCTCCGCGACCAGGGCCTGCCCTTCGGCGACGCGCCGGGCCACCGAGTAGGTGAGCGCGCGGGCCGCGTTCACCTCGGTGGCCATGTCTGCGAGGCGGTGACGGATCACCTGGAAGCCCACGATGGGCCGGCCGAACACCTTGCGCTCGCGCACGTAAGCAAGCGCCGCCTCGAAGCAGATCTCGGCGGTGGCCACGCCCATCGCCGCCAGCGCCAGACGCTCTCCCTGGAACGTGCGCATCAGCGTGACGAAGCCGCTGCCCTCGGCCCCGATCCGGTGCGACGTGGGCACCACGACGTCTTCGAAGGACAGCTCCGCGGTGTCTGACGCCCACCACCCGGTCTTGCGCAGCGGCGCGGAAGACGTGAACCCCGGCATGCCGCGCTCGACGATGAAGAAGGTGAGGCCGCCGTGGGCGTCGGCGCCCGTGCGCGCGAGCACCGTGACCTGGTCCGCCCGAACGCCGGACGTGATGAAGAGCTTCGAGCCCGTGATGCGGTAGTGCTCGCCCTCGCGGACCGCGCGCGTGGCCACGGCGGAGACATCCGAGCCCGCGCCGGGCTCCGTGATGGCGAGCGCCGCGATCCGATCACCCGCGAGCACGGGGCGAACGAACCGCTCCTGCTGCTCGGGCGACCCGGTGGCCAGGATGGGCGGCAGAGCGATCCCGGCCGAGCCGAGGCCCGCGACAACGCCCGTGGAGCCGCCCCGGAGGAGCCCCTCACTGCCGAGCATCGCATGAAGGATGGTCCCGCCTTGTCCCCCAACGCTCTCAGGCATGCCGAGCCCCAGGAGCCCAGCGCGCGCGGCGGCGACGTACAGCTCCCGCGGGAAGGAGCCGGCCTCCTCCCAGGCGTCCACGTGCGGTGCGATCTCCCGCTCCGCGAAGCGGGCCGCCGTGTCGCGCACGGCGCGCTCGTCGGCTGTGAGGCTGCTGTCTTGAAAGGCGCTAGGACGCACCATGCCGCGAAGACCTCCGTGCGAACCAGAGCGGCGAACATACACAGCAGGCTCTGGAAGGCAACCGAGGCGCAGGCGCCGAGCTTGCGAGGGGAGCGCTTGTGGGTTAGAGGCCCGCCATGGTGCGAGCCCGAATCGTCCTGGTGTCACTCGCGGCCGCAACCGTCGGCTGCAGCTCGGGCGCTGGGCTGCTCCGCGACTATGCACGCGCTCTCGAGTCCCAGCGGCGCGGCGACACCACGGAAGCCCGGCGACTCTACGGCGAGATCCTCGCCGCCCGGTCCGACTTCGAGGGTGTGCACAACAACCTCGCGCTCATGGAGCTCGACGCCGGCCAGCTGGATACGGCCCTGGAGGAGCTGCGCCGCGAGCGTGCGGCCCGACCAGAGCTCACCACGGCGCAGCTCAACGAGGTGATCATCGTCCTCCGCCGCGAGGGGCGTGGTGCGGCCCGGCCGATGGCCGAGGCGCTGGTCGAGGCTGCCGCGCCCGCCCTCCCAGACCCTGTCGCCTACTTGCTCCTCGGCATCTGCCACCGCAGCGACGGTGGAGACCTCGCGCGCGCCGAGGCCGCGCTGGACGAGGCTGTTCAGCATGGCGTCGGCCAGGCGCGGCTCGTCGCGCTCACCGAGCGGGGCGCCGTGCGCGCGCGAGCTGGCCGCCCCGCGGAGGGCGCCGCAGACTTCGCGGCGGTGGCTGCGCTGCGCCCGGACGCGGTCGCCAGCTACAACGAAGCCCTGCTCCGGCTGCGAGCGGCCGACAAGGACGGTGCCCAGCGGGCCGCCGACCGAGCGTCCGCCATCGACCCCGAAGCCGTCCCTGTCCGCCGGCTGGCCGCGGTTCTGGCGGCCGCTCTGGGCGACCATGAAGACGCGCTGGAGCAGCTCGACGCCATCCTGGTCAAGGACGCCAACGACAGCGATGCGTTATGGCGGCGCGGGCTCTCGCTGTTGGCCTTGGGCCGCCCCAAAGACGCCGCAGCCGCGCTCTCGGCCGCCCGTCAGCCCGGGTCTCCGCCTTCGCTGCACTTCGACCACGCGGTGACGCTGGTCGGGGCGGGAGAGCTCGAGGCCGCGCGCGACGCCTTTCAGCGGGCGACTGGGGTGCCGGGGGCACAAGAGAACGCGCGGGCGCTCAACGAGCTCCTGGGACGCTGAGCTCCGACACCCGCCGAGCAGTCGCCGCAACGTCAGACGCCACGCCTGGCCTCGCAGCCAGCGCGGCCAGCGCGTCGGCGATCCGCTGATCTCCGCTGGCAATTCCGGCCAGCGCCTCAAGCGCCACGAGCACTCGGCGCCGACCGGAAGCCAGCAGCCAGCGAGCGCCGGATGGCCCTGCGGCGTGGAGCTCGGCGCAGCGCTCGTCCGGGCCGCCGGCGAGCGCGAGGAGCGCGTCCCGGGCGGCGCCGAGCCTCAGCACCACCAGCGCCTCCATCGCGATGCAGGCGTCATCGGCTCCCCAGGTCTCGAGCCCATCGACCAGCGGGTGCAACGGCCCCACGTCCGTCTCCACCCGGGCCTCTTCCGCGCTGGCCACGAGCCGACCGGCGGCCCACAGGACACGCGCGCGGTGCCACGCCGAGCCGCGCGCCGGGGGTGCGCCGGAATTTTCCGCGCGGCCGTCGGGGTCGCCACCGGGCACCGCGGCTCCACCGAAGCGCGACAAGGCCTGCAGCCCCGCTACGGGCTCGGCACATCGCACGAGGTCGATCAAGGCCCGCAGGAACGCAGGCTCGTCCTGAGCCTCTCGCAGCGACGCCACCACCAAGGGGAACGCCTCGTCTGCCTGAAGACCCGCCAGAGCAGACACGGCCTCCTCGCGCAGCGGGCCCGAGACGGCGAGCCGGAGGAGCTCTGGCTCGGTGTGGGCCCTCAGGCTGGCCAGCAGCGTCCGCGGCCACGCAGCGCCGGCCTCGCCGCGGTCCATGAGGGCGACGCTCTTCACCATCCGCTCGCCCACCCGCCCCAAGGCTTGCACGGCCGCCCGGGAGACCTCGGGCGAGGTGGATCCCATGGACCGGCGCATGAGGCCGGCGTAGTCGATCAGCCGGTCGTCGATGGTCTCGGCCAGGCGCATGAGCAGGGCGGAGCGCTCCGAGTCTTCGCCCTTCGCCATCACGGCCTCGGCGAAGCCGACGCGCGCATACCACGACAGAAACCGGCCGCTGGCGAGGTGTCCCAGCGCCAACACACCGACGAGGAGCCCAAGGAAGACGAAGGTTCGGCGCCCAGGCCGCAGCGACGCTTCTGGGACGGAGTCGACCCCGGGAGGACTCAGAGCTGCCGCTATCGCCCACGCCGCACCGAGCGCCAGTGACACCCAGCCGAGTCCGACCCACAAGATTTGGGATGAAGACGCCGAGGCGTCGCGCAGCCACGCCCCGAGGCCGGCAGCGGCCCCCAGGGTCGCGCAGAGCGCCAGGGCGGCCCCCAGGACGCGGGGCCAACGCCGGTCAGCGCTCGAGGCGCACCTTGACGCGGCGCGCCGCGTCGATCCAGGCCTTGACCACGTCCACCGGCGGGAGGACCTGTGATAGGCGATTGCCCACGTTGGCGGCACGCATCTTGGGGAGCAGGATGGAGGCGTCCGCCGTCTGGAAGACCGCCAGGTTCGGAACGCCGGCCGCGTTCAGGACGCGGACCATGGTGGGCCCGACGCCGTCGAGCTGCATTAGATCGAGGAACGCGGCCCACTCATCGAGACGCGCCACCGCGATGCCGGTTGCGGCAGCCAGCGAGGCGCGGCCAGCGCGGGTGACCAGACGCTCGTAGAGCACCGCGGTGTTGGCTACCCCAGCACGCGCCAGCGCAGCGTGGTGCTCCTCGGGGATGACATCGGCGACATCCGCGACCATGTAGTGAGCAGCGTGGGCGGGCGTCGCCGCCAACGCGAGCGCCACCACCCAACCGCGCATGTTCCGTCTCACTGCTCGTGCTCCAGAGTAGGCATGAGGAAGAACGACACGCCCACAGTAAAGACGAAGTTCTGCGTCCACTCCTTCGCGCCCTCCGTGTCTCCGGCCGGGGCCCGAGGCGCGTAGTTCATGAAGTAGTCCTTGATGCCGATCTCGAGCGCCACCCAGTCGTTGAAGAAGAGGCGCGTGCCGATGCCCCACATGGGAGCGAAGAGGTTCTCGGCCTTGAGGAGGCCCGTGGTGGTGGTGCGCCCGAGGCCGGCGCCCACGTCTATCTGCAGGTCGTAAGAGACGGGTAGCGTGCCGAACCACATCATCTTGCCGTAGAGCGGGACGAACGTGAGCGTGGCGTTGGCGAGGAAGCCGGGCGCGGCCGTGGACGGTTGGCCGCTGCGGCCCGGCTGCGTGAGCTCGGCCGTGATCTTCTCGGTGAGCGCGGTGTCCATGGTGGCGTAGGTGGCGAGGATGTCGGCGCCCAGCCCGAACCAGTTGTAGAAGTAGTACCGGTACGTAAGCCCGACCGAGAACGCTCGCGAGTACGTGTCGTTGACGGTGAACCCGAACTGCGGCGCCACCTGGTGGCGCTCGGCGCGCCACTTCAGGGGCTGGCGGATCGGGGGGGCGTCCTGGAGCGTGGCGCGCTGGGCGGACGCAACGGCGGGCAGGACGACCGCGGCGACGACGACGCCGAGGAGGAGCCGATGGACACGTGTTTGGGACATGCCGGCGCTCACTTGGCGAACTCGTAGGTCCAGCCGACGGGGAACCAGAAGCCAAAGCCCGCGTGGACCACGAAGTTGTTCATGATCGAGTCGCCGGCCTTGAAGTTCTCGCTGTAGATGTGGTCCTTGAGCTCGAACTCCATGGTGAGCCACGGCGTGAGGAAGAGCCGCGTCCCGATGCCTACGGTGCCGGTGGGGTGGATGCCGTCGACCCCCGTGAGGGTGACGCCGCCACCCGCCGACAGCCAGGCGTTCCATGGGACGGTCCAAGACCCAAACAGAATGAACTTCCCGTAGACGGGCGCCCACGAGACCTCGCCACCCGCGTACCAGCGGACGAAGCGCTTCTCGGGGAAGGTATCGAAGGTGGACTCGACGTCCTCGAAGGCGCTGGTGGTAGCGGGGAAGTACCAGGAGAACGAGCCCGCGATGGCCCACTCTTCGGTGATGTGGAAGCGCAGGTCGCCGCCCACCTGGTGGTAGTCGAACAGGACCTCGTTGATCGTGTAGCCGTACTTGGGCGTGAGCTCCACGCGGAGGCGCTGGATGAAGGGCCGCTGCTCGATTACGTGAACCTTGCGGCCCTCATCTTCCGCCGCAGCCAAGCCGGGGAGCACCACTCCGAGGAGCAGCAAGAAACCGACCTGTAGCCGTGACGCGCGGTGCAGAGGCTGGTGAAGGTTCAACGTGAGCCGTCCCCGGGAGCGCAGAGGGCGGGAGTGCCCGAAGTGGGGGGCATCCTAACCGCGCCCGTTGAAACCCGTCAACCAAGCTGGCCCGGCTGCGGTCAGCCCCGGGCCAGCTGCGAGCGGCGAGCCCGACGGGACCACAAGAGGCGCGTTTCTTCACGACGATCGCGCCCCGCACTATCTTTGGCGGGTGGACAAGTCTGAAATCTTTACTCTCCTCGTCACGCTCACCATCTCCGGCGGTGTGGGCTTCGTGCTCTACAAGCTGAACGGCGCCATCAGGCTGCTGAATGCGCGGGTGAACATCCTGTCGCACAACGTGAACACGCTGGTTCGAGACTCACGAGACAAGGCCGGCGCAGGGCACGACGAGCAGGCTGCGCGCGAGGCCGAGCTGCGGAAGCGGCTCGACCGCGACTTCCGCTAGACGCGCCACATGCCCACCACGACTGGGGCCTTCGCCGAGAAGGCGGAGATGCTTGCGAACCGCTGCGCCAAGAACCTGCGCAAGCTGCGGCGGCCGACGGTGGGCACAGAGGACGCCTTTCGGATCTACGATCGCGACATCCCCGAGCTGCCGTTCGTCATCGACGTCTACGCGGCGAGGCTCCACGTCTCCGAGTTTGCGCGCCCGGGGACGCCCGAGGGCGACGACCACGCCGAGTGGCTGGACGCCTGCCTCAGCGCCACGGCGCGGAGCCTCCAGGTGGGCCCGGAGCGGATCTTCGTGAAGGTGCGCGATCGCCAGCGCGGTTCGACGCAATACGGGCGTTTCGGGACCGCCGGCGCGCGCTTCGAAGTGCGTGAGGGCGCCGCCCGGCTTTGGGTGAACCTGGGTGACTACCTCGACACGGGGCTGTTCCTCGACCACAAGCCCCTTCGGCTGCGGGTCGGCGGCCTCGCGCGGGGACTGCGGGTGTTGAACCTCTTCGCCTACACGGGCGCATTCTCGGTGCACGCCGCCCTGGGCGGGGCGGCCTCGACTGTCACCGTGGACTGGTCGAACACCTACCTCGACTGGGCAGAGGAAAACTTCAGCCTCAACAGCCTCTCGGGGAACCACCGGTTCGTTCGAGACGACGTCGGCGCGTTTCTGGCTGACGATCGAGGGGAGTACGATGTGATCGTGGTGGATCCTCCGACCTTCTCGAACCGAACCGGCGCTTCGGTCTTCGACGTGCAGCGCGACCATGACGCGCTCGTCCGGGCCTGCCTGCGCCGTCTTGCGCCCAACGGAAAGCTGTTCTTCTCCACGAACTTCCGCCGCTTCAAGCCGGGTTCGAGCCTGGCGCCATTCCGGGAGACCAGCGCCGAGACCGTGCCGCCGGACTTCCGTGACCGCCGAATCCACAGGTCGTTCGCCTACCCATGATCTTCCCACTCGCCCCGCACACCCCGCTGGAGCTGGTCACCACCTGTGAGGCCGGACTCGAGGCTGCGCATGCCGCGGAGCTTCGGGCGCTCGGGGCCGCGCGAGTGGTCGAGCGCCGGCGCGCCGTGGAGTGGGCTGGCGACCGCGCCCTCATGTGGCGCGTGGGCCTCGAGGCACGGCTCGGGAACCGTCTCCTACTCGCGCTCGGCCGGTTCCGCGTCCGCGACGCCAACGATCTCTACGACGCGGTCTCCCGCGTGGACTTCACGCGGGTCATGACGGCGGACCAGACGATGGCGGTGGACAGCCGCGGCTCGCACCCGAACCTCCTGCGGCACGAGTACGTGAATCAGGTGGTCAAAGACGCCATCTGCGATCGCTTCCGCAAGGAGGTCGGCCGCAGGCCCGACGTGGACCGGCACAGCCCCGATATCCCCATCTTCGTGCACCTCGAGGGCGACAACGGCGCGCTCTTCCTGGACGCGTCCGGCGAAGGACTCCACCGCCGCGGCTACCGGGCGCGAGCCGGCATCGCGCCCCTTCGCGAGAGCCTCGCCGCCGCGCTCCTCACGCTCGCTGAATACGACCCCGCCCTGCCCTTCGTCGACCCCATGTGCGGGTCCGGGACCATCGCCATCGAGGCGGCTCTGGTCGCCACGCGCACCGCGCCCGGCCTCTTGAGGCTCCGCGGCAAGGGCGCGCAAGGCTTCGCCTTCGAGCGGTGGCGCGGCCACGACCCCGGCGCGTTCGAGAGGGTCGTTCTGCCGCTCCGCGAGCAGATCCGACCCGCCCCAGCGCCGATCCTCGCGAGCGACATCGACCCTGACGTGCTGGGCCTCGTCCGTGGGAACGCCGAGCTGGCGCACGTGAGCGCTGCGATCACGGTGTCGCGGGCGGACGTTGGGGATCTCGTAGCCCCAGGGCCGCGGGGCCTGCTCCTGACGAACCCGCCGTACGGCGAGCGCCTCGAGAACGAGGCCACCAGCATCGGCCTGCACCGGGCGCTAGGCGACGTACTGAAGCAGCGCTTCGCGGGCTGGCGCGCTGGCGTACTCGCAGGAAGCCGCCCGCTCATCTCAGCGCTCGGTCTCAAGCCCACCCGCCGCTTCCCGCTGTGGAACGGCCCCATCGAGTGCCGGCTGATCCTGTTGGACCTCTGGGCGCGGGCGAGGCCAGACGAGGCCGAGTAGCCCTTCGGGTCTCGGGCCGTGGCCCGGGACCTTCGTGGCGCCGCCGCGGTGCCGGCCCCCCTCGACGCTCAGCCCTGCGTGTAGTCGCGCGTCACATAGCCCCGCGCGCGCAAGCCGAAGAGCGCCGCGGCGACCAACATGAGCGCCGCGCAGACCCAGAAGAATTCCGTGGCGCTGAGGCCGCTGAGCCGCGCGGCGAGCACCGCCACCAGCTTGTTGCCGAGGCTCGTCGTGAGCGACCAGAAGCCCATGACCACGCTCTTCATGCTGGGCGGCGCCTGGGTGTACGCGAACTCGAGCCCTGTGACCGAGACGAGGACCTCGCCCAAGGTGAGGAGGACGTAGGGGACGAGCTGCCAAGCGAGGTGCACCTCGCCCGCAGGCCTCGAGTCCACGGACGACTGGATCAGCGCGACCGAGACGTAAGCGAGCGACGCGATGACCATGCCCGCGGTCATGCGCCGCAGCGGACCGAACGCGATCCCGCGCCGCTCGAGGGCCGGATACACGCCCAGAGACATGAGGGGCACGAGCAGCATCACGAGCGCCGGGTTCACGAAGAGGAACTGCTCGGGCAGGAACGTAAAGGCGACGAAGCCGAGGTCGAAGTGCCGGTCCATGCGGGCAGCCTGCTGAATCCACGTGGACCCCTTCTGGTCGAACAGGGCCCAGAAGACCGTGACGAAGCCGAAGATCGCCACGATCCGCACGACCGCACGGGGCCCCTCGGCCGCCGCTCCGAAGCGGGCCTCGGCGTGGCGCCAGAACCAGTGGCCACCCGGAGCAGGAGGGGCGCTCACCCGCCCTGACGAGAAGCGCTGGACCTGCTCCCGCCACATCGAGGCGACGATGTGGGCCAGCTGCGCGAAGAAGCCGTCATCCGGCGCCAGCCGCTGCCTCACCCGAAAGACGCCGGCGAACACCAGCAGCCCCGCGGCGCAGACCGCGAGATCGCCGAGGACGGTGGCCCGAGGGAAGAACACCGGCCCCGCGAAAGCGACGAAGAGCCCGGTGCCCGACAGCACATCGAGCAATCCGAGCCGCGGCGGGACCGACGGCGGGACGTGGACGAACCGGCTCTGGCCCGCCCAAAAGGCGATCGTGGCGAGCCCCATCAGGATCCCCGGCACCGCGAAGGCCCAGGCGACGCTGCCGGTCCAGCTGATGTGCCCCGTCAGGGGGTCCACGACCTCCTGGCCGCGAAGCAGCGGGATGAAGAGGCTCGCGAAGAAGGAGCCGAAGTTGATGATGAAGTAGAAGGCGTTGTAGACGCGCCGAAGCTTGTCCCAGTTTCCGCGGCCGAACTGGTCGCCCACGTTCGCCGAGACGCAAGGCTTGATGCCCCCGGCGCCCAGCGCGATGAGGAAGAGCCCGAGCCCGAGCCCCTCGCGAGGGTTGAGCCAGACCGCCCCGAACCAGCGGAGCTGCGTGGCCGGGTCTTCGAAGAACGCGAGCGCCGCGTGCCCGAGGCAGTACACCAAAGACAGCCAGAGGATGGTGCGGAACTTCCCGAGCAGCCGGTCCGCGAGGAGCGCACCGAGGAGCGGGAACACGTACACCCACGAGAAGAACTCGTGCACCAGCGCTTTGCCGGCGAGCTCGGCCTCTGGACGGGGTACTCCGTCGAGGTTTACGGCCAGCGCCGTGGCATAGCCCACGAGCATGCCGCGCATGCCGTAGAAGCTGAAGCGCTCGCAGCCCTCGTTCGCGATGATGAACGGGACGCCGGGCGGGTAGCCCGTGAGCGAGTGATCGGGGGCGGTACGGAGAGGTGGTTTCACCGGGCTAAGGAGCCCGACGGCGACTCAGGCGTCAAGCCGTGGGCAGCGGCACGCGCCTCCCGACACAGGAGAGGCGCGCTCGCAGCGCACTACTACGGTCCGCAGACCAGCCCGACACGTTCCGCAAAGTCGTAGACGACATCGCGGCACTCGGCGTCTTCGAGCGCGCTAATCGGCTTGAACGTGTCTTCGAACTCCGTTTGGCTCCACGACCCGGTAGCCGGATCGTAGACGTTGCGCTTGTGGTAGCGCGAGCAATACGCCGCCCCGGCCGGGTTGTACTTGATGGCGTAGTAGGTGGTGGACTCGTTGGCAGAGGCGCTCCCGTACCGCTGTCCGGTCCACTCGACCAGGGTGTAGCTGTAGGCGGTGGCGATGACGTCGGTGCATCGGGTCGTGCTGTCCGTCCACGCCTCCGCCACCCAGTCCGCTTGGATCGCGTCGAGCTCATCCCCGTCGAAGCACGGGCAAACGACGCAGCCTTCGTCGGCCTCAGCGTTGCAATTCTGGTCGATGCCGTCGCCGCAGACCTCGGCCGCGCCGTGGTAGACGAGCTGGTCGAACGCAGCGCAGTCCGCCGTGTCCGGATCGCCGTCGCCGTCGTCGTCAGGGTCCACGCAGTCTTTCAGGTTGTCGCCGTCGAAGTCGGGGAAGCCCGCGTCGACGATCCCGCTGCAGGAGTTGTCTATACCGTCGCAGACCTCGGGCGCGCCGTGGTAGATGAACGCGTTGAACGCAGCGCAGTCCGTGGCGTCCGGGTCGCCGTCGCCATCGTCGTCAGGGTCCACGCAGTCTTTCAAAGTGTCGCCGTCGAAGTCGGGGAAGCCCGCGTCGACGATCGAGCTGCAGGAGTTGTCCTTGCCGTCGCAGACCTCCTCGGCCTCCGGGTTGATCCCAGCGTCGGCATCGTTGCAGTCGCCGGTGTTGTCGACGTAGCCGGGTGCGGGGCACTTGCGGATGGCGCCCGCCGGATCGCCGTAGGAGTCGCCGTCAGCGTCTGGCGACCACTCCGAGGCCAACAAGGCGCCCGGGACGTGCTTGATGATGAAGTTGGCCGCGTGCTGCGGGACCTTGATGACGTGGTAGCCCTTCACGGGATGCTGTAGGCACACCTCCGTCTTGCTCTTCGGCTTGTGCCAATTGCATTTCGCAAGCGCAGGGCCGGCAACGAGGAGTGACAGTGCGGCCGCGGCCATCAAATTACGTGTCATGAGACCTCCGAAGTCAGCGGTTCGCATCGAACCGGAAAAGTCCTCGTGGAGCCAGGCCCCCACGCTCCCTGGGCCAAGAAAAACCGGCCCGAGGCATCGACGCCAAGCGCGGGATGAACAACCCGCACCCGGACGACCGCTTCACTGCGGCCGCCTTCGGACGCCCTCCCGACCTCTCGCAAGGGACGCCCCACTCACCCATCGCCACAATGCACAACCCGGATTAGGCCTGCAACTGGGTATCGTTGGACCCACCACCTTTCGGGTGAGTTTTGCGGCTGGATACCCAACTCAGACGCCGGGATCTGGGTCGCCACACGGAACGAGCGGCCGCCGCCCAAGGTCTGAGGAAACCCGCTTGTCAGGCCGCGCCGCGCGCCGTGACGGCGTGGAGCGAGACGCGCGAGGGCGTGCGTGTGGGTTCCACGCCCGCAGCCACGCCGTTCGCCGCCGGCAGAAACTCCGGGACGAGCTCGCGCAACACGCCCACGGCCTGCGGCTCATCGCGCTCCTGGCACGCAGCGAGGAGGCGCTCCACGCGCCGGTCGAAGCCCTGGCTCTCTGGCGGCCGCTGCCTGGACAGGAAGATCTTCTCGTGACCACCATCGAGCAGCGACTCGCTGCCGTACAGCAGCTCCTCGAACAGCTTCTCGCCGGGGCGTAACCCCGTGTACTCGATGCTGATGTCGACGTCGGGCTCCTTGCCGGAGAGACGGATGAGGTCGCGCGCGAGCTCCACGATGAGCACCGGCTTCCCCATGTCGAGCACGAAGATCTCGCCCCCGCGTCCCAGCACCCCGGCCTGGAGGATCAGCTGTGCGGCCTCCGGGATGGTCATGAAGTAACGCTGCATGTCCGGGTGGGTCACGGTGACTGGACCGCCGCGCCGGATCTGCTCCCGGAACAGGGGGACTACGCTGCCGACGCTCCCCAGCACATTGCCGAAGCGCACGGTGATGAAGGCCGTGCGATTCCCCGCGGCGACCTGCTGGTGCTGGCAGCAGATCTCGGCCAACCGCTTGGTGGCGCCCATCACGTTGGCAGGGTTCACAGCCTTGTCGGTGGACACGAGCACGAAGGTGCCCACGCGGGCCTCGCTACACGCCGCGGCGACCGTGCGTGTCCCACCGACGTTGTTGAGCATCCCCTCGGCCGGGTTCTCCTCGACCAATGGCACGTGCTTGTACGCGGCGGCGTGGAGGACGATGTCGGGGCGCTCCTCCTCGAACACCGCGCGAACCCGAGCGGCGTCTCTGACGTCGCCGAGCACCGCGCGGCGCGAGACACCCGGAAACAGCCGCCCCAGCTCGCGATCGACCTCGTACAGGTTGAACTCGCAGAGCTCGTAGAGCACGAGTCGGCCGGGCGAGAAGCGGGCGATCTGCCGGCAAAGCTCTGAGCCGATTGACCCACCCGCGCCGGTGACCACCACGCGCTTCCCCGTGAGGAGCTTATGGATGGCGGTCTCGTCCAGCCGCACGGATTTTCGGGACAGGATGTCCTCGATCGTCACCTCGCGGAGTTCGCCCACCTTGACCCGGCCCGTGACGATGTCGTCGAGCGAAGGGGTTGCCCTGAAGGGCACGCCTGACGCCTCGCAACGCGCCACGATGCGCCGCATCGTGTCGGGCGTGGCCGAGGGGATCGCGATCACCAGCTCCTCGGGCCGCTGCTTCCCCTCAGTCAGGCGCTCGACCACGGCGGCGAGCTCCTCGATGCCTCCGAGAACCGGGACGTCATGGATGCGCAGCCCCTGCTTGCTCACGTCGTCGTCCAGCAGGCCCACCGCACGGAAGCGGGCGTCCGCGCGCCGGCTATCCCGCAGGAGCAGCTCGGCCGCGTCGCCGGCGCCGATGATCAGCACCCGCCGCCGGTCGTCCACGGAGACCGTGGTGACCTCGCGACGAAGGTGCCTGAAGCGATTCAAGATCCGCGGCAGGCCCAGCGCAAGACCCAGGAGCAGCGGATGGATGATCATGACGGACCGCGGCATGTCGCCGCCGCGGACGGCCGCAAACAGGATGGCCACCATGACCACGGTGCCCAGCGCGACCGCCTTGCCGATCCGAACGAGGTCCGGCAGCGAGGCGTAGCGCCAGATCCCGGCGTACATGCGCGACCAGCGGAACGCGGCTCCGAACACCCCGATCGCGACTGGCGTGGACCACAGCAGCAGCAGCGGCACCGACTCGGGCGGGCTGAAGTCGTAGCGGAGCAGGAACGCGAGCACCCACGACAAGCCCACCACCACGAGATCGTGCACGATCACGAGCGAGCGGACGGCCAGGACGCGGCGCGCTTCGGTCACGCGAGGACCCCCCGCACAGCCGCGATCACACGAGCCACGTCGCCGTCGCCCATGTGGGAGTAGAGCGGGAGCGCGAGCCCAGACGCCGACGCGTAGTCAGCGACCGGGAGTCGGAGTCCGGCTACGCCTGGCACACCCGCGAATACGGTCTGATGGTGGAGCGCACGGTAGAAGTACCGCTTCGTCTGTATCCCCTGGGCCTCGAGCGCGTCGTGAACGGCCTGCGTGGTGGACACGGCCTCGGGCCCGAGGAAGAGCGTGAAGTAGTTCCAGGAGGTGGTGGTGTGCGCGGGGACCTCGTGGAACGAGACCCCTCGCAGTCCTCGGAGCCCCTCGCGATACTGCGTGGTGAGTCGGCTTCGGGCCGCGACGCAGGCGCCCAGCGCCTCTACGGACCGCAGGCCGACGGCGGCGTGCAGCTCGCTCTGCCGCGCCGAGAGCCCGAGCCGGTCGATGTCGCCGTCGGCGGCCTTTCCGTAGTCCCGCATGCGACCGAGCGTCTCGGCCAACGCCGCGTCGTTCGTGGTGAGGAGCCCCCCCTCGATCGAGGTGGCCACCTTGGTGGGGCTCATGGAGAACACCTCCACGTCGCCGAAGCCGCCGAGCGGACGCCCTCGATACGTTGAGCCGAGCCCTTGAGCCGTGTCGTAGATCACCCGGATGCCGTGGCGGCGGGCGATCGCCTCGATGGCGTCGATCTCGGGGGGGACCCCAAAGACCGTGACGGGCATCACCGCACGAGTGCGCGGCGTGATGGCGCGCTCGAAGGCCGCGGGATCCAGGGTGAAGCGGCCTGGCTCGACGTCTACGAAGACTGGCGTGGCGCCACGCCAGAGCACGCAGAGCCCAGTGGACGTCCACGTGAAGGGCGGGAGGATCACCTCGTCGCCGGGGCCGATGTCGAAGGCAGAGACGGCCAGCATGAGCCCGGCGGTGCAAGACGACACCGCGACGCAGTGCTTGGCTCCGGTGAGCCGAATCACGGCCTCCTCCAGCTCCTTCACGTACCGCCCGACGGTGACCTTCGGGTTCCCGAGCACCGCGCGGAAGTCTTCGAGCAGGCGCTCGGTGTCTGGCAGGGTGGGCTGGACGATCGGGAGGAGGGGCAGTGTCACCAGGTCTCCTGGGGCGTTCTCGTCGCGCTCGCGGTGCGCGGGCCCGAGCCGGTCTCGCGGCGGGCCCGAGCCCACCCGCAGTGAGTTGCCGGAGGGGTCCCGAATGATCGGCGGCACCGTCGCGGCGGGTATACCACCGAGGCCGGTCGCCACAAGATCTGCTGACGCCCCCAGGCGCCGTCAGTACACTGCGGCGCATGCGAGACTGCGCCAGATTCGTCCTCGTCGTCCTCACCTTCGCCGCCCTTGGGTCGGCCGGCTGCGGAGGCGATGAGCCGGCCCCCGGCCCCAGCGGCGCAGACGATGTCTCGACGGGGGGCGACGACATCGCGGCGCAGCCCGACATCAACTCGGAGGTCTCGCTCGATGTGCTCGCGGCAGACGTCCCGCAGCCGGCTGACAGCTCGGGGGACTCATCCGACAACCCCGGCGAGCCGCCCGATGTGCCAGACGTCCCCGAGCCCCCCGCGCCGTTCGCCACCCCGTTCGCTTCATGGTTGCCCGCGGTGGTCGGCGACGTGTTGGCCACGGTCGATGGCCGCGGGCTCTCGTTTCAGCTGGTCGGCGGCCTCCCGATCGAGGTGACCACCTTCACGCTTGACGAGGTCCCCACGTCTCCGGTCGCGATTGAGAGCGGGCTGCTCTGCTGGGACCTGAACAACAACCTCCTCCTCGATCTGGCGGAAGACCTCGACTTCGACGCGAAGGGAACGGCGAAAGACTGCGCGCTCCATCCGATCCCCTCCGCAGGGCGCGCCGGGTTCATGCTCGCCGTGAACCATGTCACCGCGGCCGATCCAGTCGAGGGTGGCGACACCACAGGGCCGGCGGCGCCGCTGGCTGGCTGCCAGCTGCGGGCCTACACCACCACCGGCGCGCCGGCATGGACCGCGGACTTCACCGGTACCTGCCAGGCGCCGACCCGAGTCGAGGACTTCGCCCTCCTGCCCATCACCGCAGGCGCCACGGGGATTCTCCGCCTGGTCGACACGCGCTCCGGCGCGGTGACCTCTCAGATCACGCTCGCCGGCACGCCGACAACGCCGGCCGCGTACGTCGGCGACGGTCGCTACGCGATCGGCCTCGATGGCGGTATCGCGATCGTGGGCGCCACGACCGGGGGCGGCACGGGGCTCTTCCTCAACGGCTCCGCTGACACCACACCCGACCGGCCGACGGCGCTGGCGCGCTCGGGACCATCGCAGCTCGCCGTGGTCGTCCGTGGCATCGGCGATGGGCCCGGTGCCCTGGGCACCGCCGTGCGCTTGTTCACGCTCGGGGCGAGCCCCGCCGAGCTCCCCTTCGCGCTGGAGCCACCGGGGCCGATCTGGGCGCCCCCCGTCACTGCCCTCCTCGGCCAGAAGTGGTTCCTCGCTGTGGGCGGCGCCGGCTGGGTGCGAGTCTTCAACCCGAGCACCGGGTCCACCGTGCGCTCGGTCGCGATCGAGGGCACCACCTCGGCCCTCTCCTGGGGCGCGGACGGGAGGGTCCACGGCGTATCCTGGGACTGGGACGGGAACACCGCGCTTCGAGGCGGTCGCCACTGGACCTCGTGGTCGTTCGATCCCGGCAACGCGGAGGCGCTGGAGGTCCACGAGGAGGGCGACGCGCCGCTCGCGATCCGTTCGATTTCGTCTCCGGCGGTGCTCTGCGACGTGGCCGTGGTCCAGCTCTTCCTGGACGCCGCCGTTCCCAGCACCTACGAGGTCTACAAGCCCTGCGCCGGTAGCCTCGCGCCCGGCGGCTTCGCGCGCCCCGCGGGTGACAACGGAAACTCGGGCGTCCTCGCCGGTCTGCCCAACTGCGCCTCGGGGCCGGGGGTCGTCCCGTGTGAAGCCACCGGCGGCTGCTCCGTAAACACCGACTGCGACGACAACAACGCCTGCACCGTGGACAGCTGCGTCAAGGACCAGTGCTCCTACAAGTTCCTGCCCGGCTGCTGCTCCACAGACTCGCAGTGTGACGACTTCGACCCCTGCACGGAGAACCGGTGCATCTCCGGCAAGTGCCAGTACCCCACGGGCGCCAAGTGCTGCGAGTCCAGCTCTGACTGCGACGACCTCAACGCCTGCACGAAGGACGCCTGCGAGTCGGGCACTTGCGAGTACTCGGTGGTGAAGGAGATCGAGGGGTGCTGCAGCTCGGATCTCGAGTGCCTCGTGAACATCCCCTGCGTGGAGGGTACGTGCAACCTCGAGAAGAGCACCTGTCAGGCCATCTATACCGAGAACTGCTGCAACAAGGACGCCGACTGCGACGACGGCAACGTCTGCACCCTCGACACCTGCGTGGACGGGCTCTGCGCCTTCGCCCCGAACCCCGAGGAGTTCGGCTGCTGCGAGTCAGACACCGACTGCAACACCGGGAACATCTGCATCCTGGGCATCTGCAACTCGAACAACGCCACCTGCGAGATCACGCCGGTCCCGGAGTGTTGCCTCACCAACGTCCAGTGCGACGACAAGAACGCGTGCACGAAGGACCTCTGCACCGACCAGACCTGCGAGCACCCGCTCGATCCCACGCCGAAGGGCTGCTGCGACACCGACTCGGACTGCGAGGTGGAGATCACCGAGTGCATCCTGTCGTTCTTCTGCGCAGTGGACCTCGCCACGTGCCAGCAGGAGACCAAGAACTGCGACGACATGGACGACTGCACGCAAGACTATTGTGAGGAGGGCGAGTGCTTCAACAAGGAGATCCCCGGCTGCTGCTCGGAAGACCTCGAGTGCGACGACGGGGCCCCTTGCACGGCGGACACGTGCGACCCGGAGCTCAACGTCTGTAAGAACGAGGAGAGCAACGGCTGCTGTGTCACCGACGCCGACTGCGAGGACGGCAACCCGACCACCACCGAGACCTGCGTAGCCCACGCGTGTGTGGTGCACAAGTGCGAGGACCACCCCTTCACCTCCACCACGCTCCCCCTCGATCTCGTGGTGGTGGTGGACCAGTCCACGTCGATGAACGACGAGCTGCCGCTCGTGCGGAAGTACCTGAACGACCTTGCCACCTGGCTGGGCACCGCGGGCATCGACTACCGCGTGAGCCTCATCGCCACGCGGAAGAAGGGCGTGAATCAGCTGTGCATCGATCCCCCGCTGGCCGGCCCGAACTGCGAGAACAGCGCCGTCTTCCGCCAGGTCGACGAGCAGGTGGCCTCTCACAACGCGCTGGTGATGGTAATGAGCCACATCGACGAGCTCGAGGCGTTCATGCGGCCCGTCTCCAGCCGTCAGTTCGTCGTCTTCTCCGACGACGTGAGCGACGTCACGGACGAGGCGTTCACGTTCTTCCTCGCCAACCGCCCCGGCTACGAGAACTGGGCGTTTCACGCGTTCGTGGGCTTCGACGGCAATTCCTGCGCGCTCGAAGCCGGCCAGGACTACATCGACCTCGCGGTGCAGTCGGGCGGGGTACGCTACGACATCTGCACCACCTCATGGACCAACAGCTACCCGCAGCTCGGGCAGGTGGCAGAGGACGCGGGCACCAGCTTCGCGTTGTCTCAGTTCCCGCTCCTCGGGACCGTCACCGTGAGCTACGACGGGGCAGCGCTCGCGAACGGCGTGGCCTACACCTACGATCCGGCCACGAATCGCGTGCAGCTCCTCGATCCCCTACCGGCCACCGGGAAGGTGCTGCAGATCTGCTTCGACGCGAACCTCGGAGGCGGACCGGCCGGCGGCGGCGAGGCACCCGGCGGCGGCGGCCCCCCCCCCGGCCCGCCGAGCCCGCCATAGCGTGAGCGGTGGTCCGTGCGGGATCCCTACAGTGCTAGGGGGCCCGCACGCACCGGCTCAGAACGCGGCGCGGAGAGCCGCGACCGCAGCCCGGACCGCCTCGGGGTCGCCGGTCTCGTGCGCCAACGCCACCAGCGCCGTGCCCACCACCACGCCGTCGGCCACGCGGCCGATGCGGGCGGCGTCCGCGGGGGTACGCACCCCAAAGCCGACCACCAGCGGCTTCTGAGCCAACTCCCGGACCGCGGCGACGCGCTCCAGCGCCGCGCGGTCGTCACCGAGGGCGCCGCCAGTGACCCCGGTGACGCTCACGTAATAGAGAAACGCGTCGGCATTGGACGCGGCGAGGCGCACGCGCTCGTCCGGCGTCACCGGCGTGACCAGCGGGATCAGCGCGAGCCCGTAGGTGCGCAGGGCGGCCAAGAGCGGCCCGGCCTCCTCGGGCGGCAGGTCTACCACCAGGACGCCAGCGATCCCGGCCTCGGCCGCATCTCGAGCGAGCGCCACGAGGCCCCGCGCGCCGTCGGCGGGCGAGCGGTATTGCAGGAACGGGTTCAGATAACCAAAGAGCAGCGTGGGGAGCGGCGCCTTCCGGGCCAGCGCCAGCACGTCGACGAGGCGTGTCCCGGAGGCCAACGCGCGTTCGGCGGCGCGCTGCAGCGGCGGCCCGTCGGCGCTGGGATCCGAGAAGGGCACCCCGAGCTCCAGGATCCCGGCGCCGCCCGCGTGCACCGCTTCGATCAGCTCGGCCGTGCGCCCGAGGTCGGGATCACCGGCCGTGAGGTAGGTGACCAGGGGCTTCTGGGACGCGAAGGCGGCCAGCAGCCGCTCCGCGCCGGTCACGGGGACGCGACCGCGGCGATGGCCTCGATCTCCACGCGCGCGCCCTTCGGGAGCCCGCTCACCGCGATCGTCGAGCGCGCCGGGCGGTGATCTCCGAAGACCTCGGCGTAGACGGCGTTCATCTCGGCGAAGTCCGCCAAGTCGGTGAGGAACACCGTGGTCTTCACCACGGTGTCGAGCCGCGCGCCGGCGGCCTCGAGCACCGCTCGGAGGTTGGTGAGCACGCGGCGCGTCTCGTCCGAGATACCGGAGGTGACGAGGGTCATCGTGGCGGGGTCGAGCGGGATCTGCCCGGCGCAATAGACCATCGCGCCGCCGCGGGTCGCGATGACCGCCTGGCTATACGGGCCCACCGCCTTGGGAGCGGAGTCTGTGTGGACGAACGCGAGGGCGTCATGGCTCATGGGGAGTGCCTCCGGGCGCGCAGCCTAGGAGAAGGGGCGTCTCGTCACAAGCCGCTGGGCCGTCAGAGGCTCTTGGCGCACCGAAACCCGACGTACTTCTTACGGATCCAGGGCCGCCCCGGGCTCCGGTTGTGCGTGGTGACGAAGAAGGGCACGTCATACATCCACGACCCGCCGCGCATCGTGTGTTTCACGCCACCCCCGGGTCCCTGCGGGTCCTTGGGCGGGGAGTGCCGGTAATACGTGAAGCCGTGGAAGTCGTGGGTCCACTCCCAGGCGTTCCCAGCCATGTCGTAGGCGCCATAGGGGCTCACGTTCTTCTTGTAGCTGCCCACGGGCGCCGTGGTCGCGAAGCCGTCGGCGTCGTCGTGCTGGTTCACGATGGTCGGGTCCCAGTCGTTTCCCCAAGGGAACAGGCGCTCGTCCGTGCCGCGCGCGGCCTTCTCCCACTCGGCCTCCGTGGGCAGGCGCGTGCCCGCGAAACGGCCGTAGGCAACCCCGTCGTCCCCGCCCCGGGCCACGGCAGGG
>SXOO01000237.1 GCA_005776725.1 Pseudomonadota bacterium | reverse complement strand
GCGAGGACTTCCAGGCGCGCCGCGCCAACATCCGTTACCGGCCCGGCCCGGAGGAGCGCCCGCGCTTCGTACACACGCTCAACGGCTCAGGGCTCGCGATCGGCCGCACCATCGTGGCGATCCTGGAGAACTATCAGGAGGCCGATGGCAGCGTGCGGATCCCCGAGGCGCTCGTGCCGTACATGGGCGGGCTCACGCGGATCGCCAAGACCTGAGCGCCTCAGTCAGGCCCGCCGGTCAGGCCGGGGGCCTCGCGCTCACTCGCCAGGGGGGGCCGGCGTGGCCTCGACGATGTGAGAGTCCCCGTCCAGCAGCTCCTGACCGCTCTTCCAGGCGTCGCAGCTGAAGGCGCCTCCGACGCCGCCCCCACCGGGTGTCTCGAGCCCGAAGTCCGCCGAGAGATCACCAGAGACCCACGCGTTCGTGGAAGCATCCCACCACGCCATCGCGCTCACACCCACCGAGGCCGGCCCCACGCTGAAGCCGGCGCCGGCGCCCAACCCCAGGCGGACCGACGGGCTCGCGGCGTCGAAGTTGGCCTGTAATCCCACGGCCGCTATGGCGGTGACCGTGATCGTGACCGTGCCGTCCGCGGCGACGCAGTACTCGAGCGGCCCCACGCCGAGGCAGAGGCAGGCCACGGTGTCGCTGCTGCCGCCGGGTGGCGCGGGCCCGCGCTCGGGACAGTACGGGGGGATGCGCGCGACGCAGCGCTCCCACGCCGTACCGGCCTGCTCTCGCGTCTCGGTGAGGTATTGCGGCACGCGCCCGCCCAGCGTGTCGAGGAACGTGAGCACGGGGTGCTCCGCGAGGGTGGCACCGCACTCGGCGTCACAGGCCTCCACACCTCGCGCCGCCGCCCACAGGGGCGGAAACAGCGTCAGGAAGTGCTCGACCGAGCGCCGCAGCGGGGCGTCGTCACGGCGGGCCCGCGCCTCCTCCGACGCGACCAGGCCTATCGCGAGGTCGTACAGGGAGTCGCAGGCCTTCCTGGCCTCCGACCAGCAATCGGCGCAGTCGGGGTCGTTGGCGCAGAGGCAGGGCCCGCAGTCCGCCCGCGCGACCTGGTCCAGCTCCTCGAACTTGGGCTGGACCGGGCCTTTGTCGCCGCAGGCGGCGGCCGCGGAAGCGAGCCCCCCGACGCCGTAGGTGTCTGCTATCGCGTCCAGCCTGCGAATCACCGCGAGGTGCAGCCCTGCGGCGTAGGCCTCGAGCGGGTCGGGATAACCGAAGCTGGTGTCGAAGCGCAGCGGCGTGGGCTCGGGATCGAAGGCCGCCACGAGCGCCTCGTCGCAGAGGGTGCCCGAGGGCACGGACATCCGAATGCCACCCAGCTGCGGGCCGTACCAGGCACCGATGGGCTCGCCGCTGACGCCCCCTTCGGGGCACGGGAACTCGGCCGTAGCCCCGCCCACACCCTCGGTGACCTCGGCGCACTCGAGGCGCTGGAGGTCGGCCACGCCTCGGGGCTCGAAGGGGGGCGCGCTCATGGTCAAGGTCCCGTCTGTGTCTGCCGACAGCACGGTCATCCCCAGCCACTGCGCGCCCACGGCCGGAAACGCGTGGCCGTCGGCTTTGGTCTCGAGGCGCGTCCCCGGCGCGAGCTCCACGCCCTGGGAGACGGCGGCGGTGAGCGCCTTGACCCACGCGGCGGCGGGGCCCCCGAGCGAGGCCGCGTGACGCGCAGCAAGGAGGGCCGGGACGTCGTTGCCCGCGGCGTGCAGGGCGGCGGCCAGACCGATGAGGTAGTGCGGGTCCGTAGGGAACGCGTCCAGGGCGCCCCGATACGCCGCCACGGCGCCGGGCGCGTTGCCGAGCAGGAGACGGGCCGCTCCCAGGTTGGCGTGAGCCGCAGCGACGCGGCGCGTGGTGGTGAGCGTTGGGGTTGTGCTCTCGTGCGCGAGCGCGGCGCGGGCCAGCAGTTCGGCCTCGGCCGCCGTCTCCGCCGACAGCGCCAACACGCCCGCGGCCGAGACCCGCGCCGATATGTCCGCGTCTGGCGCCGTGAGGACCCAGAGCGCCGCTTCCAGCTCGAGCGCGCCAACGAAGGCCGCCGCGACCCCGGGCCCGTGCGCGTCCACCGCCGCTTGCACCTCTGGCAACGCCGCTCCGAGGGCGGCCTCGGCCCGGCCGCGCGCGGCCCCGAGCGCAACCAAGACCTCCGCCTCGGAGGGAGGCGGCGGCTCTGTCCAAGGCGGATCCGGGTACTCAGGTGCTACGGCGGGCTCGGGCGTGCCCACGTCGCTGGTTTCGGTGGGTCCCGAGGTGTCTGCGGCCTCGTTTCGCTCCGCCCCGGAGGCACACGCGAGGGCGAACACGCCGGTGATTACTAGCAAGCGCATCAGGACCTCCCCGAGCGACGCCCACGGGGGCGGCACAGAGTGGTGTCTGGCGACCTGCTCGAGCACAACGCCGAGCGTGGGGCCGCCCCCCGACACCATCGTAGCGAGGCTCTCTGTGTACCGGACGGGTCTCGGGGCAGCAAACCACTGAACATCCTTCCCGTGCTCTGGCGAAGGTGATACCCCTCGCGCGTGCCGCGACCGACCATCGAGGACATCGTCCGATACTGGCTCCTCATGATCCGCCACGAGGAGGCGCTGTCGCTCACGATCAAGGCCGCGCCTCCCTCCCCGGCCGATCGGGCCCCCAACCTCGCCGCGCCGGACCGCGGCCAGATCTACTTCAAGGTGCCGCTCTCGCTCGAGGGCACGGAGGACGCGCTGCTGCGCCGGCGACGGCTGCTCCGCCTAGACCTCAGCGCTGACCGGGTGGGCTTCTTCGACCACTGGCTCTCCGAGCGCTACCGCGAGGAGCGCTTCCGTCGGCGCCCCCAAGATCGCGACGCCAGCGCGACCGAAGCAGAAGACAGCTCCGCGCACGTCATGATGGGCTTCCCGGTGCTGTACCACGCGCGGCGAGGAGAGCTGTTCACCCTGCTGAGGTTCCCGCTGGAGCGCCTCGACGTGCTGGATGGCCTCGGCGAGCCCTTCGTGCCGCCGAAGCGCCGCGAACGGGAGGCCGGCGTGCTGCCGCCGCCGCCCGTTGCGCTCTCGCTCACGCTGCCCGAGCTCGACACCGAGACCCCGTACGCCGTCGATGAGAACGCGTTGTCGAGGCTGCTGGCCGTCCAGGAGGAGCAGGTGGGCGTGTTCGGGCGCTGGCTGCGGGACGTCCCGGCGCGGACGCCCGAGTCAGTGGTCAACGCGCTTGCGGCGTTGCTGGCAGTGCAGCCCGACACGGCGCTCGAGCCTGCGTTCTTCGACCAGGCGCCCGACCTCGGCGCAGACCCCGTGGGCCGCCTGGCCCAGGTGGTGATCGATCGGGGGGCGGAGGTCCGGGTCTTTCCGATGGGCCTCGCGTGGGATGGCGGCGCCGTCTACGCCACGCACCACCTGCAGCGCGACATCGAGGAACTCCTGCGCGAAGACGGACCCGAGCTGCCCCGCGAGGGCCCTCTGTCGCGTTACCTCCTGCGCGAGCCGCGCCCGGCGCGCCTCGGCACCCTCGTCGCCACGCACGGGCCTGCGCTCACGCCAGAGCAGCGCCTGGTCGCCGATCGGCTGCTCGCCTCTCCGCTCACCGTCGCCGAGGGCCCGCCGGGCACCGGCAAGACCGCCCTCATCCTCGCCTTGGCCGCGCACGCGGTGGTCGAGCGCATGAGCGAGCTGGACGACCTCGACGAGCTGCCGGACGGACCGCTGCTGTTCGTCACGTCCACCAACAACCGGGCGGTCGACAACGTCACCGGGCCGCTCGGGCTCGAGCTGCCTCCGGAGCGGCTGCCGGTGGCGCTGCGCGTGGGCTCGCGGATCGTGCTCAACACCACCACCCGCGACACGCTGGCGCGGACGAGCGCCTGGCTCGAGCGCGCGCAGGTGGACCGGGCCGCCGAAGAGCGCTTCGCCGCCGCCTTTTCGCCGCTCCGCGCCTTGCTTCGGCGGCTCAAGAAGGCCGGGCGCGACAAGGACGGCCGCGACCGGGCGAGGCGCGAGCTGGCGGACTTACGACGGCAGCTCGACGGGCACGGGGAGCCGCCGCCTGAGGCGCCGCCGCCGGAGTTGCTCGCGCTGGTCCAGGGGGCGGCCCGGTCGGCTCAGACCACCCTGAAGAAGCTGGCGAAGGGCGAACGGAGGCCCACCGGCGAAGGCTCGCCGCGCCCGGCAGGCAGCGCCGAGGTCTACGCGCACGCACGGCAGCGGCTTGGGGCCCTGGCCAGCGGCCTCGAAGGAGCCGTAGAGGAGCTCGCCGCGGCTCGGGGTCTCGATCTGGATCTGGAGGTCCCGGCGGAAGACACGGACCTCGTCCCGTATGTGGAGCTGCTCGGGGAGTCGCTGAGCGAGCTCGAGGAGGAGCTGGCCGACGAGCTGGGGCAGGCCGCGCGGCACCGGGATACCCTGGCCAGCCTCACGCGGCGGGAGGAGGAGCTGGCCCGAGAGCTCGAGGAGGCCTCCCCCGTCGAGGAGCTCGACTCGGTCCGCAGCGACGTCGAGCGGCTCAGTGAGGGTCTGTATCCGCTCGCGCTGGCCGCGCGCGAGTCGTGGGCGGCGCGTCACCGCGATCGGCTCGGGCAGGCCTGCCGGGCCGCGATGCGCGAGTTCGACACCCGGGGCACGCTGCGCCTGCTGGCCGAGCGCGGGGGCGTCTGGAAAGACCTGCTCCGCCTCTTCCCGGTGTGGGGCTGCACGCTCCTCTCGGTGCCCAGCGTCTTCCCAGCGCGCCCCGGATCCCTCGGTCGGGTGGTGATCGACGAAGCCGGGCAGTGTCACCCCGCGCACGCGATCACGGCGCTCCTCCGAGCAGAGAACGCGCTGATCATCGGCGACACGAACCAGCTCGAGCCGGTGATCGAGGTGGACTCACGCGAGGAGCAGCGGGTGGTCCGCCGTGCCCGCGGGCGCGTGGATCTGGAGGCGCTCGAGCCCTACCGCGCTGTCTCCAACACCCTGCTCTCGGCCCAAGCGCTCGCGGTCCAGGCGGTGTCGGACGTACCGCGGCTGCGCGACCACTTTCGCTGCCAACCGGAGATCATCGAGGTGTCGAACCGGCTCTGCGGCTATGAGCTCCGGGTCCACACGCCGCGGCGCTCCCTCGGCACCATCGCGCCCCGGCTTCGCGAGCCCGTGCTCGGGATCGACGTCGCCAGCGGCAACCAGGAGCCGTGGTACGGCAGCTGGCGCAACCCGGCGGAGGTCCGCGCCGCCGTGGGCCTCGTGGCCGAGTGCGTGCGGCTCGGGGTCGACCCCGGCCAGGTGGCCGTGCTCACGCCCTATCGCGGGCAGCTGCGGGCGCTACGCGACGCGCTCAAGGCGGAGGGGCTCCCCCTAGACGACGGCGAGAACGAGTCGGCGGCGCTTCAAGTCGACCTCTTCGCCGGCACCCGAGGGGCCCTCACCACGGGGACCGTACACCGCTTCCAAGGCGGCGAGCGCGACGTGGTCGTGTTCTCCTCGGTGGTCACCGAGCCGCGCTCGCTCCCGTTCCTGAACCAGCGCCACAACCTCGTGAACGTGGCCGTGTCGCGCGCCCGGCTGCACTTCGTGGTGATCGGCTCCGCCAACGTCCTGCGCCTCGGCGGCGTCACGCGGGAGCTGGTCAACGCCGTGGGCGGCTGGCTCCGCTGACTCGGCCGCGGGAGAGCTCCTCCCTTAGTAGAGCTTGCTCCGCTCCTCGTAGAGGCGCTGCAGCCGCTCGTAGAGTGGGGCCGTCTTCTTGCGCCGGGTGGCCTGGGCGGCGATCTGGCGCAAGACGAGGCGGGTGGCGTCCTTGACGAAGGCCGCGGGTGACTCCGACGCGAGCCGCTGGCCTCCGCGAATCACCAGCCGGTCCGACCTCGTGTTGGCGACCGGGGCGTCAGGCGAGGCCTCAGGGTTCGCCTCTGCGCTCCCCGTTGTCGACGAGCGGTCGACCGTGAACCAGGTGGTGCCCAGGACACGCGCCAGCGCGGTCAGGTCCTTCTCGTCGTTGGCGCGGTCAGCTGCTCGGATCGCCGCGAGCTTCGCTTGCACGGCGTCGATCTTCGCTTGATTCGCCGCGAGCGCTTTGGAGGCCGGGGGTTCGTCGGGCTCGGCGTAGGCCACGGCTGCCGACTCGAAGACCTCCTCACGGAGGGCCCACGCGGCGTCGAACGCCAGGATCGCGACGTGCTCCCCGGCGAGCAGCTCGCGGGTGGGATCGAGACGGTGCGGTTGCGGCGTCAGGAACCGCTCCACGGCTGCAACGGTCTCGGAGACGATGAGGACGCCGCGCTCCAGGGCGAAGTGCATCGGCACCGAGCCGCGCGGACGCACCCGCCACGCCGCTCCCGGGTCTTTGTCGAAGCCCATCTCGGCGAGCACCTTCTCGAGGAAGGTGGCCGCAAGGGACTCGACCACTCCGATGGTGACCGCGCCCCCTTCGGTGAACGGAAAGTCTTCGCGTCGCTCGGCCTCGGTGAGCTTCCCCGCGACGGCGAAGCCGAGCTCGCCGGTGAAGATGGGGACCAGGTCCTTGTCCCAGTCGTAACCCGTCTCTTCGCGCAGCGCGGCCTTCGCTTTCTCGAGCTCGTCGCTAGCGCGCATGCCCTCGGCGAGCGCCGTCACCGCCGCGTTGAAACGCACGGGGTCCACGCGAACCCCACACACGAAGTGCAGCGGTTTGTGTGCCGCTGACAACACGCTGAAGCCTCCAGGCTGGGACACGAGCGCGTCGACCCAAGGGTTCGGCTCGTGGAAAGTGGCGTGCACCTCCACCTCGAGGCCCCGCGTCAGGTCGAGACCGAAGCGGAGATCGCCAAGTCCGCTGGCGATGAGCTTCGCGGGACTCCGTTCGGGCCCCGTGCCCGAGAACGCATCTAGCGCTGCCGCCAGCGCCGAGAGCCTGACGAGGCCGCCGCCATGCGGTCCCGTTCCCGAGAGCGCGGGATCCAGCGCCTCGGACTCGGGCAGCTGCGCGAGGCGCGCCACGAATCCCGCGAGGGACTCTGGGCTGTTCCCCATCACCAGCGTGGCCCACCTGCCCCGAAGCAACACCGCCATCTGGTCGTCGGAGCTCAGCTGTAACACGGTGTGGTCGCCCACCGCCTTAGCCATTACCTGGGTCTTCGCCCTCACCGCCAACTGACCGAGCGCGCGCTCGAGCGCCGCGGCGTCGGAGACGGCCACGGTCAGCGCGGCCACGGGATAGCCCTCGCTGACCGACACGCTCAACGCCAAGGGCCTCTGCGGGTCCAGCCCGTGCGCCCGCCAGTTCGCCGGCACCGCCGCGCCCAAGAGGACCTCCTCTTCGAGACGCACCGACTCCTTCCCCATGGCCTTCCGAATGGCGGCCACGGCGGCGGGCGCTCCGACACTGTCGAGGAGGCCAGCAGGGCTCGATAACGAGACCACAGCCATCGTGTCGTTCGGGAGAACGGCGAGGGGCGAGGCGGGGGCGCCCGTGAGGGCCGAGAGCACGAGGAAGGCGATCATGGCGGGAGGTTAGCCCAAACTGGCTCTGGTGTCGGCCTTCCGGGCTCGCACGGCGCGCCGCCAGAAATCCGCCGGTGCGGGGGGATGAGCGTGGTGCCCCTGTCGGGACGCTCGCAGTGCGCCCGCAGGTTGGATAGGGTCGCGACTATGCGCCGCGCCCTCCTCCTCCTCACCGCTTGTGCAGCCCCCGACGCGCCGACCGAGCGCTTCGCGCGACTCCACGCCCCGCTCGGGCCCACGGTGGAGTCGAAGGTGGCCTCCAGCTGCTCCACCACGTCGGTGTGGGGCCTCTCCGAGCAGGTGGTCGCGATGATGAACTGCCTGAATCCCGGCTCGATGGCCGAGGTGACGCCGTCAGCCAACGTCGAGTTCGGCGCCGCGGTGTTCCCGTTCATGCAGGCAGCCGCGCGCGACGCGTTCGAGGACGCCACCGCCGCGGACGGCCAGAGCCTGTACATCACCAGCATGTTCCGCACCGTGGTGCAGCAGTACCTCCTGTACCGCTGGTACCAGGGCGGGCTCTGCGGCATTGGGCTGGCCGCCCCGCCGGGGTCCTCCAACCACGAGAGCGGGCTCGCCTTCGATACCTCGGACGCCTACGACTGGATCGACACGATGGCGGCGTACGACTTCGACTGGCTCGGGTCGTCGGATCCGGTGCACTTCGACTACGTGGGGCCGGGCGCCAAAGACCTGCAGGGCGAGGACGTCCGCGCATTCCAGGCGCTCTGGAACCTCCACAACCCAGGCGACCTCATCGACGAAGACGGCATCTACGGCCCCCAGACGGGCGCTCGAATCAAGGCCGCGCCGGCCGATGGCTTCCCGGGCGGCGTCACCTGCCCAGGCGTGGTGGATCCGCCCGTGGAAGACACGTGGACTCCGCCCCCGGCCGAGGACACGTGGTCACCACCGCCCGAGAAGGACGCTGGGTCGCCGCCTCCCGAGAAAGACACCGGAGGGACGCCTGCCGTCGCGGACAGTTGGGAACCGCCCGCCGAAGACACCGCGGTGACCCCGCCGCCCGAGGACGTGTTGGAGCCCGCTGGTGACACGGGCGGCGCCCCACTCCCCGTGGAGCCCACGGCGGCGCCCGACGTCGCGTCCGGACCGGGCGACGCGAGCTCTTCCCCACTTGAAGGCGCGGGGCGAAGCGACGTCGCTGCAGACCCGCAATCGGACGCCGCCAGCCCCGCCACCGGCACCGTGCTCCCCGGGGGCGGTTGCGCCACGGGGCAGCGGTCGGACGCGCCACTGTGGCTCCTCCTGGGCCTCGCGGCTTGGAGCCGCCGTAGGTTTCGGTAGAGTCGTCGGATGCGCCCTCGCCTGCTCGTCTTGTTCTTCGTCGCGTGCACCGCCGAGACCACCTCGCCCGTCGCCGACACCGCCGCTCCCGACACGAGCGCACCCATGGCGGACGACGTGACCGAGACCCCCGGTGACGATGTTCCGGCGGTGACCGACGCACCGGGCTCGGACGACGCCCCGGCGCCACCTGTCCCATCGCTCGAGAACAACTTCCTGACCGAGGAGACCGAGGGGCGCCCTGAGTGCGAGAACCTCCTCCCGGACGACTGCCTACTCCCCTTCCCGTCCGACTTCTTTCGGCGCGAGAAGGACGGGCAGCGCCGCCTCGACTTCACCGGTGGCGTCCTGCCGGTGAGCACGGCGGGCGTGCCCCTGAGCCCCGAGCCCCTCTCGTCGTTCGACGGCTTCGGGCTCTCGAGCCCCATCCTGGTGCGGCTGCCCGGCGCCACGTTGGCGGGGACAGCCCCGGTCTTCGACGCGCAGGCTTCCTTGGCCGAGGACTCGAAGACCGTGATCCTGGACGCCGCCACCGGCGAGCGCGTGCCGCACTGGGTGGAGCCGGATCACCTCGCGCGCCTGCCGGACGGTGAGCTGCTCATGATCCTACGCCCGGCACGCGCCTTGGACTTCGCGCGCACGTACGTCGTGGGGATTCGGGGCCTGGTCAACGCCGCCGGAGAGACCCTCCCGCCCCCAAAGGGCTTCGCGGCCCTGGCCAACCAGAGCGCGAGCACCTACCGCGGGCTGCAGGCGCGGCGGGCCGGCTTCGAGCAGCGCGTCTTCCCACCCCTGGTCAGCGCGGGCTTCAAGCGGCACGAGCTGCAGCTGGCGTTCGAGTTCACCACGGCCTCCGAGTCCAACAGCGCCGACCTCCTCTACGCTGTTCGGGACGCGGTGCTCGGCGCGCTCCCAGAGGACGGCCCCGAATACGTGATCGACTCCGTAGAGAAGGATCCCAGCGAGAAGATCGGGGTCATGGTCAAGGCCACGGCGAAGGTCCCCTCGGTGCTCGGGCCGCCCGACGGCACCGGGCTTCGGCTGCTGCGGCTAGACGCGCAGGGCAAGCCGGTGGCGGAGGGCTTCGAGTCAGTGCAGTTCACCCTGCAGATCCCGAACTCGGTGCTCCAGAACCCGGGCAGCGCCTCGGTGCTGCAGTACGGCCACGGCTTCCTCGGCGAAAAGACGGAGGCCGAGAGCGGCTGGATTCGGGAGTTCGCGGACCGCAAGGGCTTCGTGATCCTGGCAGCCGACATGCAGGGTATGTCGGGCGAGGAGGTGGCGATCTGGGGGGCCAACGTGCTCACGGACGCCGGCAAGTTCCCGACGTTCGCAGACAAAGTGATGCAGGGCGTGATGAACCACCTGGCGCTCGTGAAGCTCCTGAAGGGCCGGTTCCTCGAGGAGGCCAACCCCGACGTGGCGCCCGGCGGCAAGCCCGTCTACGACCCCACGCGGGTCCGCTACTACGGCAACAGCCAGGGCGGGACGCTGGGCACGTTGATCATGGCGAGCAGCCCGGACATCGAGCGCGGCGTGCTCGGGGTGCCCGGCTGCGCCTTCCCCTTCCTGCTCCAGCGGTCCATCGACTTCACCATGTGGGAGGGCCTGCTGCGCAACGCCTACGACGAGCCGCTGGGGATGTCCGTGGTGCTGGGGCTGCTCGGCACGGGCTTTAACCGCGTGGAGGGGCTGGTCCACGCGACCTGGCTGCGAGAAGGGCGCCCCGGCAGCATCCCGCACGAGGTGCTGCTCCACGTGGCCAAGGAGGACGCGCAGGTCCACAACGAGGTGAGCTACCTCCTGGGCAGGCGCCTCGGCGCGCCGCTCATGACGCCGGCGGTGCGACCCGTGTTCGGGCTCGCCGAGGTGCCGTACCCCCACACCGGTTCGGCGGTGGTCGAGGTGGACTTCAAGAAGCCAGACAACCCGCACCCCGAGCTGCCGCCGCCCGCCGAGCACGACACCCACAGGGACCTACGGGACTCTGAGGTGGGACAAGACCTGCTGTGGGACTTCCTGGAGACGGGCGAGGTGCGTTCGGTGTGTGACGGCGCCTGCGACCCGGATTAGGCGATGCGCCTGCTTGGCCGCCTGACCCCGCGGACGGCGGGGCTGCTGGCCCTCGTGACTGTGGCCGCGATGGGAGTCGTGGTCTGGCAGGCCGGCTGGCTCAGCGCCCCCGAGACCTCGATCCCGGAAGCCACCGTGGTGAAGGCGCGCGGGCCTATCGCAATCGACAGCCGCCTCGAGGAGCCCGACTGGGCGCGCGCCGAGCGCCTGCGCGACTTCGTGATCTCCACCAGCGGGAGACGGGCGCCCCTGGACGTGGACGCCCGAATGCTCTGGGACGAACAGGCCCTCTACGTGATGTTCGACGTGGAGGACTACGACATCGTGTCCACGTTCACCCAGCGCGACGACGCGCTCTACACCGAGGACGTCGTTGAGCTGTTCCTCGACCCGAACGGCGACGGGAAGGACTACGTCGAGCTCGAGGTGAGCCCCAACGGCGTCCTGTTCGACGCGTTGTTCCCCTCGTACCGCAAGGCGCTCGAGCGCTCGAAGCGCTGGAACCTCCCCGGGCTTCGGGCCGCCGTGGCCACGCACGACGAGGGCTACCGGGTGGAGCTGCGCGTGCCGTTCGATGGGCTTCCGGGTGGAGCTCCGAACGCCGGAGACACGTGGCGGGCGCACCTCTATCGAATCGACCAACACGGAGAGGGCGAGGGACACTTCACGGCCTGGAGCGCTCCGCTCGCGCCCGACTTTCACGTGTTGGCGCGTATGGGCACGCTGCGCTTCGTCGACTGAGCCCAGCGCGCATCCCCGCGCCCAGAACTCAGTCGGGGAGCCGCACGATCATGCCGATGCGGAAGCACTCCGCCAGGGCCATCCCAGCGTCCGCGCCGGTGGTCCCGAAGCCGACAAGCGCGTCGCGAAACTCCGCGCCCGTGAAGGCACCGCGCTGTTCTCGGAGACACAGACCCGCAACAGCGAGCACCCCTGTGAGCGTGTGGACTCGGCCGCTGGCCGCGCGGAAGCGCAGAGCCTCTTGCCGCACATCGTTTGGAGTGCACCGGGTGACCAGCTCGAAGGTGCCCTCGGTGCTCACCCGAAAGCGAGACTGAGCGACGCTCTCGGCGGTCAAGGGAGCGCGGGGGCCGTTGCCCGGGTGGACCAGGAGCAGCTCGAAGACCCGAGGGGCCTTCACCGCGGCCACCACGGCGTCCGAGTCGACCGTCTGCGGCAGGTTGGGTAGCGGCGGGGTGGTCCAGTAGTCAGGATCGCACCACCTCAGCACCTCGAGGCCGGCCTCACGGACCAACTGGCGCAGACCTTCGAGGTCGTACGACACCTCTTGGACGTGGAGGTAGCGGTCCACGAACTCCACGTCGTCCACCCTCGCCGCCTCCGCGAAGGCCTCGTGCGTAGCGGCGAGCGCGGTGACCACCGGGCGCGCCTGAGCGAGGCGCTCGGCTACCGGCTCGCCTCGCGGCGCGATGGCGTCGATCACCTGGGTCACCTTCGCGTAGCGTTCCCGACCGGCACGCGCATACACCATGAGCACCAGCACGCCGTGGGGCGCGAGCACGCCGCCGAGGCGTCGCAGCCCGGCAGCCGGGTCCGCCATGTGGTGAACCACCCCGGAGCTGTGGATCACGTCGAAGCCGCCCGGCGGAACCTCGAGCCCCTCCAGCGTCGTGAGGTCCACTGCGGCGAGCCTGACGTTCGCGAGCTCCATGCGCTTCACGGACGCCTGTGCGTCTGCTAGCGACGCCCGACTGAGGTCGACGCCGGTGAACCGCACGTCGGGCTGAATCGCCGCGGCGCCCACGAGCCCGAGGCCACGACCACAACCCGCGTCCAGCACCTCGAGGGGGCGCCGTGGGGCGCTGAGGGCTACCTCTCCCAGCAGCGCCTCTGCGTCACAGCTGAGACGAAGCTCCGGAGCGCCCGCGGGATAGGGGAAACGCTCGTAGAGCGCGCGTACTTCGGCGGTGGTGGTGTCCATGCCGCTCGGCATCGGCCCGAAGTCTTCAGGGGTGAAGTCCTGGCTCCGTCCGCACGTGTCCGCGCGGAGGGACTCTGCCCAGGGCGAGTGCCGCGGCGCCGGGCGAGTAGGTTGTGACGCCTCGAGCTCCGGGCCCGGCGTGGAGGGCGCGTGAAGCGAGAGGTGTCAGCCTCGAAGCGTGGCGCCGAGAGCCTCTTGCAGGTGGGCGACGATAGCGGCCGTGTGGGCGCTGACCTCCTCCGTGGTGAGCGAGCGATCGTCGGCGCGAAAGACCAGGTGGTAGGCGTCGGAACGCCGCTCGTCATCGAGGACGAACGAGCTGAGCCAGGTGACCTCGCGCACCAGCGCGGCGCCCGCCCGGGCCCCTTCGCGGATTGCGGCCGCGACCGAGGCGGTGGGGATGACGCGCGACACCTCGAACGCGAGGTCGTAGGGCACCGCCGGGAACCGCGGCAGCGGGGCGTGCCGTACAGGGGCCTCGCCGTGCGCTAGGAGGACGTCGAGATCGAGCTCTGCCACCGCTGCGGGGCGCCGCAGCTCGAGAGCACGAGCGGCGCGCGGGTGCAGGAGCGAGGCCACGCCGGCGAGGGCGCTGCCCACGTAGAGCTCCGCGCCCCGCGTCGGGTGGAGCCACGGGCGAGCGGGGTCCTCGGCCGCAAGTGGCACCCAGCGCGCCGGAGGGGCGTGGAGAGCGGCCAAGAGGCCCTCGAGCACGCCGCGCAGCGTGCGCCACGACGCCGTGGCGTCCTCGGCCGGCTCGGAGATCAGCACGCCGACGCGCCGAGGCTGGCGCGGCAGCTGACCCGCCTCGGGGTGGAACACGCGCCCCACTTCGTAGAGCCGGATGGTGTCGGTCTGACGCGCGTTCTTCTCGGCCTGGTGGAGGAGGTTCGGGACGAGGTCCCGCCGCAGCCCGTCGAGGTCCGCGGAGATCGGGTGCTGCATCAGCACGCGCCCAGCCGTGGGGGCCCCGAGGCGCTCGAGCATCGGGCGCCAGTCGAACGCGTAGCTCAGCGTCTCGGACATGCCTGAGCCCAGGGTGAGGAAGCGCCTGACGCGCCGCTCCTGCAGCTTGTCCTTGGGGAGCTCCGGGGCGGACACCGCGACCAGCGGCGCGACCGGCGGGATCTCGGCGTAGCCGATAATCCGGCCGACCTCCTCGATCAGGTCCTCGGGGAGCCTCAGGTCTCGTGTGGCGCGCCAGGACGGCACCTCCACCTCGAGGTGCCCAGACCCAAGGCCGGCGATGGTGCACCCGAGGCGGCTGAGGGTGTCCGTGATCGTCTCGAGGGCCACGGCCAGGCCCAGCCTCTTGGACACGACCGCCGGTTCCAGGGGCACCACGTGGCGAGGCGGTGGCGCGGGGAAGTGGTCGACGAGACGGGTGGCGGCGTGGGCGCCAGGAACGGTGGCCTGCAGCAAGTGCGCGAACAGGCGGGCGGCGTCCTCGGCGAGGTGCGGGTCGAGCGCCTTCTCGAACCGCGCCGACGCGTCGGTCCGGAGCCCCAGGCGAGACGCGGTCTTGCGCACGGAGTCCGCGCTGAAGGTGGCAGCTTCGAGGAGCACCTCCTCGGTGTGGGGCGCGATCTCGGAGTTCTCGCCGCCCATGACGCCGGCCACGGCGAGCGGACGCTCGGGATCCGCGATCACCAGCATGTCGGAGGCCAGGCGGCGCTCGACGCCGTCCAGCGTCTTCATCGCCTCGTCCCGGGCCCGGCGGACCACGATGTGGCGCCCCCTGACCTCACGGGCATCGAACGCGTGGATCGGGTTTCCGAGGTCCAGCATCACGAAGTTGGTGAGGTCGACCACGTTCGAGCGCGGGCGCTGGCCCACAGCCTCGAGCAGGGTCTCGAGCCACAGCGGGGAGCGCTCGACGCGCACGCCGCCGAAGACCGCGCACAGGTACCGAGGGCACAGCTCCGCGTCCTCCACGGTGACCTTGGGACCCTCGGCGGTGGGGAAGGCCCCCCTGGTCCCATCGGCAGACTGGTGTGCCAGGGCCTTCAGCGGCCTGCGCACGAGGCAGCCCACCTCACGGGCGACACCGCGGTGTCCCCAGAGGTCGGGTCGGTGCGTGATCGCCTTGTTGTCCACCTCGAAGATGGTGTCGCGGAGGTCGGGGACCACGCTGTAGAGCGGCCCGGGGGACACCCCGTCGAGGATCCAGATTCCGTCATTGTCGTCCGCGGCGCGGGCGCCGTGTTCGTCCCCGCCAGCCGCGGGACCCGAGCCGAGCAGCCCCAGCTCGCCCTTGCTGGCGAGCATGCCGTCGCTCTCGATGCCGCGGACCACCGCGAGCTCGATGCGCTTGCCGTCGGGCAACGTGGTCCCCGGCGGCACCCAGACCGCGAACCTACCGAGCGCGGACGGGGCGTTCGGCGCCCCGCAGACGAGCTCGTGGTGGGCCTCGCCGTCGAAGATCCGCACCTTCGAGAGCTTGTCCGTGTGCCGCTCGACGGCCTCTACGCGCACGACGCGCACCCGCTCGAGCCCGTGGCCTCGCGGGTGAATCCCATCGAGCTCCGCGACCTTGAGCGTGAAGAGCCGGCCCACCTCGCGCGGGTCGAGGCCCGCCGTGTCGACGTGTCGGCTCAGCCAGTTCCAGGAGATCTTCATGGGGGTCCCGTCAGACGAACTGTTGGAGGAAACGAAGGTCGCCGCCCATGACGTGGCGGATGTCGTCGATGCCGTAGCGCATCATGACCAGGCGCGAGAGCCCGATCCCGAACGCCCAGGCCTGCCACTCCTCGGGGTTGAGCCCCGCGTGCCGAAGCACGTTCGGGTGGACGAGGCCGCAGCCCAGCGTCTCGACCCAGCCGGAGTGCTTGCAGACGCGGCAACCGCCGCCTCCGCAGATCAGGCACTGCATGTCGCACTCGAAGCCCGGCTCCACGAAGGGGAAGTAGCCGGGCCGAAGGCGGATCGTGACCTCGCGCTCCATGACCTGCGACAACATGATGCGCAGGGTGGAGATGAGGTTGGCCACCGACACCTCCCGATCCACCATCAGCCCCTCGAGCTGATGGAACGTGTGCTCGTGCGAGGCGTCGATGGCCTCGTTGCGAAACACCTTGCCGGGGAAGACGGCTCGGAAGGGCGGCGCGATCGAGCGCATGGCGCGGATCTGGCCCGGGGACGTGTGGGTGCGCATCACGAGGCCGTCCGTGGTCCAGAACGTGTCCTGCATGTCGCGCGCGGGGTGGTTCTTCGGGATGTTGAGCGCCTCGAAGTTGTGGAAGTCGTCCTCCACCTCGTAGAAGTCCAGCACCCGGAAGCCCATCGCCACGAAGATGTCTTCGAGGCGCTCCTGGACGAGCGACACGGGGTGGTAGGAGCCCGTGCTCGGAGAACGCCCCGGGAGCGTCACGTCGAAGCGGCGGTCGGCCAGCTCGGCGGCGATCGCGCCCTCGACCAGCGCGGAGCGCCGGGCTTCGAGGGCCTGCGTCACGGCCGCCTTCGCGCCGTTGATCGCCTTGCCCAGGGGTCCGCGCTCGGCCGGCGGCGCCGTAGCGATCATCTTGGTGAGCTCGGTGATCGCGCCCTTCTTGCCGAGGAGCGCCACCTCCAGCTCGCGGAGCGCGGCCTCGCTGGTGGCGGCAGCAAGCTGCGCCAGCGCGTCTGCCTGAACGATCTCGACGCTCATTCGGTGACCTCTGCCAGCACCTGGCCCTCCTGCACGGAGTCGCCCTCCTTGATGTGGAGCGCGGTCACGGTGCCCTCGACCGGCGTCTCCACCGGGATCTCCATCTTCATCGACTCGAGGATGATGAGCACGTCCTCCTCGGACACGCTGTCGCCGACGGCGACCTCGATCTTCCAGACGGTGCCGGTGAGCGGTGCCTTGATCTTCTCTGCCATTGTCACTTTCCCCAGTGTTCGTCGACGAAGCGGGTGCTGAGCTCGCCCGCGCGGAAGGCCGGGTGCCGAACCAGCCATCGATGGAAGTCGAGGTTGCTCGTGACGCCCTCGAGCCGTGTCTCGTCCAGGGCGGCCTCGAGGCGCGCGATCGCGTCGCCGCGTGTGGGTCCCCAGGCGATGATCTTCGCCAGGAGCGAGTCGTAGAACGGGGCGACCGTGCTACCGAGCTCAACGCCCGAGTCGACCCGAACTCCGAACGGCCACGCGAGCGCGGTGAGCTGGCCGGGCTGCGGCAGGAAGCCCTTCGAGGGATCCTCCGCGCACACCCGCACCTCGATGGCGTGCCCGCTGATGCGGGGCGCCAAGGCTGCGGCGTCGAGACGCTCGCCGCGTGCCACGCGCAGCTGCCACCCGGGTAGATCGAGCCCCGTGATCGCCTC
>SXOO01000027.1 GCA_005776725.1 Pseudomonadota bacterium | reverse complement strand
GTGTTGAGCATCGTGGCGCCCGCCGACTCGAGCGCCCGGGCCACCGTGAGGATCTCTTCCTGCGTGTTGCCGTCCTCCACGAGGTCGAGCATGGAGAGGCGCACCAGCACGATGAAGCGGGGGCCGCACGCCGCCCGGATCGCGCGAGTGACCTCGACCGCCATGCGCATGCGGCCGTGGATGTCGCCGCCGAACTCGTCGGTGCGCTTGTTGGCCCGGCGACAAAGGAACTGGTTGAGCAGATAACCCTCGCTGCTCATCACCTCGACCCCGTCGTAGCCGGCGTCTTGCGCCAGCTTCGAGGCGCGCGCGAAGTCGGCCACCACCTCCCAGCATCGGGCCAGGCTCATCGCGCGGGGCGTGAACGGCGTGATCCGCGCCTTCAGCCGCGACGGGGCCTCGCTGAACGGGTGGTAGCTGTAGCGGCCGGCGTGGATCACCTGCATGAGGATGTGCGCGCCGTGTGCGTGCACCGCGGTGGTGACCTTCTCGTGGTTCTGAACGTCGCCGCGGGTGTTCATGGTGCCGCCGCCGGGGAGCAGCCAGCCGCGCCGGTTGACGGAGATCCCCCCGGTGACCAGGAGCCCCGTGCCCCCGCGCGCCCGCTCGGCGAAGTACGCGGCCAGCTTCGGGTAGTTCCAGAAGCGGTCCTCGAGGCCGGTGTGCATCGAACCCATCATGATGCGGTTGCGCAGCGTGACGAAGCCGAGGTCGAGCGGCGAGAAGAGGTGCGGGTACGGGGAGGTCATGCGCGTCCTATGGAGCCGGGGATCCGCTGACCTTATGCCAGCGGGCCCGCGCGGGAAACGGCGATCCGGGTCGGCCGAGCCCGTTGGGGCGCCTCCGATCCGCTCACACGAGCACGGCCGCTCACGGTGTGCCGAAAGCACCCGTAGACTACCCAGCCGTGGCGAGGAGACGCGAGGGTCTGTGGCGGGTGGTGGCGTTGTGCGCTGCGGCGGTCGCCTGTGCGCCAGTGACCGTGCAGCTGCCGCCGCCGTCCCCGGTGGTCTCCGGTGTGGCGGCCCGGGCCTCGGACAACGCGGAGCGCCAACCGCCGCGCGACCTGGCGCCGCCGCGCCCGTGCTGGACGCTGACGGGCACACCGCGCGTGGTCGCGATCGGCTCGTCGACCATGGGATCAGCGATCGGGCCCATGCTCCGGCGGCTGCTCAGCGGCGAGGGCGTAGAGGTCGTGGTCAAGGCCAAGTCGTCCTCGTCGCTCGCGCGCCCAGACTTCTTCGACTGGCCCACCACCCTCGAGTCTCTGATGCGTCGCGAGGCGCCGGATCTCGTGGTGGTGGCGCTGGGCGTCAACGACGCGCAGACCATCGTGGTGCCGCGCCGGAAGGGCGTAAAGACGGACGACCCGCGCTGGGACGCCGCGTTCGCCGAGCGCGTGGACGAGCTCCTGGCCATCGCGGCCGGGCCCGAGGGGCGACCGGTGGTGTGGATCGGGCCGTACTCGTTTCGCGGGCGGACCTCGCGCGAGATGGGGCGGAGGATCCACCGGATCCTCGTGGAGCGCCTGGCCGCGCGACCTACACCCGCGTTTTACATAGACGCCTACACCACCACGCAGGACGCGGAGGGGCGGCCGATCGAGACGTGGCGCCTGCCGGGAGCGCGCCAGCCGGTGACCGCGCGCGGCCGCGACGGCATCCACTTGAAGCAGTACGTGGTGCGACCCGTGATGGTGGACCCCACCATCGCCCGCGTGACGCAGTGCCTACACCCGGGCTGACCAGCTTCTTGTCTCACGCGTCTCGGCGGCTAAGCCAACCTGCGTGAAACGCGGCTGTTCAGGGGAGCGAGCCGGCCTGATTAGAGAGACCTTCCCAGGGGCCCTCGACGCGCGGCCAGAGCCTCGCGATGCGATCCGCTTGCCCTTTGAACCAAGCGGCGGACTTGGACTGGCTGCGCCCCAGCTTCACCAGCATGTCCCAGGAGGTCTTGAGGTGGGACTCGTCCTCCAGGCGGCTGCTGAGGCCGTAGTGCCAGTAGTGGGGACGCCGGCCTTTGTAGCAGTGCCGGATCAGCGCCTTGAACTCTGCCGTCAGCTCGTCGATCTCCTTCTGGATCTTGGCGTGGCGCGGCTTGAACTCCGGGTTGTCGCGGAGCCTCTGGAGCCCCACCAGCACCACGGCCGTCTGGTTCACCGTCTCCACGCGGACCGAGGCCCCACGAGACAGCGCAGGCCCCACGAGGCCGTCGCCCTCGCCGTTGACCCCTTCGACCCGGTGTCCTCCCGCGCGTCCGTTGGCGCTCATCGGCGTGGCCAGGAGCCGGAGGTGATCGGTGAGCACCCGGTCGAGCACCACCTGCTGCGCTGCCGTACCGACCTCCCGGTACTTCTCGACGATGCTGAGCACCACGCCCGTGATGATCGCGGCGAGCCCGTCAGCCGGGGAGGTGAAGGTGCGCGCACGCTGCGTACCGGGCCGCACCTTGGCCTGGCCGACCATCTCGATGAAGGCGCGGAGGTTCCCCTTCGGCGTGGACCGCAGCTTGCCCTGGAGGATCAGCTTCAGCCACGGGAGGGGTTCTCCGGTGTAGTGAAACTCCTTCTTCCGGGCGTGCGCACCGGCCTCGTGGGCCTCGCTCACGGACGCGAGCTCGCGTTCCTCCTCGGGCTCTCTCTCTTGTGCGGACGATCCGGGTGCGGTCTGCTTCGGCGACAGCCGGGCGCGCTGCTCCTTCAGTGAGAGTGCGCGGAGCCCGTGCATCGTCTTACTGGTGGGGGACGACTGGCCTGCCGGCGACTGCGAGTGGCCGGGCCCACGCTTCGTCTTCGCTGCTGCGTTCACGGCGGCCCCCTTCCTCCCGCCATCCCAGTTCACCGGCAGCAACACCTCCAACCGCTCATGGAGGCACCACAGCGTGGCAGGCCTCTCACTCACCAGAGCCGGGCGGCAGGTCCTTAGCTCACCACAGGCGACGACATATCTCCCCGGCGAGCTTCGCGCCCGGTTTGCACTTGTACCCCGCCTTGCCCTCGGGCTCGGGGAGGAGCGCGTCGACGACGTCTTGGTTCAGGTCGTCGCCAGACACCTTGGCGTCGCCGGCCGTGTCGACCGTGAGCGGTCCGAGCTTTACGTCGAAGCCATGGTCGAACTTCCCACAGTCGTCGAGGCTGGCCTTGTACATCAGGGACGCGGGCCCGCACTCGACGCCCGCCTCCGCCTTGATGGTCTGGCCGTCCCGCGCGGCGCCCTCCGTCGGGCTCACCTCCACCCCTGCGCCGGCCCCGAAGCCGACCTCGAAGCAGAGCGACGCGTGGTCCTTGTCGAACGCGAGCTTCGCGCCGCCGCCGGGTCCCGCGTACGCGCTGAAGCCGAAGGAGACGAGGCCCGTGGGGTCTTGGCGATTCACCGGGTCGTTCTGGCCGTAGACGTAGAGGTGCAGCTGATCGGTGGCGAACAGCGCAGGGTCGGTCGTGGTGAAGCGACCGGTGCGCGGATCGTAGTCACGGAAGCCGAACCGAACGAAGCCCGTGGTCTCGTCGGCGATCCCACCAGCGAAGCCCACGGCCAGGGACAGCGTGGGGTCGGAGTCGCCGATCACCTGCCCGAAGGCGTCGACGTCCACCACTTTCAGCGCCGCGCCCGCAGCGGAGAACACGGCGCGCGGCGTGTGGTTCAGGTCGGTGGCCACGTAGTACGTGGTGCCTCCACGCTCGAAGGCGACCAGGGCGCCGCCCTCATCGTACGTGTACCGCGTGAGGGCGCCGCCCTCGGTGGAGTGCGTGACGAGCAGCGGGTAGGCGGGATGCGCGTAGAAGAAGCTGCGGACGAGGCTCCCCTCCGTTCGGCGGACCAGGCGCCCGTAGCCGTCGTAGTCGTAGCTGACGGTGACGCCGGAGACGGTCGCGGACAGGAGCTCGGACCGCTGACCGTAGGTGAACGTATCCGCTCCCCGCGAGACGAGCCGGCCTGCCCCATCCATCGCCACAGCCTCGCCTTCGCTGCTGGTCAGGCGGTCCCGCGCGTCGAACGTGAAGGACGCGGGGACAGCGCCCGTGCGCGTCGTCCGATTGCCGTTGAGGTCGTACCCGTACGCCTCGAAGGCCGCTCCGTCCCGCGCCACGGTGGCGAGGCGGCCGTTCCCGTCATAGCCGTAGGCAAGCGCGCGGCTGGCGCCGGCGACCGTCTCCGTACGAGCCGAGACTTTCAGGAAGTCGTCGAAGGTCTGGGTGAAGCTGGCCACCGGCGACCCACCGATGGCCAACGTGCGCGAAGAGACGAGGCCTTCAGCGGTGATCCCGATCGCCAGCGTCATCACACCGTCCGTCATCCCGGTCTGAGCGCCGCCTAGAGCGCCCCGCGTCACCGTGAAAGCGCCGTTGGTGGACCGAAGCCCGTCGGCGTCCAGGGAGTACGTGGTCGTTGCGCTGCCCTCAGGCGCGGAGAAGACGAGGCTCGTCACGGCGTGACGGGCGTCGTAGGCGAGCGTGGACGTGAACGTGGCCACCCCGCTCCCCGTGATCTTCGTGACCAGGGACGAGTCGTACTCGAACGCCAGCGTGCTGGCGGTCCCGGTGGTCGGTGTCCGGGCGAGCGTGGCGATTCGGTCGGTGCTTCCTGCGTATGTGAACTCGATGCTCGCGGAGCCCGTGGCGATGGTCGCAAGCCGCCCCTTGGCGTCGTACGTGCGCGTGGTGACGCCCGACGCGTCCGTGAGCGTGTCGAGGTCGCCGTCGAGCCGCCGCGTGATCGTCAGCGCGTCCGAGCCTCCCGGCGGCGTGTAGCTGGCGAGGCGCCCTGCCGCGTCGTGTGTGAGGGCGTGGCTGGCGCCCGAGGGGAAGACGATCGCGGTCTTGTGCCCATCGGCGTCGCGGGGCATCGACCACGCCGCGCCGTCCGGCATCGTGGCGCCAACGAGCCGATCGGCGGCGTCGAACGCGTAGTCGACCGAGCGAGCCCCCCACGTCTTGGTCGTGGGCCGGCCCCACGCGTCGTAGGTGTAGAGCTTCTCCCGGTCGCCATGCACCACGCTCGCGAGCCGGCCGTACTCGTCCCACGCGTACTCGAGCGGCGAGGTGCCGTCGCCATAGTCGACGCGCGACACACGCCCCGCGGCGTCCCGTGTGGTCGTGACCGTGCGGCCGGCCGGTGAGGTCTCGGTCTCGGAGCGGGCCGGGACGTCGTAGACGCGCGTGTACGTCTTCCCGTCGATGACGCTCGTCTGCGTGACGGTCTCGAGGCTCAGGAGATCGTTCGGATCCGTCAGGGTCACTGTCTCCGTGCTCTCGACGGTGGTCGTGAGCCCCGAAGGCAGCTTGAGCACGAGCTTCTTGTTCATCGGCAGGACGCCCCCGAAGCGCTCGCTCTTGCCGAAGGTGCGGGTGAGCGTCCGAGCGTCCGGATACGTCACGGTGGCCGTCCCGTCAGTGGCGGTAACCGTCTGGGTCACACCGCCCATCGCGTCTGTCTTGGTCCGGCGCACGGCGCCCGAGCTCTCCTCGGACACCGCGTGGACCGTGCTCCGGCCGTCGCTGGTGGTGTACGAGACCGAGTGCCCGGTGGAAGTCTCCGTGCGCACGAGGGCCACCGTCCTGCCCGTCGGTGACGCGTCCGAGACCAGGCGACCGTCTTCGTCGTACCCGTAGGTGTGGACGCCGCCGCCGGGATCGGTCTTGGAGAGCAGCAGACCCTCGGCGGCCCCGGTGTCGTACGTGAACGACGTCGCCTCTCCGGCCGGGTTCTCGAAGCGGCTCGGGAATCCGCTGGCGCCTGCCGTGACGGTGGTGCGATGGCCGTATGGGCCGACGAGCGCCGTCAAGGTGCCGTCGCCCTGGCGCTCGAGGGTGGTCGTGAGCCCAGCGTGGTCCGTGACCCGGACCAACAGCTCATCGTCGCCGTAGGTCTGGTACCCGAACGTCCACCGCGCTTCGCCGGACGTGGCGTTCAGCGTGGTGAGGTGACGGCCGCTGGCGTCGAACGTGTAGATCTCGGCGCCGTCCTGGCTGGGCACCAGGTACTCCCCGGACGCGGCCACCGGCACGGGATCGGGGCCGATCTCGATGATCCCGTGCAACCACTCATCCGCGAGAAGGATCTGACCGCTCGGGGAGACCGCGACCCCCGTGGGCTTCGACACGGGGAAGACGGGCGCCGAGAGTCCCCATGGGATCGTGGCGGTGTACGGGTTCACCAACGTCCCGTTGCCGGCAATGGTGCGGATGATGCCGTCGGCGCCCACCGCGCGGAGGCGCCGATGGGTGGAGGCCGACGCGATGTAGAGCGTTCCGTCTGGGCCCACGGTGATGTCGGTGGGGCTGAGAAGCTTCGCTTGGGTCGCTAGGAGACCATCCCCGAACCCGTCGGCTGGAGCCCCTCCGCCGGCGATGGTGGACACGACGCCCCCGGCGTCGACGCGGCGAACCACGGTGCCGTCGCAGAGGAGGAGGTTCTCGTCGAGATCGAGCGTGAGGTCGGTAGGACCGCTGAGCTGGAACTTCGCCGCCAGCGTCCCGGCGGCGGTCGAGGTGCCCCCGCCAACTGCAGTCGTGATGATCCCATCGGTGCCGATGCGGCGAACGCGGCGGTCGTCTTTGTCGGCGATGAACACGGTCCCGTCGGAGGTGCGAACGATGCCGTCGCAGCCCTTGAGGTTGGCGTCGATGGCGGGGCCGCCGTCCCCCCGCGGTGCGGCGAGGGGCTGCTGGTCGACCAGCGGCCACGTATAGCCGTCGGGATCGACGATCGTCGCTTCCCCGCCGTTGTCGCCACAGATGACGATGCTTCCGGTCGCATCGACATCGATGTCCTGGGGTGACGCGAGGCCGACTCCGGTGGCGGGTCGGCCGACCGGCTCGTAGCCGGGGTCGATCCCATAAAGGCCGGCGACGCGCTTGATGACGCCGTCCGGGGTGATTCGGCGCACTACGCCCCAACCGACCGGTGGGAACTCCGCGACGTAGAGGCTGCCATCCGGACCGAAGTCGATCGCCAGCACGCGGTCGAAGAACGCGTCCTCCTTGGGGCCGCCATCGCCGTACGGAGCGGTCTGCCCGGCGTAGGGGTCACCAGCGAAGTGTCTCGCGGTGCGGCCGAACGCCTCGACATCCCGGCGCTCACCAGTGCCCAGCATGAGCACTCCAGCGTCGTGGTCGTAGCTGTGGAGGTTGGAGAGCGTCCACCCCTCGATCACCTCGCCGCCGGCGCGCAGCATGCCGAGACCCTCCACGGTGAAGACCTGCGAGAGCCCGATGGTCAGGCCCTGACGGTCGGCGATCGCGGGCGCACCCCCGAGCTGCGCGAAGGACGACGCGACGGCAGCCGGGGTCATGTAGACGGCGTCATAGACGTAGGAGAGCTGGATCGTGCCGTCGTAGAGCCCGTTGGCCGGTCGGCCGTAGGCGTCGCGGCCGTCCCACTCCAGCGTGACGGTCTGATTCGGCGTGCTCGACCAGGATGAGCGGCTTGTCTGACCGTTCACGGTGAACCGGACGTCGACGCCGTTCAGGGCCGCGGGCGGAGCCGCGCCGGTGATGTCGAGCTCGACCCGCCGGCTCTCACGACGGCCGTGGACGCGGTCGCTTCGGTACACGAGCGAGAGCGGCGTGCCGACGATCTGGACCTGCTCGATCAGGGTCTGCGTCTCGCACTCGATAACGGAGCCCGCTTCGTCACAGGGGTCGTTGCTCTTGGGCGGGTCCTTGCGGCGCGGGGGCGGCTGTGAGGGGCGAGACGCGCCCGCTTCGGGGCCGTACGGCCAGTTGCAGTCCCAGGTGGAGAAGTGGTCGAGCTGGACGCGCCAGAGCGAGGTGCCGGGTTCATGCAGCTGAAGGAGCGTCGCACGTTCGGCGTCCGAGACCCCGAGCGCCGCCAGCGCGGCCGCGTCCGCCGCCGCGCCGGCTCCCGTGAGGTCCAGCTCCGCCGCCCCGTCGAGGTCGAGATCGCCGAGGACCCCGATGACGCGCCCGTCGGGATAAGCCACCCACCGGCCGTGGTCAGCGTCGTAATAGCCCACGGGGACCCGGGACCCGACCGGGAACCCGAGGAAGTTCTCGATCGTCAGCGGGATCGGCTGGCTCAGGATGACGTCCTTGCCGTCTACCTTCCGACCGTTCTCGAGGACCTCGTCCACCGAGATCTCCACCGCGTACGTGTAGGCGCTCGCCGGCGGCAGAGACGACGGCATCGCGCTCGGACCGTTCGGGCCCACGGTGTACTCCGTGAAGCGGATGTCGAGCGCGTCCAGGCTCACGGTCTCGCCGGTTAGCGCCGTGTAGGTCGCCGAGGTGCCTGGCGGGACGAGGAGCGTGGGTTGGCGGAGCCCGTCGTCGTCGTCGGTGACGCTCCCGCGGGCCACCGTGTGCGTAGGCGACGAGAGATCGACGTGGGACACGACGGGGTCGACCGTACGGAGCACGATCGGGTCGAGGTTCTCCGTGCGATTCCAGACGGTCTTCACCATCCGCTGAGCGGGCAGGTGCTCGGCCCGCCGGAAGAGCAGGAGAACGGAGTCCCCGCCGTTGACCACCAGGTCGAACGCGCCGTCGGCGCGCGTCTCGGTGAAGCCGAGCTCGGCGGCGTCCATGACCTCGACGCGCACAGCGGGGAGCGGCTCGCCGGTCGCGGACTGGACCACCCCGCGGATGACAGAGAGCCGCTCCGCGACCAGGGCGCCCGCCTCGAGGTCGGACTGCACCGCGCTGGGTCCCTCGAGCAGGAACGCCATCGAGGCCGCATACGTGGGGATCTCGCCCGCGGCGATGGGGGGCGCGTTCGCCATCGGATCGGGAGGGAGGCCGGCGTCGGGCTCCGGAGGCGTCGTATCGGCCGGCGCGGCGGTGTCGTCTGGCGGGGCATCGACGTCCACGGGGGGGAGCTCGACGTCTTCGGGTGGGAGCTCGACGTCCTCCGGTGGAACAACAGCGTCCTCGAGCGGGTCCGCGATGTCCTCCGGTGGGACAACAGTGTCCTCGAGCGGGTCCGCGATGTCCTCCGGTGGGACCACCGCGTCCTCAGGTGGGATCACGACGTCCTCGGAGGGCGGGTCGACGTCCTCGGGCGGGAGCAGCACCTCCTCGACGGGGGGGTCGACGTCCTCGGGCGGGAGCGCCACGTCCTCGGCGGGCAGGTCGACGTCCTCGGGCGGGGGCGTCACATCCTCGGCGGGGGGTTCGACGTCGTCCGGCGGGAGCGTCACATCCTCGGCGGGGGGTTCGACGTCGTCCGGCGGGAGCGTCGCGTCGTCTGCGGGAGCTTCGATGTCCTCAGGCGGCGGCGCCACGTCCTCGGCGGGGGGGTCGACGTCCTCGGGCGGGAGCGCCACGTCCTCAGGCGGAAGCGCCACGTCCTCAGGCGGAAGCGCCACGTCCTCCGGCGGGAGCGCCACGTCCTCCGGCGGGAGCGCCACGTCCTCCGGCGGCAGCGCCACGTCCTCCGGCGGGAGCGCCACGTCCTCCGGCGGGAGCGCCACGTCCTCCGGCGGGAGCGCCGCGTCCTCCGGCGGGAGCGCCACGTCCTCCGGCGGGAGCGCCACGTCCTCCGGCGGGAGCGCCGCGTCCTCCAGCGGGGCCACGACGTCCTCAGCGGGCTCGGGAGCGTCGCCACTGGCAGGGGCGGTGTCCTGCACCGCCGTGGTGTCGACGGCAGGTGCGACGTCCTCGGCGCTCTCGACGTCTACCGGGAAGCCAGGCGTGTCCGCGCTGAGCCCCGCGCCATCCTCGTCGCCTCCAACGCCCTCGTGGCCGGCTGTGTCTAACGACCCACCGGCGACGTCCAAGCCGTCCGAGACCTCGGCAGTGCACGAGACGAGTCCCAGGACCGACAACCAGACGACGCTCCGCACTCCGACTCGCATGTCACCTCCTAGAGTGGCCGCCGGCAAAGCACGGCTCATGCCACCACGACGATCCTGTTGGGACCGTCCATCGACCGCGCCGACCGACCGCAGGCACCGCAAGATGTAGTCGGCGAGCTGGACCAACAACGCAGCAACTGCGAAGCGCGCAACTCCTGCGGCCAGGCGGCGCCGGGGCCCCGAAGCTGGATCGGACAGCCTGGTTGAGGGCGGCTCGGGTTCGGGGGAGTATCGCGCCCAGCGGCCAGGATCCCGGCCAGACTGCCCGGCGCCGCCTTGCGTGTCCGGGCATCGCCGCTGGCGTGAATACCCACGTCTCCTAACGCGTTGGAGCCCACATGCGCCTTGTCTTCACGCTCACGCTCCTCCTCAGCGCCGCCACCGCGAGCGCCGTCATCCCGAAGCCGCTGCTGGCAGCGATTGAGGAGAACCCCGACGCCCCGTGGGAGACCCCGGCCTGGCTCGATTCGGCGCGGGCGACGCGCTGCCTGGAGGCGCTGCCCCGGCCCGGAGAGCTGCCGGAGGACTGCAATCCCGGGAGCTCGAGCGGCCTCGTCGGCGTCTCGTCGGATGAGAGCGTCGTGGCCTACTGGGGCGGCCTCGCGCTCGATAGCTGCGGCGACGGCGACGTAGCCGACGACTTGGTCCTGCTCACCGTCGCGACCGGCGCAGTCGAGAGGCGCCAGCTCACTGCCCGGTGCGGCGCGGACGAAGACGCAATGGAGTGCGAGAGGCGCCGCCTCATCGGGGCATGGCAGGCGGTAAAGGACTTGCTCGACGCGGGTTATCGCCCGCCGGAGACCCTCATTACGGCGCTGGGCTGGGCCGAGGCCGAGTCGATCCGGCTGCACGCACCCCTGGCGCGGCTCGGCGGCGCGCTCCCGGGCTACTTCCTCCACGCGAAGGTGGGGGCCACAGTCACCCTGGATCTGGTCACGGCCAACAATCGCCGCGCGATGCCGCTGGGCGCGCTCAAGCCCTACCGACGCGGCGAGAACCAAGCCTCCGTGCGGCACGTGTCGCTCGTAGCCGGGCGCCTGCTCGTGGCGGTGACCATGCACGACGGCGGGCACTGCAGCCCCTCCGCGTCCTTCGTGCGCACCTTCCCGCTGCCGAGGGGCGTCACGCCGCGGCTCGGCTCTCCCCGGCCGACGCGGGGCGGCCCGGACGCCCCAGTCCTGCTGGTCGAGATCACCAACTTCCAGTGCCCGTTCTGCGCGCGCGTGGACGCGACGGTGGACGCCGTGATGGATCGGTATGGCGCCGACCTCCAGCACGTGGTCACCAACAACCCGCTCGAGTTCCACAAACGGGCGCTCCCGGCGGCCGTGGCCGCGCTCGCGGCGCACCGACAAGGGCGTTATTGGAGCTACCGGAAGCGGCTGTTCGGGGGTCAAAAGGCGCTGGAGGATGCCGATCTCGCGCGTTACGCGGCCGAAGAGGGGCTCGACGTCGAGGCGTTCAAGACGGACTTGCGTGATCCCGGGCTGAGAGCCCAGGTGCTACAGGAGCAGAGGGCTGCCGGGGTGCTGGGACTCGCGGGTACGCCCAGCTTCCTGATCAACGGCAAGAAGTTCACCGGCGCGCAGCCGCTCGAGGCGTTCGTCAAAGCCATCGACGCCGAGCTTGCGGCGGCACGCGAGCTCACGCGAACGGGGATCTCCAACCGCGAGGCCCGCGCGCTCCGCCTCGAGGCGAACCTCGAAGACGGAAATCGGGGGATCCACGACGACAGCCTCCTCGGGACCAAGGCGGTGCCAGCCGTAGCTGCGCCCCCGAAGACCCCCGCGGTGGTCGACGAGAAGGTGTGGCCCGTACGGGTCCTGGGGCACGAGCCGACGCGGGGCCCAGCAGACGCGCGGGTGACCGTCGTGGCGTTCATGGACCTCGAGTGCCCGTTCTGTGCGCGCCACATCACCACGCTCGAGCGACTCACCGGCCAGTTCCCCGAGTTGCGCCTCGTCTTCAAACACAACCCCCTCGCGTTCCACACGCGCGCGCAACCCGCCGCGCTGGCGGCGATCGCGGCGCACCGCCAGGGGCGCTTCTGGCCGTATGTGACCGCTGCCTACACGAACATCCGGAGGCTCACGGACGAGGATCTCGAGGCGCTTGCCGTGGCCCAAGGGCTGGACCTCGCGCGCTTCCGCGCCGACCTCCCGCGCGGCGCCGAGGTCCTGGACCTCGACAAGGCCGAGGTCGAGGCGCTGGACGCCCGGGGGACGCCAATGACCTACGTGAATGGCAGGCTCGTGCGCGGCGCTGTGGCGTACGAGCAGCTGGAGGCCGTGGTGGCGGCGGAGCTAGCGAAGGCGCGTGGAGCCGCCGCGCCCGAGCCTCGTTAACCCCGTTAAGTAGACCCCCGGCCTCGATCTACCGCTGAGCGCGGCGGAGAGAGCGCAGAGAGGGGCCCGCGCGGCGACGGCCGGCGACGTCGACACCCACGAAGCCCGGCACGGCGCAGATCGCGGGGCCCGGGGACTGGTCGCAGAAGCACGGCAGCCCGCCCTCGTCGTGGGGGACCCAGACGCCCCCGACGCAGTCGAGCGTGACGGTCCCCTTCTCGTCGCACCACGACTGGATCCAGCCCTCGCACGCCGCGCCTTCCACCGGCCCGGACGGCGGTCCCGCGTCCTCGGTGGGCGGCCCTACGTCTTCAGCCGGCGGCCCCACGTCCTCCACGGGTAGGCCGGCGTCCTCCGGGGGAACGACCACGTCATCGGCCGGCGGCACAGAGACGTCAGCGGGCTCGACGACGTCGTCCGCGCTGCCAGCGTCGTTCGGCGGCACCGCCACGTCGTCCGCCGCTGCCCCGCCGTCCTCCGGGGCACCCCCGGTGTCTTCGGCCGGCACGACCGTGTCCTCGCTGGCGTTCGGCACGTCCGCCGTTGGCTCGGCGGCGTCTTCGGCGCCGGCGTCGGCCCCCGAGGCATCGCCGGCTTCGGTGACTGTGTCCGAGGCGGACCCGTTCGTACCATCACCCTCGCCACCGTCGCTCTGCGCGTCGAGCGTCCCGGATGCGTCGCCGCCGCCCCCGGTCCCGGCGGCCGTCTCCGCGGTGCAGGCGGAGAACAACGTGGCGGCGCCACAGATGACGAGGGGGCTGAAGCGGGTGCGCATGGGTCCTGTCTCCCGGGAGGGGTCGGTGGCGTGACGTGCCATCCCCGGTGGGTCTCCATGGTGCCGCGACCAACTACGCGGCGCCAGTTGATTCGCGTCTTGCGTCTTGGGACTGAGGGCGCACCCGGGGGAAGACGCGACGGCGGCCTCCGCGATCCTCACACCGCCAAGACCGACACCTGACGGCGTGTTACGGTGGGCCAGGAGGTCCGGCCTTGGCGTTGACCGCGACGATATACCCCTCAAAGCTCACGGTCTCCGACGTCGATCGCGGCGTCTACGACACGGTCGAGCTACGCGTCGCTCAGCACCCGTCCGAGACGCTGCGCTACCTGCTCACCCGGCTCGTGGCTTACGCGCTGGAGCTCGACGAGGGCATCGCGTTCAGTCGGGGCGGCCTCAGCGACACGGAGGATCCGCCGCTGTCCGTGACCGATCTCACGGGAGTGCGACGCGTGTGGATCGAGGTGGGCAGCCCGTCGGCCGAGCGCCTCCACAAGGCCTCCAAGGCGACGCGTCGGGTGGTCATCTACACGTGGTCAGACCTCGCGCACCTACGCCGCGAGGTGGCGAGCCGCCCAATCCATCGGATGGAAGCGATCGAGGTGGTCACCCTCGACGTGGCCTTCCTCGACGCGCTGGAGCGCGCCGTGGGGCGCAAGATCGAGCTCGAGCTCGTCCGAACAGGGGGACAGCTCTACGTCACCGGCAACGGGGTGTCGTGCGAGACCCGCGTGGAGTCCGGCACCCTGACCGCGCCTACCTGACGCTCGTCCAACGCCGCTGGAACCTCAGGGCTGACGCACCCTCCACACCTGATTCTCCCCTGTCTCGGCGCGGAACGTCACAGTGTAGAGCCAGCCTTCGTGGCCCAGAACCTCGTGGGTAGTGCACCCGCCCGTTGCGGGCACGCTGGCGACACGCACGGCGGGCCCACTGTCGGGCAGGTGCCAGAGCGCGCTCGCGTCATTGACGTAGAGGCCGTCGGTCCCGGCGTGTGCGCGCGTCAGCGTGGACCAGTACGACGTGACCACGCGCTCGGACGTAGTCGTGCCGTGGACCACCCTGTAGAGGCCCCGAACCGCTGGGTCGAGGCTGTCGGGGGAGTAGTAGAACGCCGCCTCGTCGGCGCCCACGAGGGCCAACGGCGGAGGAGTGAGCGTCAGCGCCTCCGGCAACGCAAAGTCCGGCCCAACGAAGCGGTAGATCGTGTGATCCGCCGGCTCCGGGTCCATTCGGCCTTGGGTGTACAGCGTACCGCCCCCCTCGACCCAGCGGCGCGTGTAGCCCACGCTGGCGCCCTCGACCATGGGCAACGCAGACGCGTGGCCAAGGGTCACGGAGTAAACTGTTGTGGTGCGCGCCGCGAGATCGTCGAGCGCGGCCAGGAGCCGGTCGGTGCCCCGGTCCCAGTCGAAGACGGCGGCCCCGTTAGGGAGCCCGACCGTGAGCGCCTCGCCGCCCCCGCCGGCGTACGGGACGCGCGACCAGACCCCCGCCTCGTACACGATGATCCCGTTCTCGTCGTCCCACATCTGGAGGCCTAGGGGCAGCGACTTGGGCGACCGATAGAGCTCCACGGCGCTGCCGCCGGCCAAGGGGACGGCCACGATCCGGTCGTAGAGGTTGATGAACAAGGACGCGCCGTCCGTGAGGAGCCCGTAGGCGGGGCCCGTGAGCCCGTCCGAGGCGGCGAACTCAGACCACGGGAGGACCACCTCGCCACCGGCCGGGACGTCGCACGCGCCGCCGCCCGTGGCCGTCCCGTCGCTGCCGTCGGCGCCGTCGGCGCCGTCCCCGGCGCCAGCACCAGCCTCGCTGTCGCTGCTGCCGGCGTCACACGCCAGCACGACGCCAGCGAGAAGGAATATCGCAGTCCTCACCGCTCCCCCTCCGACTACCTGACGTAGAGCAGCATCACGATGTTCTGCTCCTGTGCGTTCGACCCACCGCAATACTGGTCCTGGCTGCAGTAACAGGGTTGGTTGCACGAGTCCCCACACGAGACGGGGTACTGTCCGCACGTCCACCCCGTATGCATCGTCTGTTGGTGAGCGCTGTCGTTGATACACAGCGACTGAATCCCCTGGTTGGTGTTGGAGGTGTACACGGTGCTACAGCCCGCGCCATACCGTCCCTGACTCTGCGAGTCGATCCCAATGGCGTGGGCACCGCTGGTCAGCGTGCCAGACACGGCGGGGGCGAAGAGGTTGACCGAGAGCGGCAAGGCCGCGGTGGTCACCGGCGTCCAGCCCGAGCCCGCCGCGTACCGCGCGGCGCCGTAGATCTGGGTGGCTCCTGAAGCGACGGTGCTGCAGAAGTTGCCGAAGGACGAACCGGTGGGCTGCTCGTCCAGCACCCAGGTGGCGCCGGTCCGCCAGGGCGTGCTGAGCCAGGTGGCCTTGGCCCACGCTGCGGGCTTCGCGCCCTTGAAGTACGACACGGCGAGACAACGGGTCCAGCCGCCCCCGTGAGTGGTCATGTCGCACCACGCCTGGAAGGCCGTGGCACCCCCGGGACCGTCCGGATCCAGCCAGTAGCTCGCGCTAGCGGGCGTCCCCCCCGCGTCGCGAATGGCCTTGCACGACGGCATGGCGGTGTCGGACGTGGTGCCCAAGGCCACACACGCATAACCGGAGCAGGCGCTGCCCGGCCCGCACGCGGTGCCGACGGAGCCGCACGCGTTTCCGCAGGCGTCCGTGACGATCGTGCCGCAGGCCACCGAATCAGGGTCGGTGCACATGGTGGGGTCCAGCGCGCTCCCGGTGAGACCGCAGGTGTTGCCACAGTCGTCCGCTACGGGAGCCTCACACTGCGTGGTCTGTGCATTGAACAGACAGTCGGTAGCGCTGAGCCCCGTGCCCAAACCGGTGCAGGCGTCGCCGCAGCCGCTCAGGATCGGCTGACTGCAAGCGACCTGGGCCGCAGCGGGGCAGGTGGCCTTGCAGGTCGCCAGGCGGAGCGGGCCTTCGGGGGTGCAGAGGTGGACACGGGCAGTGACGGGATCGTAGGTGATCGTACCCGCGGGGGCCGCCGCACATCCGGTGGTGCTGCCGTCGAGCGTAAGGGCCGGCGCGGTGAGGCGGCCCGTCATGGTGTCTCCGGCGACGTCCACGAATCGCGCAGCAGCGGAGGCCTCGGAGGCCGTGAGCTCCGCCTGAGTCGCCGGGTCGAAGGCGAGCTCCGCGAGATCGACGCAGGCGATGCAGTCGAGCCCGCTGGCGGAGTCCGCGAACGCCGAATGAAAGGCGTACGGGACACTGCCCAGGGCCACTCTGGGCAAGGCCTTGCCGCCCACCTCGACCTGCGCGAACACCTCGCCCGCCGCGAAGACCGCTGCGTCCACCGGCCCGACGCGCACGCTCACGAGGCCGGCGGAGATGGCGACGTCACCGAGGTCCTGCAGGTACAGGGGTGTGCCCGACACCGCGGACGCGTAGAACGCCACGTCCACCGGCAGCGTCCCCGTGAAGGGGCCGCCCGCCGACGTGGTGACTCTCCCCTGGACCTCGACGTAACCCGGCACGGCGGCGGCCGCGGTGCAGGCGACGAGGGTGAGGGCAACAACCAGTCGGCTCATGACATCCTCCAGGGCCGCCGGGACGGCCTGTTCACGGGCAGCAGGTGTAGCCGCCGTCCCCGGAATCCACCATGGAGTCTCGGGTTCTTACGTAGCCGTTCACGAAAAGAGCGGTGCCCTCCCCAGCCTCAGCCAAGGGAGACGCGAGTCGCCTAGGGCTCGGGCGCGGCGCTCCGCGCCAAGACGCTCTCGCGATACGCGTGCGCTCGCGAGCGCATGATGGCCCCAAGAGGCCGGAGGGTCTCGACAGCGTGCCACGGATCGAAGGACAGCGCCTCCACGAGTCGTTCGAGCTCCTGCCCTTCCGGCGAGGCGACGTCCTGCTGCGGCAGGGTGAGCCGCGCGAGCTCGATGAACGGGCTGATGGCCTCGGGCCAGAGCACCGACGCGTCCTCGATGGGGGTGGAGACCGCGTCCACGTAGAGCTGTGCGCGGAGCGTGTAGGCGATGGGGCCGCGAGCGAGGCGGCTGATGAGGTCTGCGCGGACACCGTCGGGGCCGAATGGGTCCTTCGACTCCCCGTCCGAGCCCTCACCGACCGGCACCAGATCCAGCTTGGCGGCGTAATCGCCGAAGCGGATGGGCGCGCCCGAGTGAAACCTGCAGGTGGCCACTGACTTCACGGTGGGCATGCTGCCGAACACCTTCAGGAGCTTCATCGCCCTGGCGAAACCACAGAACCAGAAGAGCCTGGGCACCACCAGCGCGGGCCCGGCCTTCCCTGCGCGCAGGAGGTCCATGAACTCCGCGGGTGTCCCCGTGGCCAGGGCCGCCGTGGGGATGAGCAGGAAGTCTTGCGTGCGGGCGTCCTCGAGGCCGGGGATGAGCTTCTTCCCGGGCACGTCGAGCAGCTTCACCGCGACGCCGCGAAGGTCCGGACGCCGGTCTGACTGCGCGAAGGCCGAGCCGTTCGAGAAGCGGACGTAGGCGCTGTAGGTGCGCTGCTCGGCAAAGGGACCCACCCGGAGCTGCGGCGGGACGTCTAGAATCGTGAGCTCGGCCTTGACCCCCACGTGCGGTTTCACATGGAGCGCGCGCGCCATCTTGCCGGTCTTGGCGGCGCGCGCCGCCTGCATCGCGCGGATCTCCTCGCCAAAGGACCGGAAGAGCGCGTCTTCACCCGGCGGGACGGTCTCGCGCCAGTCGGTGCTGCCGACCCAGGCGTTGCGTGTCTCTACGGTCATGCCGTGTGCCCCCGAGTGTCTGCCGTGCCGCCCACTTCTACCGCGAAGACCCGCTGCCAGTCGAGCGGGGCGGGCGCTGGTACGAGCGGGGGCAGCGAGGACGACTTCTCTGGTCAAGTGGCGGCGGGACGCGCTAAGTGGCGGGGGCACGCCGGGAGCGGCGCGCACCAACTGAGGGCTGCCCAGCAGCTATTGGACGGAACCATGGCGATCGGTTGGTACCCAGGCCACATGGCCAAAGCGCTGCGCGAGCTCGAGACGGTCATGCGGAAGACCGACGTGGTCATCGAGGTCGTGGACGCGCGGCTGCCCGTGTCGAGCGCCAACCCCGTCCTCACCGAGCTTCGCGGCCCGCGACCCCGCGTGGTGCTCATGAACAAGAGCGACCTCGCCGACGGCGCCGTCACCCGGCAGTGGGTCCGTTACCTCGAGCGCGTCGCGGGGGTCTCCGCGTTGCCGGTAGACGCCCGCGAGAGCCAGCTCGCGCGGAAGCTTGTGAAGCTGTGCCGGGCGCTCAACCCGCACGAGGACCGAGTCTGCCGTGCCCTGATCGTGGGGATCCCGAACGTAGGCAAGTCGACGCTGATCAACACCCTGGCAGGCAGGTCGGTGGCGGCGGTGAGCAACAAGCCGGCCGTCACACGCGAGACGCAGTACGTCGACCTCAAGAACGGCGTCCACGTCTGGGACTCCCCGGGGATGTTGTGGCCGAACCTGAAAGATCAGCAGGGCGCGCACCGGCTGGCCGCGACCGGCGCGGTCGGTGAGAAGGCGTTCGATGTCACCGAGATCGCGCTATTCATCGTGGAGTACATGGTGGTCGCGTATCCGAAGCTGCTCATGGCTCGCTACAAGCTGGCGTCATGCGAGGGCAGCTCGCTGTCGCTGCTCGAGGCCATAGGCCGTCACCGGGCGTGCTTCAGCCGAAAGGGCGTGGTCGACCTCGAGCGCACCGCGCACCTCGTGACGCAGGACCTGCGGACCGGGAAGCTGGGCCATGTGAGCCTGGAGGCGCCACCGGAGACCGAGCTCTCCGCGGACGCGCCCCCAGTGGAGGCGGTGGACGAGCTCAGCCCCGGTCCGAGCGAGCCCGAAGCGGGCTAGGACCCGCCCGGCGCCACGCCTCAGAAGCTGGGGTTCGGCTTCCCCGTCGTGGCGGCCGTGAGGATCCAGCGTGGGCCGCCCGAGAAGTCAGCGGCCAGCACGAGGCGTCCTCGCACCGAGACCGTGGAGCCAAGCGCCGGAATGCTAGCGCAAGGCCCGTCTGAGTAGCAGAGCTGCGCGCACATCGTGAGCGAGTTCGTGGCGCCGGGGGCGTCGCGAATGATCGCGCAGCTGTTGCCCACCATGCTCTGCACGAACACGCTCTCCAGCCCGATGAAGCTGCCGTCCAGCGTTGTCCGGTTGGTCCAGGTGTTCGCCACGGTGTCGTACCAGCTGCCGCTGGCCACGAAACCCTTGCTGGCGGTCTTGAGCGCGTTCAGCGAGGTGGTCCCGACCGGGCTGGTATTCGAGATCGTGAGGAGCTCGGCCACGGTGGACCAACGCGAAGTGCGGAACGCGGCGCAGCTCTTGGAGACGGGATCGCAGTCGTAGATCTGGTTGCGCGCGAAGGCAGGGAGCGAGTTCATCTGGCTGTACCGCGCCTTGTTCATGAACGAGAGGGCCGTGCACTCTTCGGTCTTGGTGAACGCCACGCCCTTGTAGGTGCCGCCGGGGGCCGAGCACGCCGGCTCGGCCTTGCACACACCCGCGATACACACCTTCCCGGTCGCGCAGGACGAGAAGTTGATCTCGGGGACCTGGCTGCATCCGTGGTCGGGGTCGCAGGCGTCTGACGTGCAGACGTCTCCGTCCTCGCAGTCCTTCGTGGTGCCGCCCTGGCACGCGCACGTGGACGTGAACTTCTCGCCGGTGGTGCACGCGTTGCCGTCGTCGCACGCACCGCCCACGGCACACACGGTGAGCGCGCCGCCGTTGCTGGCTCCCTTGGTGCACGCCACCGACGTGCCGGCGAACGTGCCGGTGAGGTCAGGACGGCGCGCGAAGCACAGACCCAATGTGCTGCCCTGCGACCAGTAGTTCGAGACGGTCTCCACAACCTCGTTGTCTCGATGGAGCAAGAGCGCGTCGAGCTTGTTCGCAGCGAGAGCGTGGTAGGGGACGACCAGCCGCGCTCCGGGCGCGAGGCTCGCGGTGATCCCGGCGGGGCCGCTCGTGACGGCGGCGCCACCCCCTGAGGAAGACAACAAGTAACGCGCGAGGTAGGCGTGCTTCTTGCCCACGTTGGCGAGCTCGACCCAGCCGTCCGGCCCTGCCGAGATCTCGTTGATGATGAGGCGCGGCCCCACGGTGGCGCTGCGACACTCCCCCCCGTCGCAGGTGAAGCCCGTCCCACAGGACACTCCGCTCTGGCCCTCCAGCGCGAGGCAGGCCGGGGCGCCGTCGCCGCAGGTGTCGACGGTGCACGGGTTGCCGTCGTCGCAGGTGACGGGGGCGCCACAGACGCAGCTCGAGGAGCAGACGGAGCCCGCAGTACACGAGGTGTTGTCGTCGCACGCCGTCCCAGGGAGGCAGGGCGTGTGGGGCGCAGAGCCGTTGTGGGACCCGCCGGAGCAGAGAATCGAATAAGGCGCCCAGTCCCCGCCGTCGGGGATGCGTCCGTAGCACGTGCCCGGGCACGGATCCTCGCCCACGTAGTTCTTCCGCTGGTCGATCACCTTGCCCGAGGGATCGAGGAGGCGGACCTGGTCGGCCGAGGTCGCGCTGATGGTGCCGAGGCTCCAGTAGCTGACGGCGCCGGGGGCCAGGACGAAGCCGTTGGGGAGAGTGGCGGGCGCCCCGCCGCCGGCCGCGTCGTCGATGGCCCAGCCCGAGAGATCGGCGTCCGAGACCCCGATGTTGATCAGCTCGACGAAGCCGCCGTCGCCCGGCGCGAACTCGTTGATCCGCGCATTGATCACCGAGGCGCCCGGGGCGTTCGCGGCGCCGGGGGTGCACGGGCGGGCCGCGCTCTGCCAGGGCCCGCCGTCAGAGGAGCGACCGAAGCACACCGAGGCGATGGACGCTCCGGTCCAGCCGTTGGGGTGGCTGTCGGCCACGACGCCGCCCGGGGAGACGAGCCGCGCTTCGTCGGCCGAGGCCGAGTTGATGCCGGAGTAGCTGAACCAGGCGAGGGCCTTCGGCATGAGTATCGTGGCAGCGAGCTTCTTCGGGGCGGCCCCGGCGCCGGCGACATCGTCGATGCTCCAGCCCTCGAGGGAGACGTCCGAGGTCCCGGCGTTGTAGATCTCGATGAAGCCGGAGGCGCCGGCGCGTAGCTCGTTGATGACGAGCGGAGCCGCGCCCGAAGGGGAGCCGCCGTCTGCGTTGGACGCCCCACCCGAGCACGCCGCGGCCTCGGAGCCCACCGCGCCGCCGTCCGGGAAGCGACCGAAGCACTTGCCGCCGAGGCTCTGGCCCGAGTAGCCGTTCGAGATCGCGTCCTTCACGGCGCCGCTGGCGTCGAGCACGCGGACCTCGTCCACGGACGCCGTGTTGATCCCGCCGTAGGGCACCAGCAGGAACCCGTGCGGCCCCACGACGGTCCCGGCGGTGAGCTTCTTCGGCGCCGTGCCGCCCTCTTTGTCGTCGACGGACCAGCCGGAGAGGTCGGCGGGGACCACGCCCGCATTGTAGAGCTCGATCCAACCGGCCGTGCCGGCGGAGAACTCGTTGACGATCACGTCAGCGTCGGCCCCGCCCGCCGAGCTGGCGTTGGACTTGCCCGGCGAGCAGAGGAGCTCGGTCGCGGCCCAGGCGCCACCGTTCGGCGAGCGGCCGAAGCAGCGGTTGGCCAAGGACTCGCCGTTCCAGCCGTTGCTGCGGGCCTCGAGCTCGTTACCCGAGGCGTCGAGGAGGCGAACCTCGTCGACCGAGGCGGTGTTGACGCCGCCGTACAGGACCGAGAGGAAGCCCTTGGCCGGGATGACGGTGCCACTCGGGAGCGCCTTCGGGGCCTTGCCGGCGCTGGCGACGTCGTCGACCTGCCAGCCGCTCACGTCGACCCCAGAGCTGCCGCTGTTGTAGAGCTCGATGAAGCCGGTGGTGCCGGCGGCGAACTCGTTGATGACCACCGTCCCGAGCGCGCCCCGCACGACGGCTCGCGACTCGGGGGCGCGGAGGTCGTCGGCAGAGCAGGCGGTGAGGACGGTAGCGGCGAGGACGATGCGGCGCATGGGGGCTCCAGTGCTGGGGTCACGCGCGCCGAGGGCAAGAAGCGGGCCGTGCTGGCTGGTGACCGTTCACCCCGTCGCCGCCTGGATCCAGCGGCTAGCGCGGAGCCGGCGCGTCCGGGACTGAGCGTCGCGTCCGAGCCGCTGCCGCCAAAGTGCCCAAAGTGCCCGGTCGAGTTGACGGGGGCTCCCGAGACCGTAATAGCCTCGTCGCAATGCGCGTACTCACCTCGACCCTCCTCGTCTGTCTGGCCGCTTGCTCCGCAGGCGAGAGCTCCGTCCGCTCGGACGATACCGCCGACGGCTCCCCTGGAGCTGACGTCACCGCCCCGGCAGACGGTTCCGCGGCCGACGCCACGGCCGACGTGCCGGTGGACCCCGACGTCCAGGTGGAGCCCGATACAGCCGTCACGGAAGACACGACCGAGCCACCGCCGAGCCCGCTGGCCGAGGCGATCCTGGAGGCGATGGAGGCCGAGAACATCCCCGGAGTGGCCGTGGCGCTGGTTCGGGGCGAGGAGGTGCTCCACCTCGGTGGCTACGGGCTGGCGGACGTAGACGAGCAGATCGCCGTCACGCCGGACACCGCCTTCATCCTTGCGTCCGTGTCGAAGACCGTGATCCCCATGGCCGCGCTGCTGGCCGTGGACGACGGCCTCCTCGACCTGGACGCAGACATCAACTCCATCTTGCCGTTCGCGATCAAAGCGCCTGGCTTCGATGACGCCGTGATCACCACGCGCATGTTGCTCACGCACACCTCGGGGATCTCTGATCACTGGGACAAGCTGGCGGAGCTGTACGTGGACGGGGACTCGGAGATCGCCCTCGGCGCCGTGCTCGAGAACCTGCTCGCGGCCACCGGCGAGTACTACGATGCCGAAGCCTCCTTCACCGGCGCCGCGCCGGGCACGGCCTACGAGTACTCGAACATCGGCTCGGCCCTCGCCGCGTACGTGGTGGAGAGCGCTACCGGCGTCCCCTTCGACGTCATGTGCGAGGAGCGCTTGTTCGCCCCGCTGGGCATGAGCCACACCAGCTGGCACCTCGCCGACCTCGAAGGGGTCCCGCTCGCGCTGCCCTACGCGTATGTGGACGGGGCCTACGAGACCTACGGCCACTACGGCTTCCCGGACTACCCGAACGGGGCGCTGCGTTCGAGCGTGTCGGACCTGTCCCGGCTGCTCCGCATGATGATCGGCAAGGGCGTCTTCGAAGGCACCAGCGTGCTGCCAGAGTGGGCGGTGGACGAGATGTTGACCGACCTCGTGCCTGAGTTGGAGCCCGGCCAGGGCCTCGCCTGGTACCGGTACGACGACGGCGAAGACCTCTACTGGGGCCACGAGGGCGGAGACGACGGGACCGCAACCACGCTCTTCTTCCGGCCCTCGGACGGCGTGGGGGTGATCGTGCTCGCCAACATCGACGCGCCGGAGACCGAAGAGAGCTGGGCGCTCTATACGATCGAGTCGCTGCTCTACGAAGCCGAGTCTTCGCTCTAGCTCAGGCGACGCGCTGGGAATTTCACCGGAGCGCGGGAGCGCGGAGGTGAACCCGGGCCGGGGAGCTCTGCTGCCCCGGCCCCAGCGTGAATTTCACCGGAGCGCGGAGGTGAACCCGGGCCGGGGAGCTCTGCTGCCCCGGCCCCAGCGTGAATTCAGCGTAGCGGTAGGCCCTAGGCGAGCGCAGCCTGGAGTACGGTGGGGTTCTGGTTCGACACCGAGTCGGTGCCAAGGCCGAGCGCAGTGAGGAGCGTCGCGTGGACATCGGCGGGGCGGACCAGCACGCCGCCCTCCGCGACGAGGCCGGTCTCCGGGTCCACCGGCTGCTCACCGAAGTTGTCGTCCCGCGTGGCACCGATCACCCGGTTACCGGCGATGCCTCGGCCGAGGAGCAGACACGACGAGGCGAGGTGGTGGTCGCGACCTCCACGCGCGTTGAGCCGAGGGGTCCGGGCGAAGTCGCTGGTCACCAGGATCAGAGTGCGTTCGATGTATGCCACGCCCGACTCGTCTTTGGTGGTCTCGAGCACCTTCACGAGGCTCGCGAGCGCGTCGAAGCCTGCCCGCAGCGCCGGCGCGTGGCCGGTGGTCCAGTTGTCGTCGTGGTCGTCGATCAGGGATGAGACCAGCGGGATGGAGACACACTGCGCCACGCCCTGGGTGATCGCCTGGGCGGCGATCATGGCGAAGCCCTTGGCGCCGCCCAGGTCGCCGGTCAACGCCTGGTTACTCGAGGTGTCGACGCCGAACGCCGAGTAGAGCGCCTGGATCTCGGCGCTGGGCGCCTTCGTGAACTGGAAGTGCGAGCCCAGCTGTCCAGACGCCAGCACCGCGGCGCGGTCCCGTGCGTCTGCCCACGCGGTGACGGCTCCCTCGCCGTCGTACAGCCGGTCAGAGCACTTCTCGGCCGTGTGCCACGCGTCCACCGCCTGCTGCGAGGCGTCCGGGAGCGGCGCGCCCAGCCGGGAGAGCACGGAGAGGAGGTCCGCCGATCTCCGGACCGAGAGCCCCGAGGCGAAGAGCGGCAGGCCGGCGTTATAGCTCTCGCCCGCCACGACCAGGTTGGGCACGGGGCGCTCGTCGCCAACAGCGGCTGCGACCACCGTGCCGAGCGCGCTGCCGTTGGCGGCGAGGCCCTGCGGGAACTTCCCGGTGAGGAAGTAGCGGCGGCCCACGTCGTGGGTGACCGTCTCCATGGTCATGCCGCGGATCACGCAGAGGCGCCCGTAGTGCTGGGTCAGCGCGCCCATCGCCGGGCCGAACGCGATGGCCGAGCCAGCGGGGCGGATGATCCCCGTTCCCCCGGTTGCAGCGAGCATGGCCTGAGTGTCGGCGTCTGCGAGCAGGTCGTACGCCGGGTGGATCACCGACTCCGGGCCGTATTGGGTAGCGTCCCGAGGGTCGAGCGCCATCAGCTGGTCCCAGCCGCCGTCGAAGGTGCAGTGGATGAGCAGCGGGCTGCCGGGTCCGCCCGTGGCGGCCAGGGCGCGCTCGAGGCCGCCCATCGTGCTGCCCAGCCCCAGAAGGCCGAGGCCCTTCAGCCATGCGCGTCGTGTGAGGTTCATGGTCGCTCCTTCGCTGGGCGCGGGTGGCGCCTCGCAGGTGGGGCAGTGCCCAGTCGGACAAGGGTCAGTAGAGGTGGAACGCCGGTGAGGTGAGCAGCGCCACGCACACCGCGCGCCAGCCATCAACGCCCGTGCCCGCGGCTGTGTAGACGGCGTTGAGGTCGTCGACCGGGTCGGTGGGATCACGCCGGTCGCCGTGGAACCGCAGGAGAAGCGTGCGGAGGTGGGCCCGAATGGTGGCGTCATCGCCCTCCACGACCAGCACCGGAGAGTCCACGATGGCGTCCGCCACCAGTCGGCGCTCGCACACGTCGCGCGCCATGTCGTCCATGAACTTCACGTACAGCGCCGAGACCGTGCGGTCCTCCACGGTCGTCTGGATGTAGTCCGCCTTCCCGAGCGTAGCGGCGAGGCCGTCCTCCGAGAGGGCCTCGATCCCTCCCGCCACGCTCTGCATCCGCCAGGTGATCGGCTGCCCCTGGGCGTCGTCTCCCATCACGCGGGGCAGGCTTCGCGCCAGCGTGTCCACGCTCAGTCGGCGGACCGCGGGGCTGAGCGGCGCGGATCCCACGTCAGGGTGTTCCCCCGTGTCGTCCGTTGGCTCGCCGGCGTCCGGCAACTCTTCGGCCGCGTCGCCCACGTCGCTCCCATCGGCCGTGGAGATGTCCGCTGCGGGGCCGGGGGTCGCCTCCGGGCTCGTGGACTCTGCCGAGGCGTCGTCCGCCTCGACGGGGACGGGATCCGTGGTCTCGCCGCACGCGACGAGGCAGGCGGTGATTACCGTGATGAGCTTCATCGAGTGCCCCCGGGTGGTGTCGCGCGCTACGATGCAGCAGGTGGTATCGAGATCGCGGCTCATCGGATCCTCCGGTACGTGTCGCTGGTGACGATGCGGCGCACGAGGCCAGGGAAGTCCTCGTCGGCAGCGAAGGCGGCCACCCAGTCCGCGTGGAGCGCCGACTCGTCGTCCACGCGGGACGGGTCGCGCACGAGGGGGCGGCCGAGGAACCAGGTGGCCACGTTGGACACGGTGGCCTCGTGGAAAGCCCCGGACGCGATGAGCTCCTCCGCCAGCCCGCGTGGGCCCTTCGCCGCGTTCGTGGCGATCTGCTGGTGGAAGTACGTGGCGTCGTCGGCGTACTGATACGCGCGGAGGGTGCCGGGCTTCGGGGCGTCGACCTCGGTCGCGTAGAAGCGTGAGCAGTCGAGGGTGATCTTGGGCGAGACGTCTGGGTCGCACTGGGCGTCGTAGATCGGGAACGCGACACGGTCCGTGAGCAGGCCTGAGCCGGCCTCGGCCACATCGGCGTAGTACGCCGCGAGCGGCTCGAGCGTGAGGTGACAGCCCCGGCAGGTGCAACGCTCGGTGAGGTCGTCCGTGGTGGGGTCGCAGTCGGTGTCTTCACCCGAGGGCGGCACGAAGTACTGGTTGGTGAAGGCCGAGCGGGCGCGATTGGCGCGCCCCCGGTTGCTCTGAAAGCGCAGCGTGAACGCCGGGTGGGTGAGCACGCCGGCGTGGACCCCGCTACGCGCCACGGCGCGCCAGCTCGGGTCTGTGTAGGTCGAGCCCGAGTGGTCGCCGTCGCTCGGGACCGGCACGTTGTACGTGCGCTGGAGGTTGGACACCTTGGCGGTGTGCTCGTACCAGAAGCCCAGGCGGCCATCGACCCAGAGGTTGGTGCCCAGGAGCAGCGCCGAATAAGGCGCCGCGCCGGTGGCCACGTCGTCGGCCAGACGCAGGACCGACTCGCGCATCGAGTCGAGCACTTCGAAGAACACGTCCTGCGAGTAGCACCAGCGGAGGTTCTCACCGCAGCCGCACGCGGCGGAGCTGGCCCCGGTGGGGCTGTCGCAGCGAACACAGGCGTTGGGCCCGAACGTGGGGGCGTCCGGAGGGCACGCGTCGCCAAAGTTTGTGAGCGCTGTTTGGGCATCGAACGCGCAGACCTTGATGAGCGTGTCCGGCGCCCAGTAGGGGGCCACCTGGACCCAGCCCTCTTGCTGGTATGAGGTGCCGGTGTTGGGGTCCACGACGGTCTGGGCGACCGGGCGCCCCTGCGAGTCGTACTCGGTCTGGGCGTAGTCGCCGCAGATCTCGGTGCCTAGACCCTGGCGGTACTTCTTACGGCGCGGGTTGCCGATCAACGCGTAGATGGTCCCGCCCTTCGCGGGGCTCACCACGTTCGAGCCGTTGCCGAGCTGCACGTTGGACACGTTCGGCCAGAGCAGACCCTCGTGATACCAGCGCATCGCCACCCGGAACTCGTCGGAGCCGAGCCAGGCGTCGATCGTCTCCTCCGGCACTGCATCGCGCCCCGTGACCGCCTCGTACTCGGCCAGGGTGGGCAGCTCGCCCCGGAGATCCAGGGACAAGCGGCGCAGGAAGAGGTCCGTGGGCAGCGGCTGCTGCTCGCTGCACTCCGGCGGGGCTGCAAGGGCCAAAACCAGGCTGAGTGGGACAAGACTCATCTGCGGAACCTCCCGGTCATCGGAGGGTTTAGCATGGCCCGTGCCAGCGCCCGACCGGAGCGCAGTCGCGCGATCACGCTGACCCAGTGTGTCAAGAGAGCTTGACGCCTGTCACCGGGGACAACGTCCGCCCACGTGCCGTCGTCTCCGGGCTGGTCAGTCCGGCTCGTCGAGATCGAAGAGCTCGAGGGCAGCCGCGGCGAGCTGATCGCCGGCTCGAGTGCCGGCGCGCTCCTTCAGGACCTCGATCGGCGCACGCGTGAGGCGGTTCGCGATGACCTCGGCCAGCTTCCGGATGGTGTCCTGACCCCGGTCGTCGAGGCCCGGCAACATCTTGAGCGCCTTCTCGGCCTCCGCGGCGGCGGTCTCGAGCGCTGACTCGCGCAGCGCGCGGATCACCGGCGCGTGGAGGCGCTCGCGGCGCCACCGCACGAAGGCCTCGGTCTCACTCTGCACCAGGGTCTCGGCCTCGCGGGCCGCCTCGGCGCGGCCGCCGGCGTTGGCCCGGCTGACCTCCTCCAGGTCGTCGATGTTGTAGAGATAGACGTCGTCTACCTCGCCGACGCCGGCCTCGACGTCTCGCGGCACCGCGATGTCGATGAGGAAGAGCGGCCGATAGCGGCGCTTCTTCATGACCGCCTGGATCATGGGCCGGGTGAGGATCGGCCGCGGCGCGCCCGTGGAGCAGATCACCACGTCGACGGCCTGGAGGAGCAGCGGCAGGTCGTCGTAGGCGCTGGCCGAGAAGCCGTGCTGCTCCGCGAGCGCGCGGCCGCGCTCGAACGTGCGGTTGGCCACCAGCACCTTGCTCGCGCCGTGTGCCTTGAGGTGACGCGCCGCCAAGACCCCCATCTTGCCGGCCCCCACGAGCAGCACGCTGGTGCCGTCCAGCGCACCGAAGATCGTGCGGGCCAGCTCCACGGCCACGTGGCCCACGCTCACCACGGAGCGCGCGATGGCGGTGTCGGTGCGGACGCGTTTGGCGAGGCGGAAGGCCCGGCTGAAGATTGGATCCAGCCCCGAGCCGAAGGTGCCCGCAGCGCGCGCCACCGAAACGGCCTCTTTCACCTGGCCGAGGATCTGGGCCTCTCCGAGCACCAGGGAGTCGAGCGATGCGGCCACGCGGAAGAGGTGGCCGATCGCCGCGTCGCCTTCGCGAACCTGGACGTGCTCCGCTGGGAGACCCATGGACTCCCGCAGCGCGCCCACGTCGGTGGCGGCGGGCACGAGGGCGTAACACTCGACCCGGTTGCAGGTGCTGACTAGGACCACCTCGTGGGCGAGCCCCCGGGCGACCAGGTGCTGCAGCCGATCGGGCAGCTCCTCGGCTGGGATCGCGCAGCGCTCCCGGACGTCGACAGACGCCGTGCGGAACGAGAGGCCCAGGGCAACGAAGCGCGGCGCCTCATTCGACGCGACCACGGCGGGGGCGGGGCGGAGCGGGTCCATCATCCCGAGACCCGCAGCGTGGACAGGAGCACGACGAACAACGAACAACCGAAGGCCGACAGCGTGAGCAGGGCGGCGCGCCGACCCTTGAGGCCGAACGCGAGCCGGGCGTAGAGCACCAGGCCGAAGAGCACCCAGGACGCGCTGGCCATGATCGCGTGGCGCGTGACCGCCTCGGCGTTGCCGCGCGCGAACCAGATCACCCCCAGCGCCACCCCGATGCTGTACAGCGGGAAGGCCACGATGAGGGCGAGCCGTGAGGCGCGCTCCACGCGGGCGAGCGACCAGCCGCTGTCCGTGAGACGGAAGCGCTTGGTCTTGAGGCGATACTCCTGCACCACCTCGGCCGCCGAGCCCATGGCGGCCACGCCGAAGGCGACAAAGCCGGCCAGCGAGAACGCCACGTGGATCGGGGTGATGAGCGCGATCTCGCCCGGCCGGACCAGGCCCGACTCTCGGTCGAAGACGTGGACCGCGTACGTGAGCATGGTGACGACGGGCGCGACGAACGCCCCGATCAGCGGGAGCTTCGCGGTGCGCCCGCGGATCACCCACACCGCGGCCAGGAGCGCCGAGAGGACCAGGAACGCGGTGACGGCGTCGAGGCCGAGGCGCCCACCCGCCGCGCGGACGCAGAGCGCCGCGACCGTGAACACGCCGCCGATGCCGAGGCCGACCAGGCCGAAGCGCGCCGAGCGATCGCCGAAGCGACGCAGGTGGGCCCCGTACGCGATCGTGGACGCGAGGCTGGCGAGGCTGGCGATGAGGACGAGGGTGTCTTCCACGGCGGTGGCGGAGGATACCGATCCCCTGTCCTGGACGCGAGGACGACTATGTTAGGCTCCGCCGCATGAGGCTTCGCGAGCTCATCGTCTCTTGTGCCGTCTTGATCGCGTGCTCGGAGGAGGCCGCGGTGGCCCTCTATGAGGACGTCGCTGCCGCGCCCGATGTGAGCGGGCCGGGCTTCGTTCCCGGGGAGGTCGCCGGGAGCCACGACTCCGGCGGGCCAACGGAGGTCACCTCAGGCGGCGACGATGTGGCGCCACCGGAGACCGACGCCGGCCCAGTCGCGCCCGAGAACTCCCCGCCGGGCTTCCAGCCGCTGGACGCGGTCACGGTGAAGATGGGCCACTCGGTCACCGTCTCGTTGGCCGGCGTGCTCTCCGACGTGCAGGACGAGGTGGGCGCGCTCACCCTGAGCTGGGCCAGCTACCACGTGGGGCTCGCCCTCGAGCCCGGCTGGCAGCTGCGAGTGGTGGGACCCACCGTCTGGTCGGGCGACGAGGTGATCCCGCTGGTCGTCACGGACACGGGGGGACTCACCGCTTCGCGCGAGCTCACGGTAACGGTGGAGCTGGTCGAGCCGCCGAAGCCCGTCGATCCGCCGAAGCCCCCGTGCGGGCTCACGACGTTCGCGTTCGACTCGAAGGGGAGCCCGGCGCCACAGACGGTGCTTGTGAGCGGCACGTTCAACGCCTGGGCGAGCAACGGCACCACCGCTACGGTGCTCGGCGATCCCGATCACGACGGCGTCTTCGAGGCGTCGGTGCTCTTGGTTCCGGGCTCCAGTCACCAGTACAAGTTCATCGTGGACGGGAAGTGGATCGCCGATCCGGCGAATCCGCTCGGGGTCGACGACGGGTTCGGCGGGAAGAACAGCGTGCTCGAGGTCCCGCAATGTCCCTGAGGGTCATCGCCCTGCTCCTGGTCTCTGGCGCTGCGTGCGGTGGAACCCAGCTGGCGGTGCCCGACACGGCGTCGACGACTGGTGGCGGCGAGGTGACCGGCGAGGTCCCCGTGGCGGGGCTAGACGTCGCCACACCCGCCCCGGACGCCGTCGAGGTCGCGGATGTGGCCGCGGACGTGGGTAGCGAGCCCGACGCCGAGGCGCCGGAGGACGTGCTGCCGCCCGAGCCCGGCTTCGTCTACACGTGTGCGCCCCTCGAGGTGCAGGCGTGCGTCACCGCGTGCCTGTCCGTGGGGAAGAAGAAGTGCCTCAAGGACTGGGGACCGTGCGTGCCGCCGCAGGAGTTCTGCGGCAACTGCGCCGACGACGACTGTGACGGACAGGTCAACGAGGACTGCGCGCCGAACCCGCCGTGTGGCGTGGTCACGCCCGCCGAGTGTCCGGTGGGGGTGATCGCGGTCGAGGAGGGGATCTCGGTTGACGTGGGCGTCACGCTACACCTCTCCAGCGCCGGCTCCGTCGCGCCCGAGGGGAGCACCATCGCGTCTGTGAAGTGGGAGGCGACCGCGCCCGACGGATCCACCTCGACGTTCGCCCCCAGCGCCACCGCCGCCTCGGCCACGTTCGTGTGCGACGTGGCGGGGCAGTACCTGTTTACGCTCACGGTGGTGGACTCCAAAGGGACAGCGGGCTGCGCTCCTGCGCAGGTCGTGGTGCTCGCCCTGCCCTCGCCGCCGATCGCGCCCAGCATCGGGTGCGCAGATGGCGCGCGAGAGGGCTTCGTGGACGTGGCCACGTACCCGCAGATCGCGGCGTGCTCCGGGGCCTGGGCGCAGCCGGGACTCACGCCCGACGGCGTGGCGCCGACGTGTGGCCGCGCCGGGGGCGATGACGGCGCGAAACCCGAAGGGGCCGGCTGCTCGTCGGCCGACCTCTGCGCCGAGGGCTGGCACGTGTGCAAGACCTGGAAAGAGGTGGCGCAGAAGTCGCCCACAGGGTGCGCGGGTGCCACGCCCCCGGACGCGAAGCCGAAGTCCCTGCTCTTCGCCCTGCGTCAACCCTCGAAGACCGGCTCCGTGTGCGGCGAGTGGGGCGACGGCTTCAACGACGTCTTCGGGTGCGGGAACCTCGGTACGGGCCTTGGGGCAGACAAGGGCTGTGGCCCCCTCGACCGCGTAATCGCCAGCACTCAGCCGGACAAGTGCGGGTTCAACGAAGCCGAGCCGCCGCTCGGGCCGTGGGAGTGCAAGGGCGGCCCGGGCAGCGATCTTCTGGAGGGTCAGACCGTGACCAAGAAGGCCTGCGCGGGCAAGAGCTGCAGCTACGACGGCGTGCCGCTCGGTAGCGCCGACAAGGGCGGCGTGCTCTGCTGCCACGACTGATTGAGCGCCCCTAAAGGAGACCAGGATGGGTTACGGACAATACGACCTCAGCGCGCACGAGCTCGCCACGAGGGCCCGCGCCCTCGAGAGCCCGGCCAGCGTCTTCCGGGAGGGACACACCCACGCCGACATGGCGCCCCTCTTTCTGAAGTCCAGGGAGAGCCGCGACAGCCCGAACCACCCCGCTTCCGTGCCGATCATCTTCGCGCTCGACGTGTCGGGCTCGATGGGCGACGTGCCGAGGCTCCTGGCCACGAAGACCCTGCCCACGTTCATGGGGAGCGTGCTCAGCGTCACGCCCGACCCGCAGGTGCTCTTCCTGGCGTTCGGCAACGCGGGCACCGACCGATCCCCGCTCCAAGTGGGTCAGTTCGAGAGCGAAGCGGCGCTCATGGACGAGTGGCTCACCAAGATGCACCTCGAGGGCGCGGGCGGCGGCGAGGGCGAGTCCTACGAGCTGGCGTTCTATGTGGCTGCGCGGAAGACCGCCACGGACGCCTGGGAGAAGCGCGGCAAGAAGGGCTACTTCTTCATGACCGGCGACGAACGCAGCTTCTACGCCACCGATCGGGCCACGGTGAAGCGGGTGCTGGGCGACGACCTCGAGGCCGACACGGTCACCACGTACGCGCTCGCTTGCGAAGCGGCGGCCCGATACCACGTGTTCTTCCTCGTGCCCGACCTCACGCGAGCCGCCAGAATCGGCACCGGTGCGTTCTGGCAGTATTTCCTCAAGGAGCGCGCGATCATCCTGCGCGACCCGGAAGACACGGCCATCGCGTGCGCGCTGCTCGTGGGGATCACCGAGGGGACGTTCACGTCACTGGCGGACCTCAGCGGCACGCTGGAGAAGGTGCACGGGCGCACTGGGGCCAGCCAGGAGAGGGTGCTAGAGGCCGTGCGCCCGTACGCCCAGGCGGTGTTCTCGGGCACCTTGGGCCCGATAGTGGAGCTCGGCGCGCCGCAGCCCTTCCCCGGCATGAGCGGCTGAGACGTGCGCTACGCCCTGACGAGCGCGACCCCGTAGTCAGCGAACACCGAGTCGCGTGAGAGGATGGTCAGCCGTTCGACGCGCGCCTGAGCAATGAGGAGGCGGTCGAACGGATCTCACGGTGCGCCTCCAGCCGACCGACCTCGAGCATCGTGCCCCAGCTTGACACCGCTCATCTCATCCACGGGGCGTGTCGAGGTCGAAGGTCCGCCAGCCGGTTGGACACTCCTCCGCTGAGACTCGCGAGCCCGAAAGAAGCGAAGCCGCAATCTGCGCTCGGCTGCTCAGGGACTGAAGAGCAACGAGTTGTTCGGCACCACAAAGCCAAAGCCATAGCCACCGGAGACCAAGACGGCACCGGAGCTGAGCACCGTCGCCTCGCAGTACACGCGCGCCTCGGGCATCGAGACTTGAGTCCAGGAATCCGCGAAGGGATCGTACACGTCGGCGACGTTGCTCACTGTGCCGGCCTGACCGCCGATGATGAGGACCTGTCCCGTCGGGAGCGTTACCTGCGCAGAGAGGACTCCGTGAGCGGTATTCGTGGGCGCAGCCAACGACCATGTGTTGGTCGCCGGATCGTAGAGCTCGTTGGTGGTAGCGGCCACATCCCCGGTGGTCGCACCGGCCGTGACCAGGACCTTGCCAGTGACGAGGAGCGTCGCGTGATGGAAGCGACGCGGCGTCGCGAGCGGCGATGCCGCGGACCAGGTCCCGAGAGCGTGATCGTAGATGTCGACATCGGTGACGAGGCCCACGACCGCGTTGGCGCCGCTCACCACCAGGACCCTGCCATCCGCCAGCAGGACGGTCTCTGCGTCGTCTCGACCCCGCTGCATGTTGCCGGAGGGCGACCACGCGTTGAGGACCGGGTCGTAGAGCAACACATCGGCGTGGCTGGCGCCGCCGCTGGAGCCACCCACAATCAGGACCTTGCCGTCGTTCAGCTTGACCGCGCGACTGTCCGCCCGACCGCTGATGGAGCCCGCGGACGACCACGTGTTCGTCACGTCGTCGTAGCGCTCGGCCAAGGGCGCATAGCCTGAATTGCCGTAACCGCCCGCCACCAAGACGGTGCCATCATCGAGAAGCTGCATGACGTGACGAGAGCGGCTGAAGACCATGTTCGCGGCGCTCCCCCACATGTTGGCTGACGGATCGTAGAGCTCCGCGGTGTTCACGTAGGTGTTGGCGATGGTGTGGAATCCGCCGGCGACGAGCACCTTGCCATTCGGAAGGAGCGTGGCGGTGAAACGCTGGCGATACGTGGCGGGAGCGGTCGCGGTCGGCGGCGAGGTGTATTGAGGAGCCGGCGGTACCTCGCAATTTGTGCCGCTGTAGCCCGCGGGACAGGCGCAGGTGACGCCGTCGCCGGTGTAGCCGGTGTTGCATACGCAGGTGAATCCGCCAGTCGTGTTGGTGCATGTGCCATTCGGCGAACAGTTGGCGCTGCCGGTCGCGCACTCGTCGACGTCGACGCAGTTGCGTCCTGTCGAGTCGCCCGCGTAGCCGGCGTCGCACGCGCAGGTGTACGCGCCGAGGGCGTTTCCGCACGTCGAGCTCGCGCCGCAGGTGGCGGTGCCGGTCGCGCACTCGTCGACATCGACGCAGTTACGTCCGGTCGAGTCGCCCGCGTAGCCGGCGTCGCACACACAGGTGTACGCGCCGAGGGTGTTGCCGCACGTCGAGCTCGCGCCGCAGGTGGCGGTGCCGGTCGCGCACTCGTCGAGGTCGGCGCAGTTGCGTCCGGTGGCGTCGCCCGCGTAGCCGGCGTCGCACGCGCAGGTGTACGCACCCAGGGTGTTGCCGCACGTCGAGCTCGCGCCGCAGGCGGCGGTGCCCGTCGCGCACTCGTCGATGTCGGCGCAGCTGCGCCCGGTGGCGTCGCCCGCGTAGCCGGCGTCACACGCGCAGGTGTACGCGCCGAGGGTGTTGGCGCACGTCGAGCTCGCGCCGCAGGTGGCGATGCCGGTGGCGCACTCGTCGACGTCTCTACAGTAACCATCTACGTTCGCGAGGCCCTCGCAGCATTCGACGCTGCCGTCGAACGGCGCGCCCTCGGGGTAACACCCCTGGCCGTTGCAAGTCGGATCATACGAGGGGTCGCTCGGATCGGCTGAGACGACGTAGTCACCGGGGTGACTCTCGTGGCCCCCGCAGGCCGCACTGCTCATCTTGATCTTCACGTAGGGATTCTTGGCCGACGACGTGCGATGGCAGACGGTGACCTTGCTGTCGGAGGCGAAGAATGTGCACTGCGCCAGCGTCAGCGCCTCCAAGGTCGTGCCCGTGCGCGCTCCCTGGATCTCGCTCTCGGCACAGCCCATCGCTCCCGCCAAAAGCAAGAAGCACACCATCGGAGAGACTCGACCATTTCGTTCGTGCAGGCGCATCACAAACCCCCGGAGGCCGACCACGAGCGAAAAATCGCGGCCAAGCGGACAGTACATGAGAGACCATTCAATACGCGTTTGACGCTATGCTCTCTTCTGAGCGGGGTCAACTGAGAATTTGGGCTCTCCACGGTTCCGGTTGATCAGACGGTAGAGTCGGTGGCGTCCGCGAATGCCGAGTTTGACGAGATGCGTGCCCTTCTCCGATGGAGTTCTTGTGAATCAAACGGGCTCTCCACGGTTCCGGTTGATCAGACGGTAGAGTCGGTGGCGTCCGCGAATGCCGAGTTGACGAGATGCGTGCCCTTCTCCGATGGAGTTCTTGTGAATCAAACGAGACCAACGGAGAGGGCATGCGCGTCGAGGAGCT
>SXOO01000236.1 GCA_005776725.1 Pseudomonadota bacterium | reverse complement strand
GACCGCCGCCGCCAGGCTGACCGCCGCCGCCAGGCTGACCGCCGCCGCCAGGCTGACCGCCGCCGCCAGGCTGAGCGCCGCCGCCAGGCTGACTGCCACCGGCCGCACCGCCGCCCGCGTCTCCCCCTTCGTCTTCGAAGATCTTCTTGGCGTCGTCGATGGCCTTGTCCAAGGCGTCGCGGATTTCCGCAAGCTTGTCAGGCACATACGCGATCAGGACGACGACGATCCCGATGTCGAGCACCACCACGAAGACAACGACCAGCGTCTGGTCGATCTCGAGGCGGATGTCCATGAAGGCCACGGTGATGTCGTCGAGCGCGTCGAGTAGCCCCTTGAGCGGATCGAGGAGCCCTGGGATCGACGGCAAGCCCGGGAGCTGCGGCAAGCCCGGGAGCTGCGGCACGCCCGGGAGCTGGGGGATCGTCGGGAGCTGCGGCGGCGTGAGCGGGGGAACGCCCGTACTTGGTGGCTTGGGCGGCGGGGGCGGCGGGGGCGGCGCGGCCGGGCCCTGGGTACGGGGATCGGTGGTCTTGGCCGGCTTGATCTGAATGGGCCGGACTTTGATGCGACCGGTCCACAGCGCGCTGGCCGCCAGCTCGTCGAGCTCTAGCGACCGGCGGGTGAAGATGCCCGAATCACCCGCCTCGATGAGCAGCGTCCGAAAGAGGCTCGGGTCGCCGTGGTCTCCCTCGACGCGCTTCAGGAACTGCCACGCCGAATGCAGCGTCTTGAACTCGATGAAGTCTTTCTTCCACTCGATGCTGCCAACCAGCACCTCGTAGAAGACCCCATCGACTCGGACGATACGACGCATCCGAACGATGCTATCCCGACCCCGTGCCCGTGTCATGGAGTGGCCGGCCGAGGCGGACGATCTCATGCGCTGGGTCGGACCTACGGAAGGTGTGGAAAATCATGCAACTAGCTCCGAACGGACCCCCCCACTCCCCTGACCCAAAACAATCTTGACCCGCCCCGGCGCCGCCCAGGCGACGGCCGGCTGTGAGACCGAGCGCCTCGCCCACTTGCTTGACACCCCTTTCACCGGTCTGGAAACTCCCGCCCGTGCCTGCCAAATCATTGTTCTCCGTCGTGTCCGGCCGCCGAATGGCCGCCGTCATCGCCCTCCTCTTGGCAGGCTGCGCCTCGTCCACTGCCGGTGACACACCCGACGCGGCTGCCGACACCACCGCAGACGTCGGCGGAGGTGGCCCAGGACGGACTTGCCGAATCGACAAAGAGTGCGTGCCCTCGGCCGATTGTCTCGCGGGCGTGTGCGACCCCGCTACGAAGACCTGCGTGGAGCAGATCCTGCCGGGCAACTGCTACGTCGGAGCCACCGCCGCCACCGAGACCACCGAGGCAACGCCTGGTGAGTGTTACGCCACGGGCGACACGAACCCCAGGAACGCCTGCCAGCACTGCAGCCCCACCGACGACGCCACGGCTCGCGTCTGGTCGTTCAAGCCGGGTCAAACTGGCTGGGAGTCGGAGTCCGTAATCGACGGCGCCACCGGGGAGCTGGTGCCGGAGTGCGTCGACCCCTGTGACCGATACTGCGCGCAAGTGGAGTCGTCGTGCGTCGGCGACGTGCGGCAATACTCCGACGGGCCAGTCAGCGGGGCGGCCACGGACGACAACGGCTTCATGGACTGCCGCCAGTTCTGCCAGCGAAACTGGCTGCAGCCCGACAAACCCGATGGCGGCGCGCCCCTTGCGAGCGATGCCAGGGGGGGCGACGCGATCGCGTGCCGATACGCCGCGGCGCAAGGCGCCGTGAAGGGCGGGAGTGACGCCCTCCTCCTGTGCCCCTTCGCCGGTGGCACGGGCGGCAACCTCTGCGGCAGCTGGTGCGAGAACTACTGCCACCTCGCCGCTCTGAACTGCAGCATCTTCCCCACGTACGACAGCTGTCTGGAGCAGTGCGCCAACGTCAGCACGAACCCGTCGGACGGCCCAAGGACCGGAGACAACATCCAGTGTCGGATCTACTTCGCCGGTCTCGCGGCGCTCGAGAACGCCTCCGCCAATTGCAAGGAGGCGTCCATCGGGGGCACAAGCGCCTGCGTGAACGCCAGCGACATCAAGGGGGACTCCTGCTTCAACCCGCTTCGCGTAGATCGGATCCCCTTCTTCGCTGAGGCCTCCACGAAGGGCGCCCGATCGGACTACCGCACGCCGTGTGCCCCCGACGCACCGGCCGAGGAGCCATCACTAGGGCCGGGGACACCGGATCACACTTGGGCGCTCGACGCCGAGGTGGGCGAGACGTACACGATCACGCTCACACCGTCTTTCGCGGCGAACCTCGTCGTGCTCACGAACACTTGCGGTGCCCTTCGCTGCGGTGGCGGGTCCGCCTTCGCCAAGGCGGATGAGAACGCTACCTTGACCTTCAACCCCACGGCCACGGGTACGTACTACATCCTCATCGACGGTCACGAGACCCCTGATGTCCCGCCCGCACAAATATCAGGGGGCTACACACTGGCCGTTGACCGCGGGCCCACCTGCGCCGACTACTGCACAAAAGTCACCCAGGTGTGCTCCGAGGCCTCTACGCGTCAGTACGGCATGGGCGCGCTCCCCGAGGGGAAGACGGGCTATGACGAGTGCCTCATCTATTGCTCGAAGGAGGCCAAGCTGCCCTCGGGGAGCACCAGTGACAGCTATGGCAACACGGTCGGCTGTCGCCTCTTTCACACCCTGAAGGCGGAGCAGGTCGCGGCGTCGATCGATGTTTGTTCCATGAGCGAGTCCGACCGGGCCGCCAAAGTCGCTGAGATCGACGCCCTCTGCGAGGCCGCGGGTAAGTCTGGCGGGGAGAGCTGCGGCTCCACCTGCGACAACTTCTGCCACGTGGCCACCGCCCGATGCACGGGAGCCAACCAGGCGTTCGAGAGCGCCAGCCAGTGCGAGAAGAACTGTAACAACTACGCAGACGGCCAGCCGCTCGATACCTCCGGGAACTCCAAGTGGTGTCGCCTGAACTTCTTGGCAGCAGCGCCCGTGGCGTTCGTCGCGCCCGAGGGGGATGCCCCCCCGGCGAACGCCGCTGACCTGGCCACTGCTTGCGCCGCTGCCAAGGACAAGAGCTCGGCCTGCCAAGGAGACTGCATCTCCAACTGCGCGGGCAAGCAGTGCGGACAGACCAGCTGCGGCAAGTCCTGCGGCTCTTGTGGGAGTGGGCTCTCCTGCGACACAGCCGGGCAATGCGTCCCGGACTGCACGCGCTACTGCGAACAGGCCCTCTGCAACTGTCCGTCGTCTTACCCCAATTCGGCCGCTTGCCTGACGCAGTGCGCCGAAGAAACCGCGAAGGCCGCCGGCGGTGCCTCCACGCTCCTCGAGTGCATGACCTGGCATGCAGCGCATGCCACGGACGTCGTGGACGCGGAGCTCACCTCCTATCGGTGTGGCAAGGCGGGATCGGAAGGGTGGGCCAAGTGTGGCAGCTGGTGCCACACCTACTGCGACCTCGCCATGGAGAACTGCGCCGGCACGCCGAAGCTCTACAACACGATCGAGGACTGCCAGACGGCCTGCTCTCTAATCCCTGTGGACTCCGGTTCCATCGCGGTTGGTTTTCCGAACCCACAGGGCGATACCGTCCAGTGCCGGCTCGGCTTCCTCTTCAGCGCCAAACAGACCCCCGCGCTGTCGTGCCCGGAGGCCGTTCCGGCCGAACTGAGCACCCCCGGATCCTCCAAGGTCTGCGCCTCGAAGTAGTGCGAGGTCCTTTGTCGGCTCCGACCTCGGCAATCGCGTTTGGAAGGTCCGCCGCGAGGCGGTAGTCTGCCGGGATCTGGATAGCCCACCAACGGCTACGGCACCAGGAGCTGCGCTTCTTGAAGTCCCGCGAGATCATGCAGGCGGCGTTGCCCCCGTCCTCGAGCTATCACGCTGCCATGTTCGAGGCCCTGGCCACCGCTCGCGGCGTGGCGCCTACTCCCGCGGACCCGCCCTGGTTCGCTCAGGCCGGGTATTCGGCTGCGGCCGGCGACCGGGGCAGCGCGCACCTCGTGTGGGGCCGCGTTGCCGCGGAGTATCGGCGCGTAACCCGCCGGACCAAGGGCGCGGACGCGCCCGCGTGTGCCTTCGCGATGGGCTTTGGGCTCGGACTCGTCGACGTCGGCTGCGTCTCTCTCGCCGATGGGGAATCGCTGCACGAGGTGGTGATCAAGGGGGCTGATCGGGCCTCCCGTCGCGGCGACAACACCCTCGTCTCGGTCTGCATCGTCATGCTCCTCGTCGTGACGATCGGCGTCGCGTTCGGGGTCGACCGTCTGCGCCCGGAGGTAGCGTCGGCCGGCGAGGTGCCGTCTACGCTCGCGCCCGACCTGCTGCCCATACCGACCACCCCGCCCCCAGTCGCGGCCGCGCCCACACCCGGTTGGCGCGAGGCGCCCGAGGCGTTCGCCACACGCCCAGCACCTGTCGTGGCAGCTGGCGTGCCGGCGTGGTCCCGTGACGCCGTGCTGCAGGGCCTACCCCAGAGCCCGCAACACCAGGCCACTGAGCTCGCACGACGGCTCGACAAGCTCACGGCCAGCCAGCGCCAGCAGGTGTTGGAGGCGGCGGCCACCGGGCCGCGTTCAGTCTTGGAGGCGGTGGTCGTCTACTGCCTCGACACGTCCGACGTCGAGGTGGTCATGGCGGCCGGCGACCAGCTGGCTTTGCTCGGGGGAGAGGCTGCGGTCACCCGGTTGATCCCGCTCCTTCGTCACCGCGTCGCGCCCGTCCGGCAGCACGCGGCGAAGCTCCTCAGCATGGTCGCCACGGCCGACACGGCGTGGCCACTCGTACCGCTGGTGCGGGACTCAGACGCCCGCGTCTCGGCAGCGGCACGGGGCGTCCTCAGGCGCGTCGTGGGGAGCGATCATGGCAAAGACCTCAAGCGGTGGTGGTCGGCAATTCGCTCCGCGCTGAAGCGTGCCAACGTCAGGAAACGCAGGTGAGCTCACGTAGCCCCGCGGTTGTCCCGCCGGCGTTGTGTTGCCCCCTCACCGGACAGCCCCTCGCTTATGCGTCACGCGAGGAGCTGGCGGCGCTGAACCAGCGGATTCTGGCTGGTGGCGTGACCACCTCCAGCGGCACAGCGGTCGCCCGCCCGGTCTCGATGGCGATCGCCTCAAGCGCGTGGCTCTACCCCATGGCGCACGAAGGCGTGTTCGAGCTCACGGCTCACAGCGCCATCGCGGTGGCAGCCGGCTAGCCGGCTCCCGGGCTGTGAGCCCCTGCGCTGCGCCTGCGGAGTCCCAAGAGCGCGCCAGTGATCAGGAACCAGACGGGGAGCCCGCTCCCGCCGGCGGCCGCACACGAGGAGCGCGCCCCCTTTGACTTCTTGGTCTGCGTCGTCCCGGCGTCGTCGATAGGGCCGGTAGAGTCCGCCCCGTCCGTGCCCTCCGACCCGCCCTCCGGGGGGTCTATGACGTCGGCGCCATCCACCGCATCAGCCGCGCCGTCGCTGCCATCCACCGCGCCATCCACCGCGTCTGCCCGGCCGTCTGCGCCGTCGACGCCGGTCTGGCCGTCGACGCCGGTCTGCCCGTCTGCGGCGTCTGCGGCGTCTGCGGCGTCTGCCCCGTCCGTCCCCGGCACCGACTTCGGCTTGCAGGCGCCCAGCTTGGGGTTGTCGGCGATCCCCAGCGCCGTGCACGACTCACCGCCTTCGCAGCCCAACAAGTTCTTCGAGTTGCAGTCGCGGTAGCAGCGCGCGCCCTCCCCAAGGTCTGCGCACACGAGGCCGGCCTGACAGCTCCCGACGCCGCCACAGTTACCGCCGAGCGGGATCCCCCCAATCGCGTCCGTACACACGCCAACGACCTTGTCGGTCACCGCGTAGTAGACCCACTTGCACAAGGTGCCTGCCGGGCACTCATCGGCCCGCGTGTCGCACTTGACCTCGCACGTGCCCTGGGCCTGACTCGGAGTCTCGCTGAAACAGAAGAACTCCGACTTGCACTGCACGCCGTTGGAGCCGCAGGCCTCGTGGAGCTTCCCGGTGGGGCCCGGCTCACACATGCCTGTCTGGCCGCAGACGCCGTCGTCACCGCAGTCGGCGTCAGTGGTACACGTTGTCGAGCACTTCGCCTTGAAACAGACGAGGCTCTGGCAGTCCGTGAAACCCGTACATGCCCCGCCGAACCCGACGGCGCCGGGCTTGAAGCAGCTGCCGGAGAAGCACTGGGCCGCGCCCGGGCACGGCTTCGACGTGGAGCAGTCTTGCGTACAAACCCCCGCGCCTAGACCGATCCCGATGCACTGAAAGGAGGCGCAGTCGGCGGACGACTGACAGGGCTCGCCGAGGGTCGCGTCGCCCTTCGGGTAGCAGACGCCGGTGCCGTCGCCGAGGCACGTCATGTCGTTCGGACACCCCCCGTTTCCGGCGCCTCCGGGCGTGCACTCCTTGCTACACACGGCGCCGTCGCTCGTGGTGAGACAGAAACTCGTGGCGCAGGTCTCGTGGTCGTAGCAGAAGGTGCCCAACGGGATGGCGTTGCCTACGGGTCCGCAGTGCTGGCTGTCGGGGATACACTGCGGGTTGGGCGCGCCCTGCAGCTCGTAGCACCCAAAGCCGTCGGGACACTGTGACGAGCTCGCGCAGGTCTGGCCGCAGTAGGCGCCCTCGCTGCCGCCGTAGTCGATGCACAAACCGGAAGCGCAGTGGGCGTTGGTCTCGCACGCATCACACACAGCGGCGCTTTGAAAAGTCCCCTGAGGATAGAGGAAGCAGGCGCCTCGCTCGTCGTCATCGTGGAGCGTGGACGCGTCCAGCCCCGGGCGGGAGGTGAACCACATGGTGGCCTCCGCCTCGCGAGAGTGATCGAGACCGATCGCGTGCCCGATCTCGTGCGTCGCGGTCTCGCCCACGTCCATCACGCTGGAGAACGAGTCGTCTTCACCCGCGGTGTCCCACGAGTAGTCCACGCCGTTGAAGAGGATCTCGACCCGTGAGGGCCCGGACCACGTGAAGTCCCAGTTGGTGGTGACCGCGAGCGCATCCCCGCTGGCCAGGTCCCACGACGACTCCTTCCACTTGATGACCACACCGCTCTGTGGGTTGGCGGTGGTCCCACCGTACGAGAAGGCGATCGACGAGCACGTCACGCTCTGCCAGGCGTCGAAGCTGGCCTGTAGCGCCGCCTGAGTCTCGGACTGGGGGAGGTCTGCGGAGTTTGCCGAGAGCCACCACTTGACCGGGGACGCCGACCACTGGAAGAGCGCCCCTTGATTGTCCCGGATCACGGTGTAGGCCCCCGCGGGCAGGGCGAACAGCAGCGCGGCGACCGCGCCCAGAGCCCTCACGGCGCGCCTCTCAGCGCCAGGACCCGCTGGCGAAACGCTGTCCACGCCTCACGCGCGGCCTCCGGGGGTGGCGCCGCGGGCCCGGGTTCGGTCCGCGAGTCCTGCGTGGCCACCCGCACCTCGTGGGCCGGGGCGCGACGTCCCACGGTCTCGGCACCCTTGGCGCCGTGGACGTACCAGACCCCCTGGGAGAACCCGACGAGGTAGTGTCGCTCGCCGTCGGTCCTGAGGAAGAGCGCGACGTGTTCGCCCACGCCGAGGTAACGCACCCCGGCGATCCGCGCTCGCGCGCCGTCGACGGTGCCGCCGGGCTGGCGGACGGTGAGCGTAGGTCCGACTTTGCCCACGAGCGCCTCGTCCACTCGTACCGTCGCATCCGTGTAGATGCGCTCCCGGTCGGCGCTCCAGTCCGAACGACTAGCTACGACGGTGCCGCGGACGATCACGGCGGACTCGCGGACGAGCTCGGGCAGCGTGAACGCGCGGACTTTGAGCGCCTGCGCGGGCGTGGCGAGCAGGACCAGGAGGGCGAGTGTGGAGGCGCGATTCACGGGGCTCACCTACTTCGTGACCTTGATCTTCACGTGCGGAACGTACTGCAGGGTCTCCTTCGAGTAGGACTCGAAGGCGTACTCCACCGTCAGCGTGTACCCGAATATCGCCCGGGAGCGTCCCTCCTCGATCGTGATCACCTTCTCCTCCCCTTCGTGCACCAGCTTGAAGCGCGCCTTGCTGGCGCGCTGGTCGCCCAGGGTCTCCCAGGAGGTCTTGTCGACAGTGACCAGCAGCTTCTCGCCCTGGATCCAGACCGTGTCCGCGCCGATGATCTCCACCGTCTTGCCGAAGGGCACCGCGCGCCCCTGGCTCTGGTAGTCGAAGGCCGGCTTGGCCTCGATCTTTGAAGCGACGGTGCGGTCGCGGCCGATGGTGAGCTGTTGTCCCCCGCCAGAGGTTCCGCAGGCCGCGAGGGCGAAGATGAGCGCGAGGCGTTTCATGGAGAGACTCCCGGGGGCTCCCACCGAGGCAGGTGGAGAGTGGGTGAAGGATTCACGTTGCGAGTGCCGCCCGCAAGGGTTGTCTGTGGCGGCTCACGCGTCGAAGGGCGGGGCGTCGTCGTCCCAGATGCTGAGGTGTCCCCCGAGGGCGCCCACGGCGTCGATGAGCGCCGCGTAGTACGGGTGTGAGCTGACGGTGGCGCTGTCGCCCACAACGACGAGGTGGCGCTTTGCGCGCGTAATCGCCACGTTCATGCGCCGGGTGTCGGCGAGGAAGCCGATACGCCCGTCGGCGTTCGAGCGGACGAGGCTCACCACCACAGCCTCTTTCTCGCGCCCTTGGAAGCCGTCGATGGACCCGACCTCGAGGCCTGCGGAGCGCTCTGGCTCCAACGCCTCGCGGAGCAGCCGAACCTGCGCGTCGTAAGGCGTGATCACCGCGAGGTCTCGGGGCGACAGGCCGCGACCCAAGAGCCGCCGCACTTCGCGCGCGACGCGCTCTACCTCCTCCGGATTGGACGCGCTGGGTTGGCTCGAGGACTGGGTGTCGCTCCAGCCGGCACCCGCCGTGTCGACGAAGGCGAGGACCTCCGGTCGGAGGGGGTCGTCCGGCAGGCCCAGCAGCGCCAGCGTTCGCTCTGCCACGCCAGCGGCGGCCACGAGCCGCCCGCCGTACATGGAGTCTGACGGGAAGCGCATGAGGGCGGCGTGCATTCGGTGCTGCACGGTGAGCAGGCGCGTGGCCCCGGCGTGCTCCAGGCGCTCGAAGAACGTGGTACCGAGACCCGCGCGCGCGGCCTCGGGCGAGACCACCGTGGGGGGGAGCTGGCGTGGATCGCCGCCGAGCACCGCGACGCGCGCCCGGCCAAGCGCCGCCAACGCGATCGGGTCCACAGCTTGCGTGGCCTCGTCGAGCACCACGCGGTCGAACAGCGCGTCGCCCAGGAGGCGCTCGTCAGCCCCCGCCGCGGTGGAGGCGATGACCGGCGCGCTCTGCACGATCGCGCGCTGTACGCGCAGCAGATGAAACCGGGCGTCCTTCATGAGTCGCGACGCCTCGGCGAGCGCGTCGCGTCGCTCGGCTCGGTCTATGGTCCCCCGCGCGGCCCGAGTGAGGATCCTCCGCCGGAGCTGCGTCGCTTCGCGCATCCAGCCCCGGGCGAGATCCAGCTCGCCGGAAGCCTCGAGGCGCGCGTCCAGCGTAGCGGCCTGGGCCTCAGCCGAGACGCGCACCGGGTGACCGAGGCGGACCACGTTGACCCGCGCGTCGAGGAGCCGTTCGACCAGGTTGTCGACGGCCGCGTTGGAGGCCGCGGTGACCCACACCCGCTCACCGCGCGCCACGGCTTGCCGCACCACCTCGACGAGGGTCCGCGTCTTGCCGGTGCCCGGCGGGCCGAAGACCATGGCCAGGTCGCGCGCCGCCAAGGCCAGCGCCACAGCGTCGCGCTGGGGTTCGTTGAGGGCGTCGTCGAAGACTCGAAGTCTCCCCCCGTCGGCGGTGGGTGCGCTGCCGCCCGCGAACTCCGGGGGACGCTCACCGAAGAGCACGGCGCGCAGCTCGCCCGTCGGCGATCGCGCCGGCGCCTCGACGAACGCCCGGACCGCTGCGTCGCCTCGGTCGAAGGTGTGTGCGGGCGCGTCCTGGTCGAGGTGGAACCGGCGCTCGTCGAAGGCCTCGGGGAGCGGCTCGTCCGTGACCAGGCCGAGCAGTCCGTCGCGGCGCCGCCAGACGATCGCTTGTAACGCCTCGGGTCCGTGCGGCGCGTCCAGCCAGAGTCGCACGGGCTCACCGGGCCGCGACGAGAAGCCCTCGAGCTCCCCGGGGCGTTGCGGCTTCACCCAGCTGAGCACCCGATCCCCCGGGGCGGCGTCGGTCTCGACGCACTCGAGATCGCGCAAGGCGATCCCTGCAGCGACGCGGTCGCGGAGGGTGGTGCCCACCTGCCTCTCGCGAAACGCGGCGCTCGCGGCGGCGCGTTCGAGGCGCCAGAGGCGCGCGATCTCGGCCAGGGCCTCCTTGGCGCTCACCGGCGGCGGTTGCTCTGCACGCGCGCCTTGATCTGCGAGAACGGCAGGCTGCCGCCGTCGTAGGCGTACCGCGCGTCGTCTTTGCCGATCCCGAGCCCATTGATCTGTGCCGTGGACCGCGTCACGCGTTCGGCCGGCGGCGGGTGGCTGCCGAGGAAGTCGGAGATGGGGTCGGATTCGCCGGAGATCCCGCCGATGAACTCGAAGAAGCCGACCAGTCCCCAAGGGTTATGGCCGGTATCGGCTGAGAACTTCACGCCCAGCCCGTCGGCCTCGAGCTCCTGCTCCTGGCTGTGCTGCGTGCTGGCGAGATAGGTTCCGGCGAGGAAGTCGACCGTGGAGTCGTTGGCTGCCTGCTCACCGAGCAGGAGGCCCTTGATGAGGTCGATGCCAAGCTGGGTCTGCATTGCCCTGGCGCCGTGGTACGCCGAGACGTGCCCCACCTCGTGCCCCATCACCCCGGCGAGCTCCGCCCGGCTGTCCATGTTGGAGAGGAGGGCGGTGGTGACGTAGACGTAGCCGCCCGGGACGGCGAAGGCGTTCACCTCGGGCGTGTCCAGCACGAAGAACTGGTGGCGGAGGTCGCGACGGCAGCTCACTGCCACGAGGTCTTCCCCCAGCGCTGCCACGTAGCTGTTGACGGTGGTGTCGTTGTAGAGCGCCATCCCGCCTTCGCGGCTCGGGTTGGTGATCTCCGCGTGGACCTGCGCCCCGAGCTCGGCCTCCTGCTGCTCCGTGATGAGGAAGGGCTGCTCTGGGCACTCGCCAGGGGCCGAGCTGCCCTCGCACGCGCTGAGGCCGAGGCCCGCAAGTATCACGGCTAGTGTTTGTCGCATCCGCATCTCCTTCCCGACGAGAGTCCGAGCCAACCTGTTGCGCCCAAGCGCCTGCAGCGCCGAGGACGCTACCAGACGACAACGGTCGAGGACAGGCGGAGCTTTCCGCGACCCCACCGGGCGAGTAGGCTGCTTGCTGTGAAGGTGCTCCTCGCGTCGCCGTCGGTCCCGCTCGAGACGATCCTGCCGTCTCGATACCGGCAGCGTCATCGCCTCTGGTCGTGGCTTGGTGACGAGAAGCCCATCCTCGGGGTGCAGCCCCCCTACGGCCTCCTCTACCTCTCGGCCTACCTGAAGCGCGCCGGTCACGAGGTGTTCTTCCGCGACGGCTTCTTCCACGACCCGGCCGCGATGGTGGCGCTCATGAAGCGCGAGGGGATCCGCGTGGTCGGCCTCAGCGCGGTCAGCTACCACTGGCAAAAGGCGATCGCCACGGCCTCCGCGATCAAGGCTGCGTTGCCCGACACGTTCATCGTGGTGGGAGGGGCCCACGCCAACGCGCTCGAGGGGGCCGCGCTGGACGGGGCCGGGGAGGTGTTCGATGCGGTCGTGCACGGCGACGGTGAGGAGACCTTCGTAGAGATCGTCGGCCGCTTGGCCGAGGGGTGCCGGGATCTCAAGGGCGTCAACGGCGCGATTACGCGCGAGGTCACAAACCCGGATCGCGCGCCGATCAAAGACCTCGACAGCATGCCATTGGCGGATCGGTCGATCATCGACCTCCACGACTACCGGCCCAGCCCGTTCTACTACCGGCGCCTGCCGTTCACGGCGATCATCGGCAGCCGCGGCTGTCCGTACAAATGCACGTTCTGTCACACCGAGACGCTCACGCGAGTCCGCAGCCCGCAGAGCCTGGTGGCGGAGATCGAGCACCTCCAAGCTCAATACGGCGTGCGCGAGGTCGTCTTCTACGACGACACCTTCCCGCTCAAGAAGAAGCGCGTCGTCGAGTTCTGCGAGCTGATGCTCAGCAAAGGGGTTCAGCTCTCCTGGTCCGCGAACGCGCGCTGCGACTCGGTCACTCCCGAGCTGCTTCGCCTGATGCGACGGGCCGGGTGTTGGCGGCTCCTGTTCGGGATCGAGTCGGGCAACCAGAAGACGCTCGACCGTATGTTGAAGAAGGAGACGCTCGACGAGATCCGACACGGGATCCGCATCACCCAAGAAGCCGGGATCGACACCTACGGCATGTTCATCCTCGGCTATCCCGGGGAGTCGTACCAAGACGGCCTGCGCACCATCGAGTTCGCCAAGGAGCTGAAGCTCGACTACGCCAACTTCTGCGCGGTGACCCCGTTCCCCGGGACGTCGCTCTACCGTGAGGTGAAGGAGGAGCCGGGCTTCCTGGGTTACGAGACCATGAGCATGTTCGATGTCAGCTACGTCTCTCGCGACATCTCGCGCGCTCAGCTCGAGACCCTCGTGTCTCAGAGCGCGCGGCGCTTCTATCTTCGGCCCGACTACGTGTTGTCTCGCCTCCAGCCCAGCAAGCTGGGCTCGTGGGAAGACGTGAGGCGTTATGGTCGCGGCTTCGCGATGGTGCTGAACGACGTGTCGACCCGAGTGTGAGCGTCCGTCCGTCCGTCGCCGTGGTGGTGCCGTGCCGCGACGCTCCCACCATCTCGCAGTGTGTTCAGGCCTTGGTAGAGGCCACGCGCGATAGCGACCCGCTCGTCGTCGTGGACGACGGCTCCCGCGCCGCGGTGAACGAGGTGGGGGAGCGCGTGCGGTGTGTGAGGCAGGAGCACGGCGGTCCTGCGCGAGCGAGGAACCGGGGCGCCCGCGAGACCGCGAGTGACGTGCTGGTCTTCGTGGACGCCGACGTGGTGGTCCCGAGAGACAGCGTCGAGAGGCTCCTCGGGCATCTCCGGCCCGGGGTCGTGGCGGTGCAGGCCGTGTACGCTGCCGGGGGTGCGGGGTTCGCGGCGCGCCTCTCCAACGCGATGCAGCGGTTTCAGATGTTGCGCATCGCCCCCGGCCCGCTCGCCGGCCTCTCGAGTTACTGCGTGGCCATCCGACGGGAGGCCTTCGAGACGGCCGGCGGCTTCGACGAGCGCCTCGCACGACCCACCATCGAAGACGACAACCTCGGTCTCCGTCTCGCCCGCCTTGGGCGCGTGGTGGTGGCGGCGGATGTGGCGGTGGAGCACCTCGCCACCCCGAGCGTGGCGGAGCTGGTGCGTCGCCGGTACCGCATGGCGCATGATCGGGGCCTCACCGTGGACGCTTGGCTCGCGAATCGCCCACCACCCGAGACCCGTACACATCACCCGCGGGCCACCCTGGTCAGCGCCGCCATGGCGGGGGCAGCGCTGCTATGCCCGCCCGCCGCGCCTCCCCTCGTCGTGGCGAGCGCGCTCGCCGAGTGGGAGCTCCTGGGTTGGCTGGCGCGTGAGGAGGGGACCGCCGTCGCCATAGGCGCAGCGGGGCTCTTGCCCGCGCTGGCCGGCGCCGGTGCCGTGGGGGCGGCGGTGGGCCTGGCCCGACGGTTGCTCCCCCTAGCGCCGCCACCGGCCTGAGCACCGCACGCGACCCAAATTGGCGCTGCCGGCTGCGTGGACTCAGACTCATGGTCCCCGCGCCGTCCTGGCGAGGGACTCATCCTGCCGTCGGCCACTCGCATCATGCCCATCCTCACGCCGCTCGCGGCCGCGGGCCTCGTGGCGACCATGGTGGGCGCCGGTGCCCTTCACGTGTGGCTCGGCGAGCCCCCGATCCCCAACCTGGTCCTCGGGGCGCTCGCGGCCTTCGTCGCCTGGGGTCGCTTCAAGAAGGCCCCGATCTCCGCTCGCTGAAGCAAGTGCCTCGGGGCAACCCCCGGACCCCCCGGTGATCGGGCCGAGAGTCCCCTACCAGAAATCTCCTAGCGCGACCCTTGACGGCCGCACTGACCAGATCTAGATTCTGGTCACTGCCATGGAACGAGCCAAGAAAGAGTGCATCCTGAACGCCGCCGCCCGCGCCTTCGCGAAGGTCGGGTTTCGAAAGGCGTCTGTGGATGACATCGCGCGGGACGCAGGCGTCGCCAAGGGCACGATCTACCTTGCTTGCGAGAGCAAGGAAGACCTCTTCTACCAGTCCGTCCAGCGCGACGTTCGGGCGTGGGTGGCGAAGGTCGCCAGCTGCATCGACCCGCGCAAGCCCGCCGATGAGCTCCTCGGCGACGTGGCCACCGCGGCGTTCGCGTACTTGCACCAGCATACGCTCGTGCGCGACCTCCTCACGGGCATCTACTACGGCCAGCTGCCGGGATGGACAGAGCGCTTCGAGGACCTCCGGTCCATCGGTCGCAACAACGTGGTCGAGATTCTGAGGCTCGGCATCCGCCAGGGCCGGTTCCGCGCCGATCTCGACGTGGAGACCACGGCGCTGTTGCTCGAAGACCTGCAGCTCGCTGGCATGCTTCAGGAGACCCGGCTCGGCGGGGGACAGCCCGACGTGCTGAAACGACGAATGACCGCAGGACTCCAGCTCGTCCTCGACGGGCTCCGGGTTCGGCCCGGCGCGTGAACGACACGGGCCGATTTTTTTTGCCCCGCGGTGACCAAAAAACGATTCCGGTCACCCAGTCACAAAGGAGACTCATCATGACCCGACAGGAACAGCTCTCGGCCCGCTTCATCACCCACCTGCTCCACACCGCGAAGGGACGTGCCCACGTCCTGAACCAGCTTGCAGACGCGGAAGACTCGGACGAGGTGCGGATCTTCGAGATCCTCCTGTCCAAGGTCGATGACCCGCAGCTCGCCAAGATGATCGGGCGTCACATGGCCGACGAGAAGCGCCACGCGGAGATGTTCCGCGAGTGCGTCGCTCGCCAGGGGGTGGCCCCCGGGCCCGTGCCCGAGCATCTGAAGCTTCTCCCGCGCCTCGATCGAAGGCTCGGCGGCCTCCTCGATCGCGAGATCACCGACGGCAAGGGGATCATGCAGGCGTATGTGCTGCTTCAGGTGATCGAAGAGCGCGCGGTGACTCAGTTCGCGATGTTCGAGCCCGTGTTCGAGCGCTTCGATCCCCTCACCGCACGCGTCCTCGCGGAGATCGGGCGGGACGAGGTGCGGCACCTCAAGTACTGCCACGCCATAGCGCGGCGGTACGCGCCGTCTGCCCACGAGCTGGCGCAGACGCTGGAGAAGTACCGCACCGTCGAGGCGCTCGCCTTCGCGGAGACCAGCCTGGAGAACCTGAAGTACACGGTCGCGCTGGGCCTCGTGGAGATGAACCCCCTGGAGCTCCTCCTCTATCGGGGCATCAGCGAGGTCGCGGCCCGAACCGGCGGCAACCGGACGCGCTTCTTCGGCGACGCCCCGGAGCGAGTCGACACGACGCTCGCGATGGCTGCTTAGCTCAGGCATCGTCGGGCCCCCTTCTTGCGGTCCCGCCCCGGGTGCGCGCAAGCTCTCCCAAAAGAGGGGGGCGGCATGCTGATTCGAACGTGGATGGTGGGGCTATGCGTCGTGGCCGTGGGGTGCACGTCGCTTCGACGACGCTCCGGCTCAGCGGCCGGCGCCGATGGCGTGGACTCGGCGGACCCCGCTGCGGAGGCGTTGGCCCACGCGCTGAGCTTCGACGGAGACGAGGCGAGGTTCGTGCAGGGGGCCCTGCCCGAGGCCAGCGAGGAGGCGCCTGGGGTTCAGGGCGAAGGCGGGGGGACGGCGTCGCTCGCCCCCGGCGAGAGGGGAACGGTGAGCGTCACACTGAGAGACGTCAGCGCCGAAGATCCGGTCGTCGCTCTGTTGGTGCAGATGTCGGGTGCCTCCGGCTTTGTCACCGTGCCGCGTAAGCAGTCTACGGACGGCACCGTGTCGGCGGACTTCACGGTCGATCCCGCGGTCTGTGCGGATCTCTGCGACATCGTGCACCAAGTTGTCTGCTACGAGGCGGCAATGACGAAGTCGGGGCTCGTCACCGCGAAGAACCTCACAACGGTCCTGTTGCAATGCACCGGCCAGGGGGATCCCGACAAGTGCGAGACCGTGGCGCCGAGCGGGGGCGCGGCGGGAGGTGATGCGGTCGGGTCGCCGCCGGACGGCGAGTGCCGGACGAGCGATGATCCGTGTGGGGTGGCCTGCCTTACCTTGTCGACGAAGCCGGCCCCTTGTCTCACTGGGAACCTGGTCACCCGAGCCGATTTCGTGGGGTCGGCCCGAGCCGTCTCTGACCTCGTGCCTGAGGCGAACCGAAAGGGGGGAAGTTGGTCGCTGGATAAGTTGGCCCTCACGCTCGACGCCACGACCTGCAAGCTGACGATGAAGCTGGCGGCCGCTATTCCGGAGAACTGCACAGGGAGTGCGTTCGAGGGCTTCGTGGACCTCAAGACGGGCGCGTGTCAGATCCCGGTCCTCGCGGTGTCGAAAGACGCTAAGGAGTGCGCCGTCTGCACGACCGCCTGTACGCTGTCAGACTGACCGTCTTCGCCGGCTCGGACCCGCCCTCCCGTCCTCGTAACCGAATCGAGTGGACTGGAGCCTGGCGGGCTCGCTCACTCGCAGCCGCCGTCCATCGCCTCGATCCACGCTCGCATGAGCGCGATCCCGTCTTCGTCGGCCAAGAGGTTCGGGATCTCGGGCATCTTGTTGCCGGGGTCGAGCGTGGTGATGCGCTTCACCAGGATGCTCCCGTCGGGATCACCAGGCGCGATGTCGAAGAGCGCGCCTTCGGAGGCGGGCCCCGCCGCGACTGGGCCTTTGCACACCCCGAGCTCCGTCGAGGTGGCGTCGAGGCCCAGAACGAGGCCCGAGGGGCCGCCCTCGCCGCCCGGCCGGTGGCAGTGTCCGCAGTTCGCGTCCAGCCAGGAGCGCGCCCGGGTATCGAGGGGCGAATCGCCGAGGGGATCCACGAGCACCGGCCAGGTCCGCTGCGCCGGGAGCCCGTCTAGGGCGCCTGAAGCGACCCAGTCCGCGAGCCGGTTCGCGCCGTCCAGCTGCCTGGCGGTAAGCCCCAGCGGCTCGACCACCTTGTGTCGCATGTGACAGTCCTGGCACTGGTTTGTGTTGGGGATCACATAGGGGTGGGTCTCCGCCTCGCCGCTTCGCCGATACGCCACCTGCACGATGCGCCCGGACACCTTTCGGACCGCGTCTCGCTGGTCGTCGTCCCAGACGTAGATGTGCGAGTCCCACCCCTCGGACGTGTGGACCAGGAGTCGCGTCTCCACCCACCGGACGGGCGAACCGGGGGCGCCGAAGTCCTCGGGAAAGCCGAAGCTCTTGATGAGCACAGCGCCCAGCGGCAGCTCGAACGGTGCATCCGCAGAGAAGCCCATGACCTTGCCAGGAGGCAGCACCACGAAGCGCCGCTTCTCGGCGCGATCGGACCACAGCGGCGCGTTCACGTCGTACGGGAGCACGCCCGGGAGCGGCAGTTGCGCCGCGAGGTCTGGACCTCCGAAGAAGCCGTAGCCCGAGAGCACCACCGGGACCTCCGTCGGAAGTCCCGGCCAGGGGGCTAGCGCGGGGGTGCCTGCATCCGAGTTGACGGTCGCGGCGTCCGTGCAGCCGAGCAGCCCAGCGAACAGCCAGGCCCAGCGCCTCACAGAACGGGGTCCACCGTGGCTTGGGCGGTGCCCTGGCACGCGTGCGGCGTGGCGTCCGTGGACGTCGCGAACTCCTTGCAGAAGCCCAGGTTGAGGAAGCCGGCGTCGCCGTTGTCGCCGATACAGAGCTCTGGGGCCTCGTCGCCCACGCAGCCATCCCACACCACGTCGGGGACTGGCTTGGGCATCGGCAGCGCGGAGGCGATCCCCTGTGGATTCGTACCGTTACCCGAGAACGTGTTGTGGTGGATCCACGTCTTCGCGGGGTACGGGTCGAACTTCGGGTCGTCGTACTCGCCGAAGATCACGCTCGAGTGATGAAGCACCACCACGCCGAACGTGGCGTTGCCGGTGATCGTGTTGTTCGTGATCTCGGTCTCGTCCGCGGCGTCGACGGCCACACCACACCCCGACGGCACCTTCGACACGATGGAGCCGGGCTCCGCGAAGTTCGCGCCGTTGTTGTTCTCGATGCGGTTCCCGTCCACCTTCGCCTGGGCGCCGTTGCCTATCGGAAGCTCCGGAAGGTTGAAGACCAGGATCCCGGCGGCGTTGTCGTGCACGTAGTTGTCCACCACCGTGGACCGCGTGGTGTTCTCGATCTCGATTCCCGTGACGTTGCCGTAGGCCTCCGAACGTATGACCAGGGCGTTCTTCGACTGGCCCACGTAGATCCCCGAGTCGCTCGCGCCCACTACGACGCAGCCGTCGATGAGGACCTCCTCGCACTGCACCGTATAGAGCCCGTAGCCGCCGTTCTCCACGGAGCCGGGAGTGGTCCACTCCACGCGAAGGTGGCGAAACGCGACGCTTCGGCTGGCCGAGGCGCGGATCCCGTCGCCCGCGGGGTTCAAGACCGCGAAGGCCTCGAGCGAGACGTCGTTCGAGGTGACCTTGAGGCCATTGGCGCCCACGAGCTGGCCCGTGAAGTCTAGGATCGTCCGGTCGGCGCCGTGGCCGCGCACGGTGACGCCGTTCACCGAGAGGGAGAGCTCGGCGGTGAGCTCGTAGGTCCCTTCTTCGAGGCAGACCACGCTGTCCGGAACGGCCTCGATGAGCGCCGTCTGTAGCGCGTCTTGGGCGTCTGCGCCCGGCGGCACCACGACCGTGCACCCCTCGGTGCCCCCGTCGGCGCCGTCTGAGGCGTCGGTGCTGTCTGAGGCGTCGGTGCTGTCGGTGCTGTCGGTGCCGTCTGAGGCGCCGGTGCCGTCGGCCTCCACGCTGTCGGTGGCGTCACCGCCGCCGTCTGCGCCATCCGCGCTCGCGACATCGCCTGACGTCCCGGTGCCGTCGCCGACCTCGGCGGCGCAGGACAGCAGCGCCCCCATCAAGAAGTACGCGGGTCTCATTCGGTCACCCTTTCGTCAGCGCCGCGCGCCGGTCTTCTGCTGCTCTTGGATCGCGACCACGGCGTCCAGGTCGACCCACCCGGCGAGCTTGCGCCACTTCGAGGGATCGCCCAGCTGACCCGGGAGCGTGTTGATGAGCCAAACGCCGTCGGCGCGGCGCTCGACCTTCCGTGTGACCGGCATCGCGGCGTAGCCATCGCCGCCCTGGCCAGCGTCCAGGGTCTTCCAGACCATCCCGTGCGTGGCGTCGGGCACGTCGAGCTCGGAGATCACGCCCACGTGCTCGACGGCCTCACATGCAGCGTCCGACGTGAGCATGTAAGGGGCGCCGGGTGGGGGCAGCGACCCCTTGTCGGCCGTGCGCCAGGCGCCCAGCTTCAGCGCCTCGTCGCGGAGGCCCTTCACGCCCGGCCCGGTGAGGATCGCCGTCTGGCCCTTGCCACCCTTGAGGCTCGCGGAGATCCCGGCCGCCTTCATGACGGTGCCCGGGAGCAGCCCGCACGAGGTCCCGCCGCCTTTGGACACTCGGCCGTCGGCGTTGCCCTTGTTCTCGAAGAGATCCACCCGGCCCTTCGCCTTCTCCTCCTTGGAGAGCGGGATCCCGTGGGACGTGCCCATGCGCTTCTGGGCCTGGGCGTGGACGTCCCGGTGGATCTGGCTGAGGCGGGGGTCGTTGATGTCCTTGATGGGGTCGACCTTGCGCGCGGTGGCGCAGAGCGCTCGTGCGACCGCCGCGGTGCGGTTCTCCACGCCGGGCTTCTCCGCGGCCTGCAGGACCTTGTAGTCCAGGGCGCGGACCCACGGGGGCTCTTGGCCGAACGGCGTACACAGCTCGGCTTCGAGGTCGCTCGCGCCGGCCCAGTCCGTGATGAGGTAAGCGAGGCACTCCTGAACCGCCGGATCCGCGTACCGAAAGCGCCAGGCGTTGCCGTCGAGGTCGAGCGGGTCGCCCGACTTCGCCAGGTTTCCGGCGGCGACCACGCCCTCCACGGCGGCGACTCGGGGGTCCACATCGCCTGAGGCCGTGTCGCTCGCTGGCGGCTTCGCGGCGTATCCCGACTGGCCCGCGGGGCTCATCGCGCGTCTTCCGTCGGCGTACCCTTGCGCCTTCAGCGTCTGTGGGGCCGCCGACGTCTCTGCGGAGACGCTACGTGCCGCGTCCGGCGTGGGGCGAACTGCGGTTTGCTGCTGGGGTTCTGCCATCGTCAGGTCTCCGGCCGTGTACGGAGAACTAGTCTGTAGCGGAAGGCCGGAAGTTGCCAGCCCCGCGTCATGGGCGCTGCGAGGGGGCGCCTGTCGGGGGTGGTGTGAAGGGTCCGGGTTGGTTAGGCTCCGCCCGCAGACCGACCAGCCCGAGGCGGGGAGACCACATGACCGACGCACCGCGACGCGAGATTCCAGTAATCGAGGCCACCCGGGAGAACACGCGTGAGTACGGCGTGTTCATCGGCACGGACGTGCCCAACTCGGGCCTCACCATCCCGTTCTACAAGGGCGCCGTGGAGGAGGGCTTCAACCTGCCGTTCGAGTACACGGGCAAAGCGGTGGTGCGCACCGCCCGAATCCACCCCCGCCCGGGCGACATCACGTGGCTCGAGCGGCACCTGCGGATGACGCAGCTCTTCGTGGGGCTCGGCGACGCCCCGCTGTGCATGGTCCTGGGCAAGCCCACGCAGCAGCGCGGGCTCGACGTCCCCGACCTCGAGGACGTGGTGGCGTTCATTCTCCCGCCGGGCCACGGGATCATGATCCACAGCGGCACCTGGCACGACTTCCCGATGGCAGTGGACCGCCCAGTGACGGTGCTCACGGCCAACTCGGCGGAGGTGGTCGAGGCGCTGGCCACCCAGAAGCTCGCCGAGGAGATGGACCGGGGAGACGTGCGCAAGATCGACGTCCTCCGCCACACCGGCACCCGCATCCACGTCACGCTCGCGGGCCGGGCGTGAGCCCCAGCGGCAACGTTCGGCTCCGAAGCCGCGCCGTTCGTTTCGACACCCGCGGGCCGTCCGACGTCGCGGGGCTCGAAGCGGCGTTCGAGAGCGGCGCGCTAAGTCCCGCCTCCGTGGTCTGTCTCATCGGCAAGACCGAAGGGAACGGCGGCCGCAACGACTTCACGCGTGAGCTGGCGGTCCGGGCGTTCTCGCAGGTCTTCGAGCGCCGCCTCGGGCTCACCGCCGCCGAGGTGGAGGAGCGCATCGTGCTCTCGTTCTCGGGGGGCACGGAGGGCGTCGTCACGCCGCACGTGGTGGCGTTCGCGGTGGAGCCTGATCCCGGGTCCGCGCCGACCGGCCCGCGGCTCGCGCTCGGCGTGGGGATGACGCGCGCCTTCGAAGCCCACGAGATCGGGCGCATGGCCCAGGTGGACGAGACCGCCCGCGCCATCACCGAGGTCGCGACCCGCTGCGGGATCACCGAGGTCCACCTCGTGCAGATGAAGGGCGCGATCACCGCCGCATCCTACGAAGAGACACTCCGCGCAGAGCGAGCCGGGCGCCCGCTGCGCAACAACATGGTCTGGTCGCGCGCGGCCTCCGCGCTGGGCGCCGCCGTGGCCACCGGTGAGGTCGCCCGCAGCGCGCTCGCGGACGACGTGATCTGCCAGGACTGGTCGCTCTACTCCACCACCGCGTCGTGCTCCGCGAAGCCAGGCCTCGAGCGCACTGAGCTGGTGGTCTTCGGCCAGAGCGCCGCGTGGGGCGGCGAGCTCGTGATCGACCACACCGTGCTCTCGGACGTGCTCGACGCGCCGGCGATCGACGCCTTGATGGCGCGGCTCGGCGTCGTCGCGGGCGATCCGCGCCTGGTCGCGGCCTTCGCCAAGTCGGAGGCCGATCCGCGAGGTGTCCTGCGAGGGCACCGCCACACGATGCTCACGGACGACGACATCAGCGACACCCGGTACTCACGGTGCGTGGTCGCGGCGGTGCTCGCGTCCCGTCTCGGAGATCCCCGCGTCTACGTCTCTACGCGCGCCGAACACCACGGTCCGGAGGGCGGCGCTCCCGTCGCCCTCGTCGTCCGCGCGACCTGAACCAGGAGCCCATCATGCCCGCACGCGAGTGCCTCGTGTTCATCCACGCCGTCGGCGGCGACAGCTCCTTCTGGGCGCCGCAGGTCGCGGCTTTCGAGGCGCGTTATCACACGATCGCCGTGGACCTGGGCGGACCTGCCGAGACCGTGTCGATGGAGCGCTTTGCCGACGACGTGGCGGCCGCCATCGCCCAGGCGGGCTACGGCTGCGCGCATCTCGTCGGCCTCTCGATGGGCGGCGTAGTCGCCCTCGAGGTGCGCCGCCGCCACCCCCGGCGAGTGCGTTCGCTCACGCTGGCCAACTCGTGGGCCTTCCTCGCCGACGGGCCGCAGCGGCTCGCGTGGGCCGAGGGGATGCTGGCCGAGCGGACGGTGGCCGAGTTCTCGCAGCTGACCCTGCCCGGCCTCTTCGCGAGCACCACGTCGCCAGAAACGGTCGCCCACGGCGTGCGGGTCGAGGGCGCGAAGGACAAGGCGGTCTACCTGGCGTGCTGGCGCACCATGCTGGTCCACGACCAGCGGGACGTGGTCGCCGCGCTCGACATTCCCCTTCTCCTGATAGGGGGGCCCCTCGACCCCATCACGCCCACGTCCCCGTGCCTCACCGAGATCGCGGCGGCCGTGCCCACGGCGCGCCTCGTGGACCTGCGCGGCGCCGGGCACTTCTCCAACCTCGACCAGCCCGAGGCGTTCAACGACGCGCTGCGGGCGTTCTTGCGCGGCGCCCGCGCCCCGGCGTCCGACCGCCTCACGCCTGACCGCGAAGAGACGCTCACTCTGCCCGCCGGGAGCACGGCGGAGCACCTCCTGCGCCTCCTCGAGCTTCGAGGCGTGGAGCTCTTCGCCTCGAACTCGGGCACCGACTTCACCCCGATCATCGAGGCGCTCGCTCGGCTGGACGAGGAGCGGGGCGGGCTGAAGAGCACGCTGCGCATCGTGCCGGCCCCGCACGAGAACACGGCGATCGCCATGGCCCACGGCCACGCGCTGCTCTCCGGCAGGGCGCAGGTGGTCATGGCGCACGTCAACGTAGGCACGGCCAACATGGGCCTCGGGCTCATCAACGCCCGCCGCGCCCGCGTGCCGATGTTGCTGCTCGCGGGCCGCACGCCTTGGTACGAGGAGGGGAAGGCCGGCGTCCGCACCAACTTCGTGCAGTGGGGCCAAGACACGTTCGACCAGGGCGGGTACTTCCGCGAGTTCACGAAATGGGACTACGAGCTCAAGGGCCCGCACGTCCTGGATACGGTCGTCGACCGCGCGCTGGCGGTGAGCGAGAGCGCCCCCGAGGGCCCCGTCTACCTCACCCTGCCCAAGGAGCCGCTCTGCGAGCAGGCGCTTGACCGTGTGGTGGCGGTGGAGGCGCGGCAGCAGGCCAGCCGGCCGTGCGTCCCGGACGCCGCCGCGCTCGAGGCCGCGGTCCGCCGTATCCGCGCCGCGAAGCGCCCCGTGATCGTCACCGCCGACGTCGGCCGGCGAGCCGGGGCACCCGAGGCGCTCGTTCGCTTCTCGGAGGCGTCCGGCGCGGGCGTGGTGGAGCACGGCAAGCGCAACTTCTTCAACTTCCCGAGTGAACACCCCCACCACCTCGGCTTCGAGCCGACCGAGTGGGTGCAGGACGCGGATCTCGTCATCGCGCTGGAGTCGCCGGTGCCCTGGATCCCGGCCTTCGCGAAGCTGCCGCGCCCTCCGGCTGTGATCGGCATCGGCGTCGATCCGCTCTTCGGCGACCTCCCGATGCGTGGCTTTCCGGTGGACCTCGGGCTCGCCGGCGACCCCGTCGAGACGCTCCGCGCGCTCACCGCGCTCCTGCCGGCGCCAGCGATCTCGGAGCGGCTGGCTCAGCACCACGCCCGGCTCTTCGGGGCCGCCCGCGAAGAGGCTCGCGCCGATGCTGGGCGCGACGTGATCACCAAGCGCTACCTCTCGCAGTGCATCGGCCAGGCGATCGACGACGACGTGGTCCTCTTCAACGAGTACGACCTCGATCCGTGGCAGGTGCCGCGGAGGGTCCCCGGCAGCTGGTTCGAGAACTCCGTGGCGTCCGGGCTCGGCTGGTCGCTGGGTGCGGCGTTGGGGGGTGCCATCGCGGCCCCGGAGCGGACGATCGTCGCCACGCTCGGAGACGGCTCCTACCTCTTCAACACGCCGATGTCGGCGCACCACGTGGCCGTGAGCGAGGGCCTGCCGGTCTGCTTCATCGTGTTCGACGACGCGGCCTGGAGCACCATCAAGCGGAGCACCCGCGGCTCGCACCCCGAGGGGGCCGCGGTTCGTACCGGGAACTTCGCCCTCTGTGACTTCGCCGTGGCTCCACGCTTCGATGAGGTGGCGCGGGCCTTCGGTGCCGTGGGGCTGCGGGTCGAGAAGCCGGCCGACGTGCCCGCCGTTCTCGCCGAGGCCCTCCGCCTGGTCCGCGAGGAGCGCCGCCACGTGCTGGTGGACGTGGTCTGTGAACGCGATGGCTGACGCCGGCGCGCGGCCCCCGGTCTGGATCGTGGGGGCGGGCGCTATCGGGCAGTACCTCGCGGCGCGCCTCGCCGCGGTCGCCGACGTCACGCTGGTCTCCCGAGGGGACCGAACCGCCGCGCTCCAGGAGCGCGGGATCACGATCTCAGGACGGGAGTCTCGACACGTACGGGTTCGCGTGGTGGCGGCGGAGGACCGCGCAGCGCCCCCGCTGGAGGCTCCGGTTCTCATCGCCACCAAGGTCACTCAGCTGGGCGACGCCCTGGCCAGCGTTCGGCTCTTGCCGGGCGCAACCCTGGGCCTCTGCCAGAACGGCCTCGGTGTGGGCGCGCTGGCTGCCGAGCTTGCCCCGGACGCGGTGCTGGTCCGCGTGGGCTGCTGGTTCGGGGTCTCTCAGGTGGGCCCCGCCGAGGTCTCCCTCGCCGGGTTGTTTCAGCTCGAGCTCGGCGCCGACGACCCGCGCGCAGCTGACGGTCTGTGTGACTTGCTCGGCGCCAGCGGACTGCCGTTGAGCCGCGCGCCCTCGCTCGCGGCGTGCGAGTGGCGGAAGTCGCTGTGGAACGTGGCCGTGAGCGGCGCGTGCGCGTTGCTCGATGTGCGGAACGGCGCCGTGCTCGACGATCCCGACCTTCGAGCGCTGGCCCAGGCCCTGGTGGCCGAGGCCGTCGCCGTTGCTGCCGCCGAAGGCGTGACGCTCGAAGCGGACGGTTCTGGAACCGCCGCTGCGACGGTGTTCGCCTCCACCGAGAAGACGCGCGGCAACTACAACGCCATGGTCTTCGACCTGCGCAGGAGCGTGCCCACCGAGATGCCCTGGTTGAACGGAGCCGTCGCTCGCCTGGCGCGCGCGCACGGCCTCTCGGCGCCGACCAACGAGGCGGTGTCACGGCTCGTAGCGGCTGCTGAACGGCGGCCCGTCGAGTCGCTTCCGGGCTCGGCGCCGCACGCAGCGGCCCCAGGCTTCTCCTGACGAGCGGGTTGTGGCATGAAGCCCGAAGCTAGCGACGTCGATGCCGCGTCAGCTCGTTCCCCGGGTGTGGCGATGGGCCGCGGCGCGGGCGGCGCTCTACGAGGGAGCTTGCTCGAGGCGCGGGTGCGCTCCGGCGTGGTGCGCGGGCCGTTGTTTCAGCGCCGGGTGGTGCCGGCCGTCTTCGGTGAGCCGGAGTACGCCGAGGAGCTCGTCCCCGCCGAGCTGTGTCCGGCCCGCCCGCACGTCATCGCTTGGGACGCGTGGCGGCGCATGGTCGCTGCGGCGGTGCGCGAGGGGGTGGACCCGGCGCCGCTTCAGATCCACGCCGGCTACCGCTCTGTCGCGTTCCAGGCGCAGATCTGGGAGTACCGGCTGGCGGAGCGCCGCGACGCGAGGGTGCGCGAAGGTCTCCCACCGCTCGCTGAGCGCGACCTCGAGCGGCAACAGCGCAAGTGGACCGCCAAGCCCGGCGGGTCGGCGCACCACACGGGTTTCGCGCTCGATCTGGCGCTGTACCACCTGGGCCGGACCGGCTCGCGGCGTTCGCCCGCGTACGCCTGGCTCGTGCGCAACGCCCGCGCCTTCGGCTTCTACCCGTACCTGCCCGAGGCCTGGCACTGGGAGTACAACCCACCGGGAGTACTGGCGCAGCTGCGGGCCCTGCGCGCGGCGCTGCGCGAGGGGCGTGCGCCCGTGGAGCTGGCCCTGGCGCCGGATTCCATACCCGAAGCGGCGCCACGCCCCCGGTCCTGAAGCGCCGTCTGTCAGTCGGAGGCCTGCCAGGGCGCCCGGGCGTATCGGCCCCCAATGGCCCTGAGCGCTGCTCGGGCTTCCCCCAGCTGCTCGGCCGCATCCACCCACTGGAACACTTCTCCAGCCCGGGCCCGCTCGAACAGCGTCTCCGCGTGTTCGGCCCTCGCGCCCTGGACCTCGGCCAGAGCCAACGACTCGTCGAAGTACCGGCGCGCCGTGCTGGGATCCCCTTCCATTATTGCGATCATGGCACGCTCTCGAAGCGCCCTCGTTCGACTGGTCAGGTACGTCCGCGTCGTCCACAGCGCCTGCCTCACCGCCCGCCGCGCTGCCGACGTGGCGCGCTGGCGGCTCGCGCCTTCCGGCTCCCGCTGTGCCGCCATCCGGAAGGCCGTCGCGCGCCACGAGACGCCGCAGAAGATGCAGGGATCGCGCAGCTCCTTCCTGCGCGCCAGCTGCAGGGAGGCATCGATCGACTCGGCGGCGCGGAGCGGATCGTCGTACCGAAGCAGCCGCTCCAGACCGTAACCCAGCAGCGCCGCCGCGCTGGACTTCGGATCATTCCGTGCGCGGTCACACTCCTCCTGGAGCGCTCCCTCCGGTATCCCCGTGGGATCCGCCGGCGCCCAGAAGCAGAGCGCGATGGCCGCCGCGGCGTAGTCGCCGGTCTCCATGCCCACAGCGTACGAGCGAGCCGATGCACGCGCCGCGGCCCCCAGGTCGCCCGAGTAGTACAGCGGCTGGCTGAAAATCATCCGCGCCATGTTGGCTTCCCAGACATCGCCGGCCTGATCCAACAGGGCCATCGCCTCCTCGCCGGCCGCGACGCCCTCGGGGAACCGCCCCAGGGTCAGCAGCGAGAAGGCCTTGAACGACCGCGCCTTACCCTGGCCCAGACGATCATCCAGGGCCTGGTGGATGGCGTAGGCGCGATCCGCATAGCGGACACCGCGCTCGGCCAGGGGCAAGGCGGTCATCAGGATGGCGTGCATGGAATATGCGCGCCCAAGGACCTGGCTGGGCCCGTAGCGCTCCAAGAGGTTCATGTGGCGAAGGTGCGCCCACAGCGTGGGCACCGGACCCACGGTGAACCAGTACGGGTAGGCCAGCCCGTCGTACAGAAACCCCCTCAGCGTGTCCTCGGCGAACGCCCCGGTGGTGGACGAGGCGCGACCGGTCAGGCGGGCAGGCAGCCACGTGTGTAGGACCTGGACCAGAGCCTCCTTCAGCATGCCCAGCCCGCGCGTCAACGCGTAGCCTGGCGCCGGCTGGCCCAACGTGGCCAGCCCATCTTCATACGCGGTCGCCGAGTCCACCATGTCGCCGGACTTGAACAGCAGGTTGCCCAACTTGCCGGCCAGGCGCGCGCGCACCATCTGTCCCTGAGCCAGCTGGTGGGCCTCACGCAGCCGCGGCAACGCACGCTCATAGGCCCCTTGCAGGACCAGGACATCGCCCAGCCCCTCCAGGATTCGGAACCGGATCGCGGTCGCGTCGGGACCGACTCCGCTGCGGGCCACCTCATACATGCGCGCCGCGGCCTCCAGCGCGTTTTGAGTGCGCGCGATCTCCGCGCCCACAAGGGCCCAGAGGTGCGCCGCCGCGTCGTCTCCCGCTTGGTGGTGGAAGTCGGCCAGGTCGAAGATCCGCTGGCGCTCCGTGCGCGACACGGATAGCGGCTGGGTCGGCTCTTCGAAGTGCGGTGTGGTGGACAAGTGCGCCAACAGGTCGGCTTCGCCGATCGACAGGCGGGTCTCGAGGGCCGCAGCCAGCCGACCAAAGTGCCCGGCGGCGTCCCGGTCCGAGAGGTTCCCGGCCACCGCTTCACGGAAACGATCGTGATAGGACTCGACCATCACATCCGGTGCATCGCCCGACGTCCGGACATAGTGCGCGGCGCGCAGCTGACGCAGGAGCCTTGGCCCGGCGGCGTGAGCGTCTACGGCCTCGAACGCGGCCTCCACCGGGATGGGACGGCCCGCCACGGCGACCAGCTCGAGCAGGCCCCGCGCGTCGGCTGGCAGCTGGTGCACGCGGGCGCGGATGAGAGCCGTCAGGTCCGACGTGGCCAGGACCCCGTCGGCACCCGTCGTGAGATGTTGGGCGACCTCCCAGATGAAGAAGGGCGACCCGCCCGATTCCGACGCGATGCGCTTGGCCGCCTCCGCGTCGTGTCCCCCGCGACTGGCCAGCAGCTGCTCGGCCAGCGCCAGGGCTTCACTGTCCGACAGCGGCGATACGGCCAGATCGAGTCGATGGGGCGGGGGCTCCCCGCGACCGAACTCCTCGGCCAGCGCGGCCAGCGCCGGGCTGGTCTCGGCATCCTCCTGGCGGTAGGTCCCCAGCAGCAGGATCCGAGGCGCCACCGGTGGGCGAAGGATGTCCGCCAGCAGCGCCATGCTGTCGACGTCCCCCCACTGGAGGTCGTCAATGAAGAGCACCAGCGGCCGGAGACGCGCCAGCCGAAGCAGCAGCTCGCGCAGCGCGACACTGCCTCGCCGCCTCAGCTCCTTGGCGTTGGCGGTGGCCACCTGCGGCTTGGCCCCGGCAACGATGCCAGCCACGGACTCGAACACGGGGAACAGGCGCGCCAGCGGCAGACTGTCCTCCGGGATGAGCGGGCTCCGCTCCGAGCTGGAGAGTTCACGTAAATAGCCTGTGAGTGAATCGACGAGGCTGTCGAGGGCCTTGAACGGGACTGACTCCGCTTCATAGCAGCGTCCTCGGAGCACCACTGCGCCGCCCTCCTCGGCGGCTGCCAGGGTGAGGAAGTGGTGCACGACCTGGGTCTTTCCCATCCCGGAGAGCCCACGGACGAACACGGCGCGGGCGTCTCCAGCGATGACTTCGTCCAGGGCAGTCCGCAGGGTGCGGAGATGTTCCAGCCGGCCCACCAGGCCGCCGTGAAGCGTGGCGGGCAGCGGGCCCATGTCTGCGCTGTCTTCCGGGGCCAGTATGGCCCTCACCTCGGCCACCGTCGGCCGTTGGGCGGGGTCGGGGCTGAGCAACGCGAGACACAGCTGATCCAGCTCCGGAGGCACGCCTTCGCAGATCAGAGACGGCGCGGGTGGGACCTCCGATTGTTTCCGAAGCATCGTCTGGAGCGGCTGGTCACGAATGGGCAAGAAGCCGGTCAGCGTCTCGTACAGCATGGTGCCCAGGGCGTACATGTCGGTGGCCGTCGACAGCGGCCGCAAGCTGGCCTGCTCGGGCGACATGTACATCGGGCTGCCCTGGACCTGCCGCTGAGCCGCGTTGGCGTCGATCTCTGCGACCAGCCCGAAGTCGAGCAACACCAGGCGGCCCTGCCGATCGACCAGCACGTTGGACGGCTTGATGTCGCAATGGAGCTTGCGATGGGCGTGCAGGCTGCTCAGCCCGGCCAGGATCTGTAGGGTGCCATTGCGAAGCCGCTCGAGCCGCTCGGCCGTCAAGCGGTGTGTTACCGGCGCCGCCACACCTTCCGCCTCTTCGCTGCGCTCCCGACACCCCGACCAGACGTATTCGAGGAAGTCGACACCGTCCAGCAGCTCCATGGTCAGACACCAGGTCTCTCCGTCGGATAACAGCTCATACAGGCTGGCCAGGTTCGGGTGCGCGATGTCCGCCAGCGCGCGAAACTCCTGCTTGAAGCGGATGAGGTCCAAGGGCGTGAGTCGCTGGAGCGTCTTCAACGCGACATCGCGCTCCTGACGCTCGTCCCGGGCGAGGTACACGACACCCATCCCGCCGCGTCCCAGCTCGCGCAGCACCGTCAGCCCGTCCAGGCGCGGCGCCACGAACACGCCCGCTTCCTGGACGGTCGTTGACTGCGTCCCGCTCAGCCTCAGACTGCCGCTGGCATCCCGGGATGCCAGCGTGAGGTCGCCCGCCATGGCCACGCCCATGGCGTCCGGACCCAGCGTTTCCAGCATGCCCATGGACCGCTCATCAGCGCCCATCGTCTCCAGGAGCCCGGATTGGCCTGCGGCGGCAAACGCCGTCGAGCCGCCAAGCGGGTGGCCCAGATCGGGGTGCGTGGTCGATCCGCAGATCGAACAGAACGCCAGTCCCGCAGGTGTCTTGTCGTCACCCTGAAGCTTGTGGCCGTGGAAGCAGACGAACGATGACATGGCTCTCCAGTGCGACGAGGCCGGTGTTCGGACCGGCAACGGGTGCGCCACCGCTCAAACGCGCGATACCTGCCGACGATAGCGCGCTCCGACACGGCCGAGAAGCACAACGGGCGGGGGTCTTACTTCCTCGCGACGCACCGCGGCGGGACGTCCCGCATCGTCGAAGCGATTACCGAGCCCGATCTGATTCAGACCGTCGCGGCCGCGATCATCGCTTCGGGGCACCTCGCGCCGCACCGCGCCCCGCGGGGCTGCCACGCCAAGTGGAGCGCACGAAACGACCCCACGACCGAGTGCCCGGCACCAAGACCCAGCGGCGCTCACCGCGGCCCGCCGCGCCGTCCTGCCGATGGCGTCCACTCATCATTCACCGGCGGCTCGTTCGTGGGACGCCACCCTTGTAGCGATACCGTCGACGGCGTCTACGAACTCGGTCTCATCGGCCTCGTCTACCCGCTGGGTGATGCGAACTCCCGTCAGGGTTTCGTCCAGGGAGCCTTCGGCATGGGCGCCGTGTTCTGAACGGTCAGCGCCACCCGCACTCGCTGCAGTCCGACCCGAGCGAACATCCACCCGATGCGACCGACGTGACGTCGCCATCTTCGCAAAGCCCGTTCTGGGCGCTCGCGGAAGTGCTCGACGAGGACTTCGTGCGGGGCGCTCGGCACCGACGCAAAGGGTGCATGGTGGGCCCGGGGACTGGAGGCCCCTCGAGGGTCCCGGCCCGTGTGACGTGTTGGGGCCAAGGCGGCATCCGAGTGGCCGCGTTGCGTCGGACACCGCTGGTTTTGCGTGTCGTTCGTCCTGGTCCGGGTCGTGCTCTGCGTAGGATGCATGACTCCCCCTAGACGCGTTCTTCCAGGATCCACGTGGCTCGTGACGACGCGGGCAGTGCACCGGCTCTTTCGTTTCGCCCCGAGTGCGGCGACGAATCACTTGATCCGCTACCTCCTGGCGTATGCGCTCGGCCGGTACGGCGTGGGGCTCCTCGGCGTGACGGCTCAGAGTAACCACCTCCACCTAGTGGTCGTAGACCATCACGGCGCCCTGCCTGCGGCGATCCACCTGCTCGACACGTTGCTCGCGCGGGCGCTCAACGCTTGGAGGGGCGACCACGGAGCAGTGTTCGAGCGCGACAACGTGGACATGAAGGAGCTGGTGGGGCGGGAAGCGGTCGTCGTGGCGCTGGCGTACGTCGCGGCCAATCCGGTGGCCGCTGGGTGCGTGGAGCACGGGCGGGACTGGCCCGGCCTGCGCTCCAACGCCAAGGACGTGGGGAGCGCAGTTGAGGTCCCGCGGCCGGAGTTCCTGTTTCGGCACCGCAAGCTCGGGTATCGCGGACGCCTCCCCGACACCGTGACGCTGGCCTACGAGGTGCCGCCGAGCGCCGGGCCGCGAGGGAAGTTTGTGCACGACCTCGAGGTAGCGATCCACGAGGCCGAGGAGCGGGCGCGCGAAGCGATGCGCAAGGCGGGCCGTCGCTTCATCGGCCGTGCCGGCTGCCTGGGGCGGAGCCCGGAAGAGCGCGCCACGACGCCCGAGCCTTCCGGGCCCGGCACCGGGCCGGAGCCGGTGCTGGCGACGGACGAAGTCCAGCGGAAGGAGTGCGTCTCGGTGTGGCGGTGGTTCTGGGACGCCTACCGCGTAGCGCTTGCGCTCTGGCGGGCGGGCGCGCGGGGGGTGGAGTTCCCGCCCGGGACGTGGGCCATGACACGGCTGCACGGAGCGCGCGCAGCGCCCTGCCATCGAACGAATTGAGCGAAAGCAAGGAGAGAAGGGCGGGCTGGCACGGCAGCTGGGCGGGCGGAGCCTGCCCGTTCGACGGGGCGCCACCGAAGCCAGTTACTGCACGCGGTACATCCAACGACAGTGTATCGAAAGGACGACATCGGCCTCTTTAGCGCTCGCTTCTCTGGCCCG
>SXOO01000001.1 GCA_005776725.1 Pseudomonadota bacterium | reverse complement strand
GCGGCCACACCGCCTGCCTTCTGGCACTGGGCCACGGCGTGCAGCGCGAGGGTGGTCTTACCGGAAGATTCTGGCCCGAAGATCTCCACGACGCGCCCTCGCGGGAGGCCGCCGATCCCAACGGCGAGGTCGAGCCCCACACAGCCGGTCTTGATGACGCTGATGCTGTGACACTGGCTCTCGCCAAGGCGCATGATGGCGCCTTGGCCGAACTGCTTCTCGACAGCAGCCAGCGTGAGCTCGATGTTGCGGGAACGGTCATCGACGACAACGCGAACGGGCTTTGCCATTGGGTTTCCTCTCGGGGCCCTGCTCGGGCCTGTGTTGGGTTCACCGCGGCCGGAGCTCACGGTTGCCGGGGACGAACTGCTCGTCACCTCGGCGGTAGTCGGCGTCTCAGCATGTCGAGCGCCCCAAACGAGAACGCCAGACGGTTTCGGTCGCGATCGAACGGGAGGCGAAGGGCGCGGTGGTGGGTCCCTTCCGGGCCGGCCACCGCGAGATGGACGGTGCCCACGGGCTTCTCTGCGCTGCCACCGCCCGGCCCGGCGATCCCCGTGGTGCCGATCCCCCAGGTGGCGCCGAGCGCTCGCGCGCCCTCGGCCATCGCGCGGGCGACCGGCTCGGACACCGCGCCGTGGGCCTCGATGAGCTCCGCCGGGACTCCGAGGAGCGTGCTCTTGAGCGCGTTCGAGTAGGACACGGCGCCGCCGACGTAGACGGCGCTGGAACCTGGGACGCTGGTGAGCAGCTGACCGATGAGGCCGCCTGTGCAGGACTCGGCTGTGGCCACGGTCTGGCCGGCGGCCGCGAGCGCCTCGACGACGGCTCCAGCGAAGGTGGCCGTGTGGTCGCCGAAGTAGTGCCGCCAGATGCTCGCGCGGAGGTGTCCCTCCATTCGGTCGATCACCGCGACGTCGTGGCTGACCACCGAGAGGTGGATCTCCGGGAAGTGCGCTCGATAGTGGACGACCGCGCCGTCGGTGAGGACCTCAGCCGCCCGCTCCGCGACCTCCGTCTCCGTGACCCCGAAGAACTTCCAGGTGCGGCTGACAGGCGCTCGCTCGAGCCGTGAGCGCACCAGCGGCAGCACATGGTCTTCGCAGATCGCGCGGTACTCGCGCGGCACGCCAGGGAGGTGGATGAACACGACGCCGCCGCTCTGGACCTCGAACGCCGGCGCGATGCCCGCGCGGTTCTCGCGCACCGTGGCGCTCTTCGGCAGCAGGGCCTGCTTCTCGTCGATGGGGCGCGGCGTGCGGCCTGCGGCGACCTTACGGCTCCGGACGTGCTCGAGCGCGTCAGGGTGTAGCGCGAGCGGCTCGCCGATGAATGCCGCGGAAGCCTCGGCCGTGAGATCGTCGCTGGTGGGGCCCAGCCCACCGCTTACCACGACGAGGTCGGCGCGTGCGGCGGCGAGGCGGAAGGCTCCGACGATGTCTTCGGTGCGGTCGGCCACGACCTGGCGCTGCTGGACCTCGACCCCGAGGAGGGCCAGCTCCCTCCCGAGCCACGCGCTGTTCTCGTCGACGACACGTCCGTCGAGGAGCTCGTCGCCGATGGCAATCTGTTCGATGCGCGGGGTCATGCGGCGCAAAGTGGCACTGTACAGGCGTGTAGTCAAGAGACGCTCCTGACAGCGTGGTGTCAGGGGAGACGAGGCTCGCTCAGACGGTTTCTAGCCGACGCAGCAGCGTCTTTGGGGCCACCGCGCGATAGCTTTCGTCGATCCAGGCGTCCACGAGCGCGTAGGGAATCGCCTCGCCAGAGAAGCGGATGGACACCCAGCCGCTCTTGCCCAGCCCGTAGCCCGTGGGCACTGCGCCCGGGAACGTCAGCGCGGAGTGACGGGACTCCGGCAGCTTCACGCTCATGCCCGATCGACCGTCCTTGTCGATTCCGGCGAACACGAAGATCTTTCCCTTCACCTTGAAGACACGGTCGCCCCAGGGGAAGTCCTCGAAGGCCTCGGGATAGCCGAGCGCCAGCTCGCGGACGTGAACCAGGAAGGGATCGGTCGGCGGCGGCAGGGGCGTGTTCTTCGGCGTTTCGGGGACGGCGCCGCCTTTGGTGGTGCCGCTCATCGCCGCCCGCCGGACGGGTCGAAGCCCTGGGTCTTGCCCCCGAAGCGAGGTCGGCGGAACTCGCGTTTCACGCTCTCGTCGGGGTCCTCGCCGGGCGGCGGCTTGCTCCCCGGCAGGTAGTAGAAGCTCGGATCGCCGAACCCTTTGGCCTGAGCGGGCGCAGCGTCGCGGTTGGCTCCTTCCGGTGTGTACCACCGCTCCTGGCGTGCGCCCGGGCCGTCCAGTCCCGGGAGCCGGTCTGCGGGATTCGGGGCGTAGCGCTCCTGCTCCACGCGCCTGGGCTCCTGCTCTACTCGCCTGGGCTCCGGCTCGGCGACCCGCCGGGGCTCGGGTGCGGCCGGACGCCTGGGCTCGTCCCCTCGGTACGACTCGGCGCCCGGCACGCGCCGGGGCTCGTACTCAGGCGCCGCCATCGGGCGAAGGCCAGCCGCGTCCGGGCGGCGGATGAGCGGGCGCCTGCCCTCGGCACCGGTGCTCGGCGCCGAGGCGTGCCCCCAACCCGGGCGGTCCGGATCGAGGGGATCAGCGGGGGAGGGCGCGGGGCGCTGCGGCTCCGCTGGCACTTCGTCGCCCCTCGGGCGGATGATCGGGCGTTCGACGGGCACGGGGCGCCCAGCGCGGCCCGGCAGATACCAGAGGCCCGAGCGAGACCCTGCCTCGTTCCCCACGTGGCTGATGCGAGTGGAGACGTCGTCCCCGAACGTCCGTCCCTTGCCCTCGCCGCGGGCCTCGCCCCACCCTGGGCGCGGCGGGAGCGACGGCAGCGACTCGGCGCGCGCGGCTTTGCTCCGGGCGGCGTCGACGAGCCCCGTGGAGACGCCGCTCTCGAGGTCGCGCTCGCGCAGCTGTTGTGACGGATACCGCTGGTAGGGGTTTCGCGGCACGGCCGGGACGGGCGCGGTACCGGTGGGGCGCGCGACCGCCTTCCCCGCGTCGTGCGCGCGCACGGCGTCGAGGCGCTCGGCGGCCGCTTGCACCGGGGTCAGCGCCTGCTTGGGGTCTTTGGGGACGATGGTCCCGGGGTCCGCCACACCGCAGCGGACCTCCAAACGAATGCTGCCAATGGTGATCACGTCGCCCGAGAGGAGCCGGTGACGCGTGTCGATCGACACCCCGTTGAGCGCAGTGCCCCGCTCGCTGCGGGCGTCGAGGAGGTATTGCCCGCCCACGCAGTAGTTCTCGATGACGCAGTGGACGCGCGAGAGCAGCGGATCGTCCAGGATCACGTCGCCGCGTTCGCGCCCGATGGTGACCGTGGACTTCTGGGTCCAGAAGCCCACCAGCGGCTCACCCGGGCGCGTGATCAGGAGCTGCACCGTGGTGGACGCCTCGGCGGCCTCGCGCACGAAGAGGATCTCGGAGTCCCCGATCGCGATGCGATCGCCATTCCCGAGCTCGTGAGCCCCGTTCAGCCGCTCGCCGTCGACCACCACCTCGGCGCGATCGACCGCCCGCAACGTGTAGGCGTTGCCGCTCTTCGCGATCTGAGCGTGGCGCGCGTGGACGTCGGCGTCTCGGAGGATGATGTCTGCGTCCGGGGCGCTCCCGATGACCGTGAGGTCCTTGGTGAACTGACAGCGGAAGACCCGCCGCTCCGCCTCGAGGAAAAGGTACGCCCGCGACATGGCGGCGAGCATAACGCCGCCTCGTCTGGCGTGTCACCTCACGCCAGCCTCCGGACTCAGCTGGACTCGTGAAAGGCGTACGTCCGGCCCGAGGAGTCGGTCACGAAGTAGGTCCGGAACCCCGTTGCTGGCGCCGGACCGCGTCCCACGGGGTGCACGCGCCCCTGGTAGGCGCGTCGAGCCGCGTCGCGGCGACGCCGCACGGAGAAGCGCAGCGCCTCGATTGCGCCGAGGCCCGCGAGGAAGCCGCCGAGGTGGGCCATGTAGGCCACGCCCCCGCCGAACGGATCAGCGACCGCGAGGCCCACCAGCTGGAGCGCGGCCCAGACCCACCCGAACGTTCGGAGCCGCATGGGGACGGGGATGAAGAGCGTGAACGGCGTCAGGAGGAAGATGCGCGTGCTGGGGGCAAGCAGCACGGCAGCCCCCAACGCGGCGGAGATCGCCCCCGAGGCGCCCACCATCGGGACGGCCGAGTCCGGCGACCACGCTACCTGGGCGAGCGCCGCCGCGACGAGGCCCACCGCATAGACCGCGGCGAACCGCAGCGAGCCCATCATCGGCTCCAGGTGCCGCCCGAGGAAGCCGAGCATGAGCAGGTTCAGCGCCAGGTGAAGGAGCCCACCATGGAGAAACGCGTGGGTCACCAACGTCAGAGGCGCGTCGCCGAAGGCCGCGGGGACCAGCCCCCAGCGCTGTATCAGCGCGTCGGCGTCTCCGAACCAGCCCATCGCGGCCACCGCCACGTTCGCGGCGATGAGCCAAAATGTCACCGGCGCCGAACTCCGGAGTGGCAAGCTGTCTTCGCGCGTTCGCATGTCGGGCTCCTCGTAGCCTTCAGGGCGCGTCCGCAGCAGGCGGGCGCCGTTCCCGCGGGATCACTCAGCAAACGCGATGCCAGCGCTGGCCGAAGCTCCCCGGCCCGGTTCACCTCCGCGCTCTCGCGCTCCGGTGAAGTTCAGGTTGGGGCCGGGGCAGCAAGCTCCCCGGCCCGGTTCACCTCCGCGCTCTCGCGCTCCGGTGAAGTTCAGGTTGGGGCCGGGGCAGCAAGCTCCCCGGCCCGGTTCACCTCCGCGCTCTCGCGCTCCGGTGAAGTTCAGGT
>SXOO01000235.1 GCA_005776725.1 Pseudomonadota bacterium | reverse complement strand
GGAGACCACCAAGGTGCTCACCGAGGCCTCGCTCTCGGGCAAGATCGACTACCTGAAGGGCCTCAAGGAGAACGTGATCATGGGCCGCATCATCCCGGCAGGCACCGGCGTGCGGCACTACCGTCCCCTCAAGGTCATCGAGACCGACGACATCGAGGACGAAGAGGATCTGGACGCGGTCGCATGACAGGCGCCTACGACATCGTCCTGTTCCTGCACTCCAACCTCCGCTGGCTGGTGCTGGTGCTACTCGTGGGCACCGTCCTCAACGCCCTCGGGGGTTGGCTCGGCCGCAGAGGCTGGGCCCCCCGCGACAACGCCCTCAGCGGGACGCTCGTGGGGCTCGCCGACCTCCAGTTCCTGCTCGGACTAGCGCTGGTGCTGGGCCTCAGCCCCCACTACAACCTCCTCGACGGTGTCGACATGAAGGTGCGCCACGACCGCTTCTTCAGCGTCGAGCACTTCTCCCTCATGTTTCTGGCCATCGGGGCGCTGCACATCGGCCGGGTTCGTGCGAAGAAGGCCGGCTCCGCCCCCGACAAACATCGGGCAATCGCCGTCGCCTGCCTCATCGCCGCGGTGCTCATCGCCGCGTCCATCCCGTGGCCGTTCCGCGATCTCGAGGTCGCGCGCCCCTTGTTCCGCACCGGCTTCTGAGCCGGGCCTAGGCCCCGAACCAGTACGCTCCGGGCTGCCAGGCGCGTCACTCTTGGCCAACCACCCCACCCAAGAGTCGAGGCGGCGCGCGGTCTGACCGTGTGCTGCTCGGGCGCCCAATCGGGCTGGCCGGAACCCGTCCGTGAGACCGTTGTGGGGCGAGCGTGCCCAGCCCCGCTCAGGCGCCGCTATGCGGGTGCCGCCTCGCGGCGCCTGAGGCCCAGCTCCATCACCGCCAGCCAGAGCAGCTGCGCCAACAACAAGTGCGCGATCTGCGCCCAGCCGGGCGCGCCGAGCACCACGTTGACCAGCCCCAGCAGGGTCTGGGCCACCACCACAGCGAGCACCCGCCGGGCCGCCCCGCGCGTGGGGTCGAGGAGGTTGAGGCCCGCGACGAAGCCGATGAGCAGCGCCCCGGCCACGGCAAGGAGCGGATGGATCACGAGGAGCCGGATGAGAAAGTGCAGCTCGCCGTCGCCCACGTGAGCGACCCGCTCGAAGAAGCCCGCATCAGGGCGAGCACCCGGCGGGAAGATCGTGTCGCCGAGCGCGGTCACGGCGCCGGACATGCTGACCAGCACGAGCACCACGCTGGAGACCCACACCCCCATCCCCACCGTCCCCTGGTGTGAGCGAGGCGCGCTTGGCCGCGACCACCAGGCCGTGAGGAAGGTGGCCGACATGAGCCCGAAGGTGTTGACCAGATGAAAGGCCATCACAACGGCCCGCTCGATCGAGTCGTCTTCGGCCACCAGCTCCTTCTTCACGAGGAAGCGGCCGACCAGCGCCTCGGCGGTGAGGAACAGCGCCTGCATGATGGCGGCCCAGCGAAGGCGCCGCTCACGGAAGGCTCGCCAGACGAAGAACAACAGCACGAAGCCGATGATCCCCGCGAGCCCACTGGTGGCGCGGTGGGTGAACTCGATGAGGGTCTTCGTGCCCCCGTCGAGCGGGATTATCTGACCGTTACAGGTGGGCCAGTGAGAGCCACAGCCGTCGCCAGCCTTGGCGATCCGGACCCACGCGCCCCACAAGATCACGAGCAGGTAGTAGCCAACGCACCCTGCGGCCAGCCGATGGGCGCGGGACTCGGAGCGCTCCTGCGAGCTCACCCCTTCTCCTCGTCAGGCACCGCCTCGGCTTCGGGCCGCTCGTCGAACTCGTCCGGCTGACCATCGCCCGTGGTGTCGCGCCCCAGGCGAACGAGACGCCCCGAGTCGAAGTACTCGAAGACGTCGTACACACCGTCGCCATCCATGTCGCGACGCTTCTCGGCCAGCTTCCCGTCCACGAACAGCCGCACCACATCGGCCGTGGCGCGATGGTGGAGAAAGGCCAGCTCCTGCACCTTCTTCCCGCCCTCGAAGGAGGCGACGATGTCGACCTTGCTGTCGAAGTCGAGGTCGGCCTCCTCCTTCTTCACCTCGCCGCGCTCGTCGAGGTGGCGCCGCGTGTCTGCCTTGCCGTCGCCGTTCAGATCGAGATCCGTCCGGATCTGCGTCTCGCCCTGGAAGACCCGCCAGATGTTGGCCTTGCCGTCACCGTCGAGGTCCCAGCGCCGGATAAGGGAGCCGTCTGGACCCGTCTCGGGCTCGAGCTCCCCCGCATCGACCGGGCGGTCTGGAGGCGGAGCGGGACAGCCGAGGGCGAACACGAGCGGCAGGAGGGCGGTGGGCAGGCTCTTCATGCCGCGGAGCCTCGACGACGCCCCAAGTGAAGTCAAGGACGCTCCCCGAGCGCGGGAGACTCGTGTTAGCCTCGCCCGGTACACCGCCACTCGAGGAGACCGCCGTGCCGCCGTGAGGGCCGACGCGGGCCTCGAAAGCGGTCCGCCACTCCCCTAGGAGACCCAATGCGTAAAATCCTCGTGGCCGCTCTGCTCGCGTCCTTCGGCGCCCTGGCCAAACCCAACTTGATCGTGACGGACATCGTGGTCGAGCCCAACTCGCCTATTCCGGGCGACGGGACCATCACGGCCACCATCAAGAACGTCGGCGACGAAGAGGCCGGCGGCACCTTCACCATCATCGACGTCACCATGTTCTTGGATGGGAAGCAGTGCGACAGCGGCTTGATCTACAACGGCATCGACGCCGGGGATGAAGCGACGGAGGAGACCACGAGCTGCAACGGCCTCACCGCCGGCCCCCACCTGATCAAGTTCGTGGTCGACAGCGATGGGGACGTCGAGGAGTCGAACGAGAACGACAACGTGCTGGAGAAGACCCTGGTCTGGGCGGGCGGCCCGGACCTCGTCATCTCCGACATCACGATCGATCCCGCCTCGCCCAACGCAGGCAACGGCAAGATCACGGCCAAGATCAAGAACGTCGGGAACGCCGACGCTGGCGGGCTCGACACCCAGATCAACGTGCGGATGTATCTCGACGGCGAGGAGTGCGACACGGGCTTCCTGTTCGCCGGCCTGGGCCAGGGGGATGAGGCCACGGAAGACACCACGGACTGCAACCCCGACACCCCGGGACCGCACACCGTGAAGTTCGAGGTGGACTGGGAGAACGACGTCTACGAGGCTGACGAGAGCAACAACACGCTCGAGAAGACCTTTACCTGGCTCGGGCCCGATCTCGTGATCACGGGGATCACGCTGGATCCTGAAGCGCCCAAGGCCGGTGACGAGGTCAAGTTCACAGCGACGATCAAGAACCAGGGCCCCTTCGGCACCGGCATCTTCGTCAACATCAACGTCCGCGCCGACCTTGACGGGCAGGAGTGCGGGACCGGGCTCATCATCGCGGGGCTCGGCGACGGCAGCGAGGCCACTGAAGAGATCAGCTGCAAGGTCGGCGGCGAGGGCCCGCACACCATCGCGTTCTTCGTCGACACCGACGAAGACGTGGCGGAGACCGACGAGACCAACAACACGTTCTCGCTCCCGTTCACGATCGGCGCCGGCGGGCCCGTCACGGAGCTCTGCAACAACAAGGACGACGACGGCGACGGCCAGACCGACGAGGACTTCGGCAACCTCGGCAAGGAGTGCGACGGCTCGGACGCCGACAGCTGCAAGAAGGGCAAGCTGGTCTGCGGCGCCGACGGCAAGACCACCACGTGTGAGGAGTCTGGGGACGCGGCCGTGGAGACCTGCAACGGCAAAGACGACGACTGCGACGGCAAGACCGACGAGGAGTGGCCGAACCTCGGCAAGAGCTGCGAGCCCCCGGGCGGCTGCGGCACGGGGAAGAACGTCTGCTCGGCGGATGGCAAGAGCATGCTCTGCGAGTCGTCCGGCTCAAGCACCGCCAAGGAGACCTGCAACGGCAAGGACGACGACTGCGATGGGGACACCGACGAGGACTTCGCAGAGCTCGATGCGCCGTGTACGTCCGGTTATGGCGCGTGTCAGGCGCTCGGGAAGTACGCCTGCGCCGGCGGCAAGGCGGTCTGTAACGCGAAGGCGGGCCCAGCCGCCGCCGAGAAGTGCGACGGCATCGACAACGACTGCGACGCCTCCGTCGACGAGGGCTGCGCCTGCTCGCCGGGTTCGTACTCGGTCTGCGGCACGAGCGTGGGCGCGTGTGAGCCCGGCACCCTGGCGTGCTCCAGCGCGGGCACAATTGCCACCACCTGCGACGGCGCTTCGCCCCCGAAAGCCGAGGCCTGCGGCAACAACCTGGACGACGACTGTGACGGCACCACGGACGAGGCCTGCACGTGCGCGGACGGGCAGTCGCGGGCGTGTGAGCTCACGACCGGCTGCGGCGCCGGGAAGCAGACCTGCACCCAGGGCAACTGGGGAGCGTGCGCGCCCACCGCGCTCGGCGCGGAGACCTGCGGGAACGCCAAAGACGACGACTGCGACGGCAGCGTCGACGAGGGCTGCCCGTGCAGCGGCGCCGCCAGCGCGCCCTGCGAGCCGCGCGACGACTGCGCCGACTACGCGCGCTCCTGCGAGCTGGGCGCGTGGAGCATCTGCGAGCCGGTTCCGGGGACGGAGTCCAACGCCGCTGGCTGCGCCCCGGCGGGCACCGATGGCGCCGACGCTACGGACGCCACGGACGGCTCCGACGCCACCGACGGCGGGATCGTCGTGGGAGAGTCCGACGTCACCTCGGGCGGCAGCACGGACGTCGGCGCCACGAGCGAGGTGGTGTCTGGCGGCTCGGGATGCGACAGCACGGGTCGGTCGACCGCCGTAGGCACCGGCCTGCTGCTGCTGGCCGCGGTTCTCGGGCTGCGCCGACGCCGCTGAGCCTGGGCCCACCTGGCCGGCCAGCCGCCTCTCTCGAGCGGCGTGGCCCGGCCTGGCTCAGACGTCGAAGTAGGGGGTGGGGCGCTCGACCAGCAGGTCGGCGACCTCGCCGGCCGCCAGGCTGAAAGGTTCGAACGCCACGGTGTAGGGCTCGAGGCCCGGGTCAACCGTGAGCTCGAGCGAGGCGAGGTCCCAACAGCCGGTCTCCGGCCCCACGAGCCGCAGGCTGTGGGCCACCGAGCGTAGAGGGAGCTTCGCCGAGAAGCGCTCTCCGCTGGCAGCTCGACCTGCGGAGTCCAAGCACTCGAATCGGAATCCGTTGAACTCCACTACCACCGGGCCAGAGTGACCCTGCTCCCCGGTGGAGACAACCAACGCTATTGACTCGAGGCGACCCATGCCGCCGTTCTAGCCGACATGGGTCGCTCGGGGAAGCGCGGTCGACGCGGCGCTGCCCGAAGGGGCGCGCCGAGAGACTCAGTGCACCGAAGGGGGACGGAGGGCACCCAGGCCGCGAAGCTCCGCCTGAATCGCAGTAGTGCGGCTCTTGGCTTCGATGAGGACGTGCCGCAAGGCGCCCTGCCCCGTGGAGCGACCCGTGTCGCTGAAGACGTGGTCCCAGCACCACGCGAACGTAGACCAGAAGCGCAGTCGCAGCCCGATGTCCTCGAACTCGGGCTGGTCCATGATGTGACCCATCTCGAGATAGGACGCGCGGGCGTGGTCCAGCGCCTCCACGGCGACCATCCCGGCCTCGCGCTCCTCGTCGTCGGGCGACGCGAGGCGGCTGTTGAGGCCGTACATGGGTTCACGGGCGCAGCGACCGATCCCGAGCGCCATTCGCACGGTCTCGAAGCTGAAGCCTGCAGTCTCCAAAAGCTCATCTAGCTCGGAGTAGATTTGGTCTCGGGCAGGATCGACGACTTCCATGGGCATCTCCTGGCAGCTCTTCGCGGGTTGGGGGCTACCTGCTACTTCCGGAGAACGGGCCACTCCGGTGTCGGATAAGCCGGTTCCGCAAGTGTGGCTCGCGCCGCTGGGCCGAATCCGCCCCCTCGCCGGGTCAGCCCGGTGACGCCGCCGCCGGAGATCCGGTCCGCAGGGGCGCAGCGGTGAGCGCCTGGACCTCCGAGAGCTCATGTCCCGCGGCGAGTCGAACGAGCTCGAACCCATCTGGACCGATGGCCACCGTGGCGAGCTCCGTGATCACGAGGCTCACACAGCGGAGGCCGGTCAGCGGGAGGTCGCAGACGCGCTTGAGCTTTGCTGCGCCGTCTTTGGAGGTGTGAGTCATGAGCACGATCACACGGCGGGCTCCGGAGACCAGGTCCATGGCGCCCCCCATGCCGTTCACGCGTTCGCCCGGGACCATCCAGTTCGCGAGGTCGCCGGTCTCCGATACCTCGAGACCACCGAGCACCGCCACATCCACGTGGCCACCGCGGATCATGGCGAAGCTCAGCGCGCTGTCGAAGGTGCTGCCACCCGGGAGGACGGTGACCGTCTGCTTGCCCGCGTTGATGAGCTGAGGATCCTCCTCGCCGTCGAACGGAAAAGGGCCCATCCCGAGGAGGCCGTTCTCGCTGTGGAGAACCACGTCGACCCCGTCGGGCAGGTGATTGGCGACCAGGGTGGGGATCCCGATCCCGAGGTTCACCACGTCGCCGTTCCGAAGCTCGCGCGCAGCCTCGCGCGCCATCTCGTCCCGTGTTCTAGGCATCCCGCGTTCCCTCCCGGCCAGAGGGGCGCTAAGGTACCCGCCCCATGCCCCCCGAACAACCGCCGATCCCTGCCCCCGTCGCCGAAGAGGAGCGCCTCCTCGGCGTTGTCCTGGATGCTGCCCGCAAGGAGACGCCCGCGTTGTGGCGGGTGGGCGAGGCACAGGGCGAGCTCGTGAGGCTCCGCGACGAGCTGGTCGAGGAGCGGCTGGCCGAGGACCGGGCGTCGGTCCTCGAGCAGATGGATCGTGTGGCGCGGCTCGTCGACCAGCAAATGCGGGCAGCGGACGCACCCCTGGACCTCGGCTCCCCCTACTTCGGTCACATGCGTCTCATCGACGACGAGGAGCGCCGGCGGGACATCCTGATCGGCAAGCGCACCTGGGTTCAGGACGGCATCCGCATCGTCGACTGGCGGAACGCGCCCATCGCGCGCGTCTTCTACCAGAAGGAGGAGGGCGACGACTTCGACGTCTTGATCGCGGGCAAGGACCTCGGGGGTGAGGTGGCCGTGCGCCGCACGCTCTCTATCCGCGACGGGCGCCTCGAGCGTGTGGCGTGCCGCGGACAGGTCTTCGTGCGCGCAAGCGGCGGCTGGCAGACCCTCGGCGGCCCCCGCCTCTCCGGTGGGCTCGGGGCCGCGGCCCGCCCCGATCGCATGCAGCCCACACTCGGCACCCGGGGAGACGGGTCGGGCGTCCGAGAGGACAAGTTCCTGCGGGAGATCGCCTCCCTGCTCGACCCCGAGCAGTTCCGCCTCATCGCACGGCCCGAGACCGAGCTGGTCGCGATCCAGGGCTCCGCCGGATCGGGCAAGACCACCGTGGCGCTGCACCGCGTCGCTTGGCTCAACTATCAGGATCCTGCCCGCTTCGCGGCCTCCCGAACCCTGATCGTGGTGTTCAGCCCCGCGCTCCTCGAGTACATCGCACGGGTCCTGCCCGCGCTGGGCGTGGAGGGCGTCCAGGTACGTTTGTTCGAAGAGTGGGCCGCCGAGATGCGCGGGCGGGTCTACCCTCGCCTCGTGGGAGAGTACGCCGACGACACCCCCGCCGTAGTCTCCCGCTTCAAGCTCCACCGAGGGCTCCTCGCCATGCTCGAGGAGGGCTACATTCAGAACCCCGAGCTGGGCCCACGGGAGCTCTTCGACGAGCTGTTCACGAACCGGCAGTGGATCCGAGAGAGCTGCGAGCGGCACGCCACGGGCGAGTTCTCGGACGCGCAGCAGAACCAGATCCATCGCTGGTGTTCGGACCGTCACTTCGTGCGGGTGGATGGCGAGGGGCACAACGAAGACGACCTCCCGAACATCGACCGGGAGGACGACGCGATCCTGCTCTTCCTCCACCAGCTGGTGCGGGGTCCGCTGCATGGCAAGAAGGGCGCGCCGATTCGCTACGCGCAGCTCGTCGTGGACGAGGCTCAGGACCTGTCGCCCATCGAGCTCAAGGTGTTGCTCGACACCGTCGAGAAACACGGCGCGGTGACGCTTGCTGGGGACGTGGCCCAGAAGGTCATGGAGAACAACGACTTCCGGTCGTGGAAAGAGGTTCTGGCCGCGCTCGGACGGGAGAAGGTGGCCCTGTCGCAGCTCCGGGTCAGCTACCGCTCCACGGAGCCCATCATGCGACTCGCCCACGCCGTGCTCGGGCCTCTAGCGCCCGAAGAAGCGGCGACGGCGCCCCGTGATGGCGCCGTGCCCGAGCTCTTCCGGTTCAAGAGCCGCGGGGAGATGCTCACCTTCCTCGGCGACGCGTTGAAGCGCCTCGAGCGCAACGAGCCGCTCGCCTCGGTAGGGGTGCTGGCGGCGCGCGAGTGGCAGGCCGCAGAGGCGCACGAGGTGCTCCAGCGCGCCGAGCTCCGGCGCCTATCGCGCGTGCGCAACCACGACTTCGCCTTCGCCCCCGGGATCGAGATCGCGGACGTGCGCGCAGCCAAGGGCCTCGAGTTCGACTACGTCGTCCTGCTCGATGTGGATGGCGACACCTACCCAGACTCGGACGCCAGCCGACACCTCCTGCACGTCGGCCTCACGCGCGCCGCGCACCAGGTCTGGATGACCTCTGTGGGCACGCCGTCGCCGCTCCTACCGCCAGACCTGCTCGTCACCACGGTGTGAGCGCTGCCGCGCCGCTCAGGCGCGCGAGACTGGCAGAATTGCGTGTACCGCCGCCGTGGTGATGACGAGCAACCCGCCACCGATCCCGAGGCCGATTACGAGGCGTGAGCTCCAAACGCCGCCCGCGAGCTCAGTGACCGTTGCGAGGTAGACCACGGTCACCGCCAACATCGCCCCGGCGATCCTCAGCCCGCGGTTCAGCGCATCCCGCCGGCGCAGCCGGTCTGTAGCTGCTGCGTTCTCGCGGGCCACGTCCTCGTCGAGAGGGGCAAGGGTCTCGAGAGGCCTCCCCACGTCGTCGAGGTATCCCTCGAGCTGAGCGACGAAGAGGTCGAAGCGCCGCAGCGACGCCGTGGGGACGACGAACGACGAGCCGTCGGCGAGCCGAAACAACACCCCGGAGCGATCGCGCTCACCCGATACGAGCCAGGCGGAGTCGAGCTCGGAGAACGAGACCATCCGATATGACAGCGGCCGCATGGACAGGAGCCCAAAGGGCGCCAGGAGCAACCGGCGCCCGCCGGGGCCGTCGAAGACCATGCCGGGCTGTTTTCCGGTGCCGAGGCGGAAGTCGTGAAGGATCATCGCGCGCTGGAACAGCCGAAGCCCACCGGCAGCCACCGCCCCGCAGAGCATCACCACGAGCAGCACGAAGAGCAGATCGTGGAGCGCCGCGCGCCCCGCGTCGATGAGGGCCTCAGCGGTAGGTCTCGACCCATCGATGCGCCTTGCGGCCGTGAAGTATCGCCGCGCCAGGTCTTCGTTGCGGTCCGCGAGCGCGCGATGCCCCTGCTCGGTCAGCAGGTCCACGCGCACCCCGACCAGCTCTAGGGCGTCCGGATCAGGCGCGAGATCGAGCAACGCCTGAGCGCCCTCGAGGTCTCCCGCTTCGAGTCTCCGAGAGGCGACCGCGGCGAGCACCTCGGCGTGACGGGTGGCGACCAGGGCGTCGCCCCGCGGGAGATGCTCGAGCAGGCCGAGCGCTCCCTCCGTGGCACCCTCGCGAGCCATGAGCACCGCTCGCAACGCCCGGCACTGAGCATTGAGCGGCTCAGGTAGCACCAGGTTCGGGTGGATGGACCGCCGCGCCTCCTCGAAGGGCGGGAGGCAGTCCAGCCCAGCCAGGTGGCGGCGCCACGCCTGGTCGTGGAAGGGGCGCGCCAGCGGCGCGAGGAGCACGCCCGAGAGCGCCGCGACAACCTGCTGCGCCGTGAGACCCATCTCATTGGGCAGCCGGTGGCCGAGCTCCACGAGGCGGCGGCTGAGCGCCTTCACCACCGGGGCTCCGCCCGCGGACAGGAGCGTCACCGCGAGTCGCCGCACCTCCGGCGCCGGGTCTCCCAGGGCCTGTACCAGCACAGACGGTAGACTGCGGCCGAGCAGCGGGACCGAGAGCCCCAGGAGTCGATCCTCGCCCAGCAGGCCCAGCAGCCTCTTGAGCACCGGTCGAAGCTCCGGGTCGAACACGTGGAGCAGCGCCCCGCTTTGCCGCCCCAACGCATCAACGAGAGCGAGCGCTTCGGCGTCTCCGAGCTCCTGAACCGTGGATAGGACAGGGCCGGCGGCGAGGTCCACCGCCTGCCGCGCCGGCTCGCACAGGGGCAGCGCTGCGAGAAAGGCGGGCATCTCGCTCGCCGGCAATCGGGTCAAGGCCTCGGCGATGAAACGCTCGTCCGACCGATCCCGGGGGTCTTCGGTGAGCAAGGTGGAGCTGGCGATCGCCCAGACGTGCGGGTCGAGTCCACGAAGCGCGTCGAGATTAGCCGCTAGGCGTGCTCCGAAACCGGAGGCTTCACCCGGCTGCGAAGCGGCGACCACCCAGTCGCGAAAGCCGACCGGGTCGGCCACGGGCAGTAGCCAGAACGCCAGAGCACCGAGCAGCGCGGCGGTGGGGCTGGCTTCTGCGCTCAGCCCCCGCTGGCAAAGCCCCAGGAGCGCCCGGTCGGCGTCTTTGACCGGCGGGCGGCCATCCGCGGCCAGGCCGGCGCTTCGGAGGAGCGTCTCGAGATCGCCTCCAGTCAAGCTGGGAGCCCCCCTCGCGCACCCGGCGGGCCCCTCGCTCCGCGCGTCGGGGTCCATGAGCACCTCGAGGTCGGTGACCTCGAGCGTCTGGATCCGCGCCCCGAGGAGCTCCATCGAGCCGGGGCCCTCGTCGAGGAAACGAACGACGGGCGTGGCGGCGTCGAGGTGCACCCACGAGACGGTCCTCCCGTCGGAGGCCTTCGCCACCAGAACGTCGGTGGCTCGGCCCGGGAACGGGTCGATGAGGCGCGCCTCGATCGGCGCGGCGCGATCGCCATTCCGCCAGAACACGACCGGCGCCCAGGGAGAGCCGCCGGTGAGCGCCTGCATGAGCCCGGAGCCCTGCCCCACCAGGAGGTCCGCTTCGTCCACCCCTCGTCCGCCATCCGCGGCGAGGGTGAACTCCACCTCGCACGGCCCGGCGCCGTGAGCCAGGTGCGCCGTGGGCTCGCACGTGACCACGCGAGATCGGACGCACACGAGCGCGGAGCTTGCCTCGACGCCTCCGTCGGGAGGGCCGGCGAAGAGCAAGGCCGACAGGGGGAGCAGGAGCGTCATTGTAGGCGACTCTTGGCGGAGGCCGCACCGGCGGTCAAGGGGAAGGTCGGGTGCTTCGCTCCAGCGCGGTGAGCAGGACCAGGGCCTCCGCGCGCGTGCCGCCGCAGACCGCGATCTCGGGGCGAAATCCGCGGCACGCTGCCGGATAGTCTGGCCCGCCCCAGACGGCGCAGCGGCGGTCCGGCATGAGGTTGGGACAGGGAACCCCGGCCACCTTGCCGTGCGGTGCGTTGACGAATGGCCGCACGATCGACGGAGCGACGCAACACGCCCCGCAGTCCGAGCGGCACTGCACCTCAGGCCTTGGCGACTTGCGGTCGCTGAAGGACCACGACGAAGCCTTCCACCGGCCGCCCGTGTTGAGCGCGCAATGCGCGCCGGACGAGATACCGGACCTCGAGCTTCGACGCCGCGGCGACGCGGCGCAGGTGGCCTTCGGAGTGCGCGTAGCGCTCCGTCGGGCAGAGGTCGACCTCGACCTCCTCTGAGCGCTCCACCGTGAACACGAACCGGCCGCGCGATGCCAGCCGTGACGCAACCAGCTCGACCAGGGACGCCAGGTCCCCGAAATAACAGAGCACATCGGCGGCCACCACGAGCTCGAAGCGCCTCCGATTCGCCTCGAGCCAGGCAACGATCTCCGCGGTCTGGAGCTCGTCGTAGATGTCCGGGTCCGAGATGCGGCGCAGCATCCCCGCGCTGAGGTCGACGCCAACGAGACGAGCGGCAGACGTCCGCAGGAGCGGAGCGAGGAGTCCGGTGCCGCAGCCGAGCTCGAGCACCTCGAGCCCGTGAGTCCGCCCATCGGCCGTCGCGAGGACCGCCTCGTGCACGAGCTCAGGCGCGCGGTAGCCCAGCCACTGCCGCATTCGCACGTCGTACCCTTCGCTGAGCTGGTCGAAGGTGGTCCGAACGAGGCACGCGGGCATCCGCCGAGGTGGGGGGACGGCCCCGATGGCAGCCTCGAAGTACGCGACCGCAGCGGGCCGCTCGTGCTCCTCGAGGCCCAGGGCGGCGCAACGCAGCTCGAGGATCCGTCGGCGGAGCTCGCGGACCTCCTCTCTGCGCCCCAGCGAGCTCAGGATAGCGATGATCGTGTTTAGGCCGTCGATGTGGTGGGGCTCTCGCTCCAAGAGTTCGTAGAGCGCCTGGACCGCGAGACCCGCCTCGCCACGCACCCGAAGTATGCCGGCGCCGTGGATGGGGTGAACGCCGTGTAGCCCGCCGAGCTGCGCCAGGCGAACGCGCCAGCTCGGCGTGGAACTGATGCCGGGCAACGCCATCAGTGGCCCCCCACGCCGCCGGACAGCGCGCTACGGCGGCCCAGGAGCTCGGGACCTGCGCGCCCGACCTTCTCGAGCGCGTCGATGACCCCGAGCGCCTCGGCGAGCCTGCCCTCCCCTGCGAGCAGGTCCACGAGGCGCGCGCCGCCGACGGCCGCTGCCGCGCCATCGGAGTCGGTCGCGACGGACTTCAGGATCTCAGCGGCGCGACCGCGGCGGCCGCCAGCCGCGAGGCAGTTCGCGGCGTCCAGACGCAGCTGGGCCGGGAGGCGACGCGGCGCCCCAAGCCGCACGACCGCGGCCCAGGCCTCTGCAACGCGGTGTGCATCGTTGTCCGCCACCGCTCGCGCCAGCTCGTTGGTCTCGGCGCCCTTCAGCCCAACTTGGGGCACGCGGGCCCCGCCGAGGTTGCCGTGGTCCATGGGGAGCTCGCCCTCCTCCTCGCCGGAGCCTCGCCGACCGGGCGCCGCTGAATTCCGGGACCCGTCTGGGGCGAAACCCAAAGCGAACGCCATGACGCTCGGATCGCTCGGCAGCTCTTCCGGCGCCCCTGCCCCAGCGAGCGGCCCGGAGGACTCGGAGAACGCTCGTACGCTGGCGTCCATGGGCAGCTCCGGTCGTTCCTCTGCTCCACCGTCGTCGGCCTTGGGGGCGAGCGCGGCGATCGAGACGTCGCAAGGCAGCTCGTCTTCGCCAGACGGGTCTGCCCCGTCGAGCGCAGCGCGCGCTGCGTTCGCGGCCTGCTCACGACGCTCCAGTCGCCCGGCGACAGCGGGCAGCGGCGCGCGGCCCACCGCGCCGGGTACTTGGACGATCCAGCGCTCCGCCGGGAGCCGATAGCCGAGCGGCTCAGCTTCGTAGTACGCCCACCAGCCCACCACGAAAGCGCTGACGGTGAGCCCGAGGAGGTGCAGAACAAAGGAGAGGTGGCTCACGGCCAGCAGGCCTGCCTGCGAGTTCAGGCGGCGCAAGAGGTCCGTGACCTCGAAGGTCCCGAGCGTGACCGCCAGCCACAAGAGCAACATCCGCAGGTAGCTCGTGGGAACGCGTAGGAGCATGAGCAGCGGAGCGCGCGGGTCGAGGAGCTCGAAGAACCCGCTCGCCGTGGCCGCGCGGACGAAGCACGCGGGTGTGACCACGAGGGCCACGCCATAAGCGAGCGCCCCAACCACCGGCCCGCGACTCGAGCTGGGCAAGATGGAGGCCAGGGCCACGAGCATGACCGGCCAGAACAGCGCGAGGAGCGTGCGTCCAATGGAACCACCCAGGCCCCCCACCTGCTCGACGTCCGCGGACGGAGGATGGGGGACGCCTTCAGTCGCGGCGGAGATGACCACGAGATACCAGGCCAGCGTGAGCGCGGCGCTCAGAGGGGCCCCAATCACGGGCACGAGGGAGAGGACGCCGACCCCCACGACCACGCCAGCAAACGAGAGCCCCTGCAAGCTCCAGAACGAGCGAAGGAACGGCCGCAGCATCTGCTGGACCGGGGCGATCTCGCGATACACACGAAGCTCGTCGACGAGCCCGCCGCACGTCCCGCATCGGGCCAGTCGCCGCTTCGACCGGAAGTCATCGCAGCCACAGTCTTCGCAGAGCTGCGTCGCGCATGCGGCGCAGCTCCACGCAGCTTTCGCCGCCGGATGCCGGGTGCAGGGGATCATTCGCCGACTGTAGCGCCGTGGGCGCCGCCCGTCACGACGGCGGGGCGTCCTCGAGGGCAGGCGGGGTGGGCGGGTCGCGAGGGGGAGGCAGCGCGAGCGTCACGGGTTCGGTGAACGCGCAGTCCGCAAGGTTGCCCACCTCGTGGAGCGGCTCTGCAGAGCCGTCGGGCGCGGACACCTGCCGCGACACATAGGTGGTGCGATGGAGGCGCCGATCCCAGCACTCGGCCACCTCGAGGTCTCCGTAAGCCGCCCCGGTCCCGCTGCCGACACCCAGGCCGCTTGCGGGCACAGTGATGTCGCTCCGCCCGCCCGTGTCGGACCACCGCGAGACCACGCGTCCCGAAGTGGCCGTACGTACTTCGTCCCCCACCTTCGCCGCGAGCTCGAAGGTGGACTCGAACGCGAAGGCGCCCGAGGTCCCGTCCCGCACCAGCCGGAACCTCCCGTCGTGAGGGACGCCGTTTCCAGTGACCAGGCCATATGCGTGGGCTTCGAGCTCGCTGTGGTCGCCGGTGCGCAGATACGTGACTGCGAGCGTCCCTGCGGTGGCTGGGTCAGCGTCACCCGAGGCGAAGACCACGAACGCGCCACGCTCTCGGGCCTTACCCGGCGTGAAGGTCCCCGCGCCGTAGACCGCCCGCCCGGAGCCCGTGTCCACCCAGACTCCATAGCCCACATGACCGTCCGCATACTCCTCGGCGATCACCTCGAGCACGCCGTCCGGTGCCTCCGAGCGCCAATACCGCCGCCCGTCTTCGAGCGACTGCCCTTCGGTGGAGTCGACGAGGTCCAGGGTCCTACGAATGAAGGGTCGAAGGACGGAGTTCACGCGCGTGGTGGCCGCCCTCGACGCGAGATAGCCGTCGGCCACGGGACCCTTGCCGGTGTCGCCGGGCTTCTCTGCCACGCCCTCGTCCTCCGGTACATCGAAGCTGACGCCGTCGGCGGCGGCGAACGCGGCCTCGATGAGGTCGCCGGTTGCGCCGTTTGGCGCGGGCGTCGACTCGGCGCAGCCGAAGCACACGACCACGAGCATGACCTGCAGGCGTCTCACCGGGCTGAGTCTCCTCCCGCGCGGACTTCGAAGCAAACGGCGTTCCATGGCCCGGCCATCTCCGTCGACGCGGCGCACCGGCTCGCCAAGAAACGTCAAAAAGCGTCAAGACGCAGCCACTGCGGGCCTCTGGGCCAGTTCCGGCGGTCAGTCCCCTGCGGTCCGCCCCGGTGCTCGTCCGCGCCGCGAGTGGAGGAGACTGTTTACGCTGGGAGACACGACGCGATATCGTGCCCTCTAGTGTTTACTCACGGCGACATCCCCCTCTCTCTGGGCCCGCGACTCTCGGTGGGCGGCATGGGCGAGGTGTATCTAGCCACGCTCGGGGAGCGCGAGGTGGTGGCGAAGGTAGCGCTCCCGGGGGCGGATCCACGGCGTCTCGAGGCCGAGCGCGCGGCCCTCGCCGCGGTGAAGAGCCCGAACGTGGTCCGACTCATCGAGGCCCGGGATGACGTCCTCATCCTCGAGAGGATCAACGGCCCCACTGTCGAGCTGCTGCTGTCCGACCTTCGCAAGCGAGGCGCCATGCCCCCGCTGGCGGCGGTGGCCGCTTTCGCGCTGGGGCTCCTGGATGGCCTCACCGCGATCCACACAGCGAGCGACGCAGGCCGGCCTCTGGGGCTCCTTCATCGCGACGTCTCAGCGCGGAACGTGTTGATCGACCGGAGCGGTCGGCCCGTGCTGATCGACCTCGGGCTGGCACGGTCAACGCTGGCTCTGCCCTCTACCTTCGCGGGCCTCCGCGGCACGCTCCTCTTCATGGCACCGGAGCAGCTGCGTGCCGAGACTGCCGGCCAGGACAGCGACGTCTTCGCCGCTGCGCTGTTGATCTACGAGCTCCTCACTCTGGCCGAGACCGGACCCGACGAAGCCGCGGGGCTGCCGGGACTGTTAGCGATGCGGGCCCGCCGACTTCCCCCGGCCAGCGACTTTCGACCCGAGGTCAACGCAGAGCTCTCGCATGCCCTCGCCGGGGCCCTCGAGCCGGATCGCGGCGCTCGCACCGCCACCGCCGCGGCGCTCCGGGCGGCGCTTGCAGGGGCCCTGCCCCCGAGCGACCCGGCGGCCCTCGCTGCGCTCGTGACGGCCTGCCCATACGGCTCAGCCGCCGGCCCCTCTCGCAAGCACACCGCCACCGTGGCGCCGCAGGGTCCCGCGCCTGCGCGGAGGGCGGTGCGTCGTTGGGCGTTCGGCGCTGCGACCGCGGTCGCGCTCGGCGCCACCTTCGCCCTCGCGCCCCGGGTGGAGCCCATGCCGTCGCCGCTCGCTACGACCACCTCCGTCGGCACGTCTAGCCATCCGCACCGTCCTCTGGCAGCGGAGCTGGCTCGGCCACGGCGGTCCCCGAGCCGGGAGCACCGTTCTATCGCGGACGAGGCCCGCCGAGAGCGCGGAGCCCTGGAGGAGGGGGGCGCGTCCACGGCGTTCAAGTCCGTCCCGCCTCGCGAAGCCCCGCGCCTCGGCTCGCGGGCGACCGTTCGGGTGACCGGCCTATCGGGCCCGCTGCATGTCACCGGGGCAGGGAAGCGGGCGCTCGCCCCCTTCACCACCCCCACCCTGGAGGCACCCGAGCTGCTGACCCTCGTGGGTGGCGCCCTGCGGCTGTACGCCCGGCTCGCGCCGGGTCCCGGTCGGGTCGCCGTGCGCTTCACGGCCCCCGATGACGCCTCCCTTGAGGTCCGCTGCGGCCGGAGGGGCGGCCCCACGCCGCTCTCCTTCGCGGTCGCGTCCCAGCTCGACTGTGAGGCCACGGGCCCGCAGGGCCGGCTCGCGTTCCGCCTCGAGCGGGCCGGAGCCCCGGAGTGAGGCGCGGGATGCGGGCATTCCTGGTGGGTACGTCGGCCGTCGTGGCTGGTTGCGAGCGAGCCGGCATGCCCGCGGGGCTCGGCTCACTCCAGGTCACCCTGTCCGCCACGGCGTGCGCACAACACTGCGTCGACCGCGTCAACGCCGAGCTCTACCGAGACGGCGAGTCCGTGCCGTTGGGGCCCACCGCCGGCGGAGCCTGCGGAGACGCGCTCATCTTCCCGGACCTGCCGGCCGGGCACCGGATCTACGTCCGCGTGGTAGTGGGCGCCGGGGACGACGCGCGGCTGGTCGGGCTGTCGGAGTCCGTCACGGTCGTCGCCTCCGCCGAGACCTCCGTGAGCGTCGCCCTGGAGCCCCTTGCCGGACCCCGCCTCGACGCGCTGGTACCCGCCGAGCTGGAGGAGGACGCGACCGAGCTCGAGCTGATCGGTGCAGGCTTCGGGACGGACCCGACGGTGATCTCCACGCCCGCGGGCGCCGAGGTGGTGGCGGCTACCGACCGCAGCGTGCGCGTGCTGCTGCCAAAGGGCGCGACCTCCCTCACGCTCAGCGCGTGCGGCCAGGACCTCGGGCCGATCGCGCTCCCCCGCACGTCCGCGGGCCAGGAGGCCGCCGAACCGGTGACCCTCTCCGGTTGTCCGGGCGGGTCCGTCGTCGCCGCCGCGGCGCTGGGCCCCGACTTCGCGATCGCGGTTCGTTGCGCCAGCGGGGGGGAGCTCCACACCCTCGCGCCCTGCGCGCGCACCACCGTGCGCCTGGCAACCCTCGAGGAGACCCCGATCGCGCTGGCCGCCACCGACGACGCCGTCCTGTACGTCACGAGACGCGGTCCCACTCGCACCCACGGGGACGCGCTCGTGCCCCTACCCTGGTCGGACGATGCCGGGGCGCCGCTCGCCGTTGCGCTGGCCGTGGACCGCGCTCTGGTCGCCGGTGAGCGCGCCGTATTCCGCTACGCCGACGGCGCGGCCGCGGAGCTCTTCGTACAGACCGGCCAGGAGGCTCCCATCGACGTAGCGATCGCCGGCCTACAGGACCTCGTCTTGCTCAAGCAGGAGTCGAAGCTCACGGTGCTCGCGGTGGGCCCAAGCGCCTCGAGCCGCTTCCCCCTCGGCGGGTGTGAGCAGGCGGGAGGGCCCGGCCTGGCGCTCGAAGAGGACGCTGGCGGCGGGGCCGTCCTCGTCGGTTGCGGCAACGCCATCGTTCGGATGAACGCCTTGGGCGTGAGCGAGCCCGAGGGCACGCCGGCGACCTTCGCGGCGGCGGTCGCGCTAGCTGACGGTGACCTCGTGGCGGTCGGCGACGGGGGTCTCTATCGCCAGGCAGCTACGTGTGAGGGCCCGGGGTGCGACAGGGACAACGCGCCCGGCACGTGGACCCAGCTCAGCGAACAGGCAGGCCGAGTCGTGGCCGGGAGCGACGAGATCCTCTTCGGCCGCAAGGAGTCGCTGTTCGTGCTGTCCTCCGGGGACACCTGCCCGTGATCGCCTGTATCGCCACCTGCTTGCTCTGGGCGAGCCCACCTGCCATCCCAGAGGGTGAGGCGCTCGAGAGGGTGCGCGTGTGTCTCGCAGCGCAGGACTACGCTTGCGCCTCGGTGGAGGCCGAGGCGGCGCTCGCGTCCACTCCAGAGCCCGCGACCCGAGCCTGGCTCCTGGCCACTCGCGTGGAGTCGCAGCTGCGGCTGGACCTGCCGGCGGACGGCGCGATCGACGCATTGCTGGAGGCCGAGGCGCCTCCCCGACCCGAGTGGCCGCGTCAGTGGCAGGAGCGGGTCGAAGCGCGCCGGCTCCTGCGCGTACCCACTACAGCCGAGGTCACGCCGCTCGCGGCGGCGCGGGCTGGTGTGGGCCTGGAGCTCCGCGTCACCGTGCGCGGCGCGCGGCGGGGAGATCGGGTCGTCGTGACCCTCCCGGGCCTGGAGCTACCCCTCGAGGTGGGCGGCTGCGACCGGCCCTGTACGTTCGAAGGCGTGTCACGGGTGCCGGGCGAGTGGCTGAAGAGCGCAAAGCTCGCGGGCTCGGTCCGCGTCCTGCGGGCTGGCGCGGCCGCGGCCGAGCAGCCCTTCGTGTTCAACGTTGCCCCGGCGGCGGAGCTCGTTGAGACGCCGGCACACGAGACCTGGTGGTTCTGGACCGCCACGCTGGGCGGCATCGCCCTGGTGGCGGGTGTCTCGGCGCTGACGTGGGCGCTGGTCACGGACGATGAGACGACGAGCGTGCCCACTGGCCCAGAGTTCGGTGACGTCCGAGTGGAGGTGTTATGGCCGGGCTCCGCCTCGAGGTGACCGTCGAGGGGAGTGAAGGACCCGCGCGGGTCTTTCACCTCACGGGGCGCGACGCCTTCGTCGGCCGCGACCCCGCTTGCGATCTGGCGCTGGACGCAGCCAGCGTCTCGAGCCGCCATGGCCTGTTTCGTGCGCTGCCCGACGCCTACGCTTTCGTGGACCTCGGCAGCCGCAACGGGACCCGCCTCCACCGCGGCTCGAGAGGGGACGCCGCTCTGCCTAGGGGTGAACAGACCGTGCTCGAGGTCGGCGACATCCTCCTGCTCGGGGCCGCGGGCAGCCTCGCCCGCGTGGAGGTTCGCGCCGGGGTTCGCCTGTCCGCGCCGCTGAGCACCGAGACCCTCAGCGGCGGGACGTCGCTCGACCGCGAGCTGAGCCGGGTGCCCCTCCTGGACCCGCTGAGTCAAGGGGCGCACACCGAGTCGTCGGCGTGGCTCAGGATCTGCGCCGAGCTCGTGACCGCCACGTCACTCGACGCCCTCGGGCAAGCCGCCATGGACGCCTTCGCGCGGGCGCTGCCAGGCCTCGACGGCGCGGGGCTGTCCCTCCAGCTCGCCGGGCAGCGCCTGCAGCTCGGCGCGGCGATCCCTCGCGGGCTCTCGGCGCTAGCGAACGACGCCGTCCTCGTGCTCGAGCAGGACACGCTGCCCCTCACGACCAGCGTGGCCACCACCGGCGCCCGCGTCGCGGTGGTCGTCCCCTTGCGCCGCCCCGGACCCGGCAGCGCGGATCACGGGCTCTTCGTGGGGTGGACCCGGCGCGCATTGCCGGAGCGAGCGCTGGAGCTCCTGGCGGCGCTGGGCCCGGTCGTGGCCCTGGCAGCCAGCGCGCAGGCCCGGCCAGCGGCTGCCGCGCCGGAGAGCGACCCGGTTGCGCCGTTCGGCGCCTCGCTCAGCTTTCGCGCGGCTGTCGAGCTCGCGCGGGCGGTGGCAGGGGCCAACGTCCCTGTCCTGCTCGAGGGCGAGACGGGCACCGGGAAAGAGGTGATGGCGCGCGCAGTGCATCGTTGGAGCCCGCGCGCCGCCGGCCCCTTCGTGGCGTTTCACTGTGCGGCGATCCCGGAGTCGCTCTTCGAGTCCGAGCTGATTGGCCACGTCCGCGGCGCCTTCACCGG
>SXOO01000234.1 GCA_005776725.1 Pseudomonadota bacterium | reverse complement strand
TTATCCCGCGCCTCCTCGAGCGCGCCGGGCCTGGCCTCGCGAGCACCGGGGGCTCCATCACGGGCTTCTACACCTCGCTGCTGGAAGGCGACGACCTCGGCGACCCGATCGGCGACGCGGTGAAGGCCACCACGGACGGGCACATCGTGCTCTCGCGGACCCTCGCAGATCGCGGTCACTTCCCGGCGGTCGACGTCCTGAAGAGCGTCAGCCGCGTGATGTTGGGCGTCGTCGACGACTCACACCGCGCCTCGGCGCAGACCCTGCGCGCGATGCTGGCCGACCACCGTGAAGTGGAGGAGCTCGCCGCAATCGGCGCGTATCAGCGCGGCGCCGTGCCCCGCTTCGATCGAGCGCTGACCCACTGGCCGAAGGTCGAGGCGTGGCTTCGACAGAGCGCTGGAGGCGCCGCACCCGTGGCCATCACACAGACCCTGACGACCCTCCACGCGCTCGCACGAGAGGTGACGCAATGACCCTGCGACTCCCACCCCGCGCCACCTCGGCGCTGGTGCTCACGGCGGCGCTCGGAGGGGCCACCCTCGCCCGAGGCGACGGCGGGGCACAGATGGTCGGCCCTGGGGCGCTGAAATACTCCCCCGAGACGCAGACCGGGCGGCCGGGTGATGACGAACCGAAGTCGCCGCAACAAGCCGAAGCAGAGGCGCCCACGCCGGTCCGGGTGGCGATGGAGCCTGCGCCTCCGCTCACGGCGGCGGAGACCATCCGCATCAACCAGCTGCGCGGGCGCCTCGCCGAGCTGGATCGCCGCGAGGCGGAGCTGGCGGCGCGGGCCCTGCTTGTCGACACACAGGCCAGTCTCGTCGCCGTCGAGCTCGACAAGCTCGCGGCGCTCCGGAGCGCGTGGCGCGCTTCGGCGGTTGAGTTCGAGTCGCACCTGGAAGCCGCGTGCGGCAGCCTGCTGACGCTCGAGCGGCAGCGCGGCCTCGACCGCGCGCAGGCGGCGCTCGTGGAGTGCGGGGCAGCCAAGGACGAAGCATCGGCCCGCGCGACCGAGTCCCGCCGGGCCCGCGACGCCGATCAGCGGTTCCGGGCAGCCGAAGCGAGCGGCCGTACCGCGGCTGCGCGCGACGCGGAGCGGACCAGCGGCGACACAGCCGATCGGATCGCAGCGCAGAAGGCCACGGAGAAGGCCGCAAGAGCCGCGCGGGACCAGGTGGCCGAGGCAGGGCGAGTGGCTCAGCTCTCGCGAATCCTGAAGAAGATGCGCGCGGACGACGCGGCGCGGCTCATCGCGGAGCAGCCGGACGCCACGGCGCTTGAAGTGCTCGCCTCCCTCGGCGACCGCGCGTCCGCGAAGATCCTGGCTTCGATGCGCCCGGATCGCTCGGCCGCGCTGACCCAGCGCCTCGTGAAGGGCGCGCCATGAGGCCCGTCTCCGCAGATGCACGGGCGGCGCAGGCCCGTGAGCTGATCGAGTCCGATGCCCCGGCAGCCGGCTTCGGCGCGGCGCTCGGGCGAAGCCGCGGCAAAGGCCGGCGGGTCGAGGCTCGGCAGCGGGCCCGTATCGAGGCCGCCGATCCCACGGCCCGAGAGGCGCCAACGGCGCTGCTCAACCTCCGGCACGAAGCACAGGGTGCTGGTCCTGCCTCCGGCCTCTTGGGCGCTCGGACGGGACACGCCGTCGACGGCCGAGCGCTCACCGTGCGCGGGGCTCGGGTCGCCGGGTCCGACGCGGAGACCACCCGGCTCGCCGCCGGCGGTTCCACGCCGTGGGGCACCGACGAAGCCCGGCGCACGGGCGTGAAGGGTGCTCAGCGCGCTGGCCGGGGGGCCGAGGGGCTGGCGGGAGCCGACACGCCGGGCGAGGACCCCAACCGCGGTGCCCGCCCCTTCGAGCTGAGCCCCACCGCCGACTCCGCCCGCGAGTCTCCGGAGGCTCAGAAAGGGCAGCGCCCGATGTCGCCGCGAGGCCTTGCTGACCAGAGCCCGGTCAGCGACCGACTCGACGGAGCCGACGCCCGAGCTGCCGACCAGCGCCCTGCCGACGTCGCCTTCGACCGCCCGCTCACACGCGGACCGGGCGCCGAGGCCACTGAGCTCCAGGGGCGCAACGAGACCGCTCGCCCCTTCCCGTCGCGGGCCGCGCACGAGCTGCTGCCGGGTACGCGGAACGCAGGAGCGCCGGCCACAACGCCCGTGGAGTCCGCGCACGAGGCGGTGACCGAGGCAGTGCGCAGCGTCTCGGACCACCTCGTGGCGCGCGCCGGCGCCGCGGAGGCGACTGTGCGCCTCGCCACACCCGAGGCGGGTACCGACTCCCGGTCCGAGGCGGCTCCGCCCGTCGAGGCGGCGAGCTCGAGCGCTTCCAAGGCCGCGCCGGCAGCCGCTTCTTCGAGCAGCGAGCACCAGGCGCAGAGCGAGCACGGCACCAATGGGGGTGGCGGAGAGGCTGCCTTCGTCGCGCCTGCCACGCTCGAGTCCCGCTCCGTGGGCGAGTCGCAGCCCACTGTCCCCGAGGCGCCGCGACTCTCGCCCGAGCAGGTTGCGAGCCTCGGCCATGAGATCGAGGCCCTCTACGTCCGCGAGGGTCGGCTCGGCCGCGATCTGAAGGTGGAGCTGGGTGAGCTGGGGAGCGTCCGCGTCCAGGTTCAGCAGCAGAGCGACGGGCGACTCGAGGTCACGCTCGAGGCGACCCACCCCGAGGCGATCCGTGCGCTACAGGAAGCGCGCGGCGCGCTCGAGTCTCGCCTGGCCGATCGTGGCTACGCGGAGACGCGAGTGGCCGTTCGCGGAGAGCAGTCGACGGCTTCCTTCGACAAGCAGCCGGAGCAGCAGCGACAGCCGGCCGAGCACCAGGACCACGCAGCGATCCTCGAGTCGCTGCGCAGCCACCATCACGCGCGCCGACACCCGGCGAGCGCCTTCTCGACCCACACCGCGCCCAACGGCGCGTTCAGGGGGACCGCATGATCTCGGCCGTTCAAGGCTCGTTAGGCGGCGCCAGCAGCGCCAAGGAGAAGGACCTCGGCAAGGAGGACTTCCTAAAGCTGCTCGTCACCCAGCTAAAGGCCCAAGACCCGCTGAACCCTCAGGACGGGACGGAGTTCGTGGCGCAGCTCGCGCAGTTCACCAGCCTGGAGCGGCTCGTGAACATCGAGGACGGCCTCGGCAACGTGGCCATGGCCTCGATGTCGACGAACGCGACCATGGCCTCGAGCCTCATCGGCAAGACGGTGCGCAGCACGGGCAACGACTTCTCGTACGACGGCGCCCCGACCACGCTCCACTTCGACCTGGGCGGCGAGGCCAAGACGGTCACCGTCGCGATCAAGGACGAGTCCGGCAACACGGTCGAGACCCTCACGACCACCGGCGAGGAGGGGGACAACAGCGTGACCTGGGACGGCAATCTCCATGATGCCGAAGGGAACGTGACGCCCGCGCCGAAGGGTAAGTACTCGTTCGAGGTGGACGCGCGCGACGCCGACGGCAACCCGATCTCGGCCACCACCGCGGTCCTCGAGCGCGTGACTGCCGTCCACTTCACCTCGATGGGGATCCCCGAGCTGGTGCTCGGGTCTGGCCGGCGCGTCGCCATGGGCGATGTGTCCGAGATCCAGGAAACCCCGGAATGATCTCTCCGGATTCCACGGCGGAGGCGGCCCTCCCGAGGGTCTTCCGCAGCGGTCCGGAAGGCGAGTTCGCCAGCGCTGCCAGTCGGCGCGCTGACGAGCTCGCACCCAATCACGTCATGACAAGGAGCACACCATGAGCATCAATCGTTCTCTCTACATCGGTCTCTCGGGCATGAACGCGAACTCGCTCGCCCTGAACGTGGTCTCCGACAACATCGCGAACATGAACACGGTGGGTTACAAGGCCGGCCGGAGCGTCTTCCAGGAGATGCTGGGCCAGTCGGTCATGGGCGTCGGCGGAACCAGCATGGCCGGCGGCGGCGTCGGCTTCGCCAAGATCGACAAGATGTTCCAGCAGGGCTCGCTCCTCGGCACCGGCGGCGAGCTGGATCTCGCGATCGGCGGGGAGGGCTTCTTCTCGCTGCAGGGCGAGGTGGACGGGGTGCGCGGCACCTTCTACGGCCGGAACGGCCAGTTCTCTCGCGACGCCGACGGCTTCATCACCAACGTGACCGGCCTCCGGCTCATGGGCTACCAGGCCAACGCAGCGGGTGAGATCTCGGCGGAGCTCGGGCCCCTGCAGATCGACGACTCGCCGATCCCGCCCACGGCGACGAGCAAGCTCTCGCTCGACATGAACCTCAACGCGAACGCGGAGGTACAGACCTTCGACATCACGGCGCCCGGCGACACCAGCGACTTCATGTCCTCCGCCACGGTCTACGACGCCCAGGGCAAGCAGACCCAGGTGGACGTGTTCTGGACGAAGACCGCGGACAACACCTGGGCCTACAACGCCGTCGTGGATGGCGGGCTCGTGGACGGTGGCACCAAGGGTGAGCCGACGCTGGTGGGCTCGGGCGCGCTCGAATTCGACGCGGCCGGTAACCTCACGACCGACCCGGCCACGCTCGGCACCTTCGCGTTCACCCCGGTGGGCGGTCAAGAGCAGACGATCAGCTTCGACGTGACCGGGACGACCCAGTTCGCGGAGAAGGACTCGTCGGTCGACAAGATCAAGCAGAACGGCAGCCAGTCGGGCACGTTCCAGCACGTCAACATCGACACGGACGGCCGCATCAAGGGGACGTTCTCGAACGGCGAGGAGAAGGTCCTCGGTCAGGTCGCCCTGGCGCGCTTCAAGTCCACCGCGGGGCTGCGGGTCCACGGCAACGGGCTCTACGGCCAGACCTTCGACTCGGGCAACGTGATCATGGGGGCCGCCAACTCGAACGGGCGCGGCCAGATCGTCGCTGGGGCCCTGGAGCAGTCCAACGTGGACCTCGCCACCGAGTTCACCAACATGATCATCGCGCAGCGGGGCTACCAGGCGAACTCGCGCTCGATCCAGACGGCAGACCAGGTGATCCAGGAGGCGGTGAACCTGAAGCGGTAGTGGGGGCTCCGTAGTCGCTCCCTGAGACCCGCGCCCTGACGGGCCATGCGCTCGGCCCACTTGACCTGCCCCCGTGCGGCCCCTAAAAGCTGGCGTCGTGGGTCACCTCCTTATCGACGCCGCGCGCGGTCGGCCCGTTCCGCGCACCCCGGTCTGGATCATGCGCCAGGCCGGGCGTTACATGCCGGAATACCGGGCCTTGCGCACCCGGTACTCCTTCCTCGAGCTGTGCCATACACCGGAGGCAGCGGCGGAAGCGTCGATGTTGCCGGTCACGCTGCTCGGGATCGACGGCGTCATCGTCTTCAGCGACATCCTGGTGACGCTGGAGGCCATGGGCATGGACCTCTCGTTCGACGAGGGGAAGGGCCCGATCCTGGGCGATCCGATCCGTTCGCGGGCAGACATCGGGCGCCTCCGCCACTACGACGCCAACGTCGGCACGGGCTACCTACCGGCGGCCATCCGGCTCTTGGTGCAACGGCTGGACGGCTCCTTGCCGGTCCTCGGCTTCGCCGGCGCCCCGTACACGCTCGCGTGCTACGCCGTGGAGGGCAAGACCGCCCGCCACTACGCCAAGACCAAGTCGTTCATGCACACCGACCCGGTCGGCTTCCGCGAGCTCTTGCACCGGCTGGCGGACGCCGCGGCAGACCTCCTGATCGCTCAGATCGAGGCGGGCGCCGAGCTCGTACAGCTCTTCGACACCTGGGCCGGCGATCTCATGCCGGACGAGTTTCGAGCCTTCGCGCTGCCGGCCGCGGCGCACGTGATCGAGCGGGTGCAGAAGACCGGCACGCCGATCGTCTACTTCGTCAATGGCGTCGGCGGGAAGCTGCACGATATCCAGAGCGCTGGCGCCGACGTGCTCGGCGTGGACTGGCGCATCGGTCTCGACGCCGTACGGGCGGAGGTCGGCCCGGGCATGCCCCTTCAGGGTAACCTCGACCCGTGTACGCTGTACGCACCGGTCGAGGTGATCGAGTCGCGAGTGCGCGACGTGCTGGCCCAGAACGGGACCGGCCCCCACATCTTCAATCTCGGCCACGGGATCCTGCCCGACGTGCCGGTGGCCAACGCCAAAGCCCTCGTAAACGCTGTCAAGACATGGGGTCTAAGATGAGTGAAGCCCGCCCTTGTGGGGTCTATCGGACTGGCCGCGCGCTCCGCGCTGGGGAGATGGAGATCCCCGCAGGTTCGCTCGTTTACTTCCACAACCACAGTGTCCAAGGGCCTCCCATCGTGCTGTTGCCGGACGCCAACACAAACAACCGCTGGTCGTATACGAGTGGTGGCTGGCTGGTAGAGGACCCCGCCTTCATCGAGGCCATGGTCAGCCTCAAGGGTGAGGGCTTCTACGCCCTGAACCGGCGGCTACAGGTGGGCAAGGACGAGTTCGTGGCCGAGAGGTCGCTCGTTCAGCTGGGATACAACCGCTCCGCGGACACGATCCTGTTCGTGGCGAAGCCCGAGGGCAACGGCTTCAACTTCCCCGACCGAGGGCTCCGGTTCGATGCCCCGGACGTCCAGGAGATCCTGGAGCCGGTGAACTTCACCATCCCCGCGGCGGCGGGCGCGGAGCAGCGCACGCTGCACTGAGCCTGCACGCTACGCTTTGCGCACAGCACTGCCCGGCTGTGCGCGCGCGCCAACCGGGTCTTGCTCACGTGCTGGCAACGGCCAACCCGCAGCCCCGGACTACTCCGGGAGGCTCACGTTGCAGCCCTCCAATGCCACATCACAAGCCCCGCTCTTCAGCGCAGCGTCGTAGCAGCTGGCGAACGCCTCGTACTCGGCGGGACAGCTCTCTTGGAGACATGGCGCCCAGGGGCCGCCGAACGCCACCGCCGCCACCCCGCAATCCGTGAGGCAGCTCCGAACCGCGAGCAGCGCCGGGAGGCACTCCGACGCGCAAGGCTGCGCCGTCTTCGCGGTGCAGCTGAGGCAGCTGGGGTTGCTATTGGGGCAGCCCCATAGACACCCGAGGGAGCGCGGATCGTCGCAAGCGGCGATGCAGTCCGCGTTGGCCGAGCAGTACGGCAACACGGCCGCGGGGGGCTCGAAGGGGCGCGACACCGCGAGGTAGACCAGACACATCTCGTCGAGCGTGCTCTCGCCCCACTCCACGTCACGGGGCTCCAGCTGCTGCCCGTTGACGACGGCCTGGTTGGCGGCGCTGTTGTCATAGATGCAGGTGACGCGAACGGCCTCGCCTGGGGCGACCACGGCGGACTCCCCGGGGAGGAAGCCGTAGGCCTGCTGCCAGTTGAAGTCCCAGTCTGGAATACGCACGAGGCACTCCGAGCTGTCGCCCGCGCGCTCGACCTGCGCCTCGATGTGCGTCCCGAGCATGTGCATGTGCCCCGTGGCGGCCTCGATACGCACGGAGTTCTCCGAGTAGTTACGGAACACCCGCTCGTGCCGCGAGGCCGCGTCACCCGCCGGGATCTTGATCCCCGGGATCGCCAGCGGCACCGTCTTGAAGAGTACGTCGGGCTCCTCGGTCGTGAGGCGCAGCTCCACGCGGGTCTGGTCGGCCTCCGGTTCGGCGGTGAGCGTGTTGTAGTGGACCTGCATCACGATGACGCTGTCCTTCCGGATGGCGATGGCGGCTCCCTCGGCGAACAGCGTGGGCTGGCTCCCGGGCACCCAGGCCCCGAGCTGCGTGGGGAAGCTGGCGCCACTGGAAAAGGCCGAGCCGGATGCGCCGGCAGTGGAGGGGTTTGGCCCACCGAAGCAGGCGTATCCCGCGCCAGGCGTCTCAGCGTCGGCCTTGGTGAGCGACTCGCGCATCGACGCGTCCACCGCGTAGACGAGCGCGTGGTGCACCACCGCCGTGGCGTCCGGGCGCACGGCGAGGGCGGTCATGTAGCTGTCCTCCGTCACGGAGATATCCAGCACGAAGCAGCGCCAGTCGTCCGGGATCGCAGGGTCGGGCGTGTAGGGCTCCTCCGACGCGCCGGTGTGTGTGGGCTCGAACGACGTGATGGCCGGCGGGGCCGGCACCTCGACCGCCGGGTCGCCTTCCGGCTTGCCATCCGCGACCCAGGCCCGAAGGGTGTCGAGCTCCTCCGCGGTGACGAGCCGCTCGTTCGTGTAGGTCCGGCACGTGCGATCCGGCTTCCATGGCGGCATCCGCTCGTCCTCGATCGCCGAGATCGCGGCGTCCGCGTAGGTGACGAGCGCGTCGAAGCTGTCGAGCGCGAAGGGCGCCGACTCCCCCTCTTGGTGACAGCCTGCGCAGCGCTTGGAGACGATGGCCCCAACTTCGCCTCGGTAGACCGGGCCGAGGGCCGGCTCGGGCGCGTCGACGGACGCGGTGTCCTTATTAGCCACGCCCGCGTCGGCGGCAGGGTCGCTCTCGGTCGTACACGCCGTGAGGAGGAGAATCCCTGCGACGGGCAGGACGATAGACTTCATCGGTTCAACTCCGACCCTAGATAGCCTTGGCGCACACCCGGAGGAGCCGCGCGTGCACAGGGCAGCATAAGAGCACGCCGCGCGCGAATCGCGAAGTCTTGCCCGAAGGCTCGCCCTCTGGCACGACGTCTCCGTGATTCGCGTCGCAGCCGCCCTGTTCGTGCTCCTCACCTGCACCCGCGCGCCCCCGCCGGGCCGCGCCGCATACCCAGAGGCCGAGCTGGATCCCCGGTGGCGTGCGCTCGTCGCGAAGGGTCCGGCGCTCCTCGCGCGCGACGCGATCCCGCTGGCCACGGCGTGCCCGGCCCCCGAGACGCTGCTGCGGGAAGCTCACTCTCTGGCCACGCTCGAAGCCTCGCGCACACCCGCCGACGTGGCGCGAATCCGGAGCGAAGTCGGCGATCTGGTCCCGCTGTTCCTGAAGGTGGTGGGACACACGCGGACCAGCGCCCCCGCGCTAGCGCGCGCCCTGGACGAGGCGATCGCCGAGGTCGACTACTTCCTGTTCGCCGAGAAGATCGCGCTCATGTGTCCCCGACCCCACCACGTTCTCCCGTCCCTGCGGCCGGCTATCCCAGTTCCGCGCCACCCCGCCTACCCTTCCGGACATGGGGGCGAGGCGATGGTGCTGGCGGCGGTGGCGGCGATGGTCTACCCGGAGCACGCGGAGGCGCTGCAAGAGCTCGCCCGGGGCGTGGCGGGCCGACGCGAGCTCGCGGGCGTGCACTTCGCATCAGACAGCGCAGAGGGGCGCCGGATCGGCGCGGCGGTGGCGGAGGCGCTCTCGAAAGCGCGGTGGCCCGCGCTGGAGCGCGCCAGAAACACGGCGAAACAACCCCGAAAAGCAGCGGAAACAATCGCTCGCTAAGTTGTCGGTGTTCCCAACGGCGCGGGCATGGCCCGCAAGGAGAGCCCGATGAACGAAGAGACCCCGAAGGCCCCCGAGACCCCGTCCACCACCCCATCGCGCTGCCCAGAGGGCCGCCGCCGGCGCCGCGGCGGACGCGCGCTCGTGGCGTTATTGGTCCTCGTGGGTGTGTTCATGGCGGGACAGGCCTTCGCTGGCCGCCGCAACCCCTCCGACGAGGCGATCCGCGATCGCGTGAGCTGGGCGCTCGAGAAGGGCCTCGACCGGATCGACGGCACCGACGAGCAGCTCGCAGCCCTGGAGACCATCGTGGACGCGCACTTCCCCACGGCGCTCACGCTGCGTAAGGAGGCCCGAGAGCTCCGCATGAAGCTCGCCGAGGCGATCCTGAGCGAGACGCCGGACAAGGCGGCGATCGAGGGGCTCCGCAAGCAGCTCGTCGGCCTCTTCGACCGCGCCACGCTGGAGCTGTCCACCGCGGTGGAGGAGGGCACCGGCGTGCTCACCGCTGAGCAGCGCAAGGTGATCCTCGACAAGATCTCGGCCCGGTTCGCCGGCTGATGCGCGTCCTCCTCGTCGACGACGACGTACGGCTCACCGAGCTCCTGGCCACCTGGCTCGGGCGCGAGGGCTTCGAGGTCGAGCGGCGCCACGATGGCGCTTCGGGCCTCGGGGCGTTGTCGGGCGTCGCGTTCGACGCGGTGGTCCTGGACGTGATGATGCCGGACCTGGACGGCTTCGAGGTCCTCCACCACCTCCGGCGCAGCCACGATGTCCCCGTGCTCATGCTCACGGCGCGCGGCGACCCTACCGACCGCGTGAAGGGCCTCGACGGCGGCGCCGACGACTACCTCCCGAAGCCCTTCGACCCCCGCGAGCTGGTCGCGCGGCTGCGCGCGATCACTCGCCGGGGCCGCTCGGCCACCGCGGAGCAAGGTGTGCTGCGGGTCGGCGCGGTCGAGGTGGACCTCGAGGCGCGCGAGGTGAGGAAAGACGGTCAGCGCTTGCCGCTCACCAGCCTGCAGTACCAGCTCCTGGTGGTGCTCGTGCAACGCCCGGGTCAGGTGCTCGACCGAGAGCTCCTGATGCGCCTCGCGAAGGGCGACGACAGCGACGCCTTCGACCGCAGCATCGACGTCCACGTCTCAAGGATCCGGGCGCTCCTCGAGGACGACCCGCGCGAGCCGAAGCTCCTGCAGACCGTGCGCGGGGCGGGCTACGTCTTCGCGCCGCGTGGCGCGCGATGAGCCTGTGGCGCCGCGAGCCGTGTAGCCCCAGGATGCGCCGAGCGCACCGCCTCCACATCCACATCTACGCGTCGTTCCTGCTGATCCTGGTGCTCTCGGTAGGCGCGGCGTTGTTCGCGGCGCGGGCGCTCCGCGAAGAGCACAACGACGTGCCCCGTCACATCACGCGCGTGCTGCAGTGGATCGTGGCGGAGAGCCCGAGCACCGAGGCGCTCGTGGCGCGCGGCGACGAACTGGGGCTGCACCTCGCGGTCTTCGACAGCACAGGGCGAACGCTCCGGGCCACCTCCACGGACATCACCGCGCCAGGCGCTGACGCCAACACCGGCTGGACCCGCACCTCGCTCGGCTGGGGGCTTGTCCTTCGGACGCCCGACGGCGGCGCGATCGTCTCTGTGCCGCGCCACGACCCCTTCGACGGACGCCTGCGCCGTTACGGCATCGCGTTGCTCGTCATGCTGCTCGTGGTCGGGATCGGCAGCTACAAGCTGGCGCGGCGGATCACCCGGCGCCTCGACGGGCTCACCGAGACGCTAGACCGTTTCGGGGAAGGCGACCTCACGGCGCGCGCCAGCGTCACGGGGCGCTACGACGAGGTGAGGCTCGTGGCCGAGCGCTTCAACGCCGCCGCCGATCGCGTCCAGGCTCTCGTCGCGGCCGAACGCCGCATGACGGCGAACGCCAGCCACGAGCTCCGGTCCCCCCTCGCGCGCATACGGCTCGCCCTCGAGCTGGCGCGCGAGGCCCCGTCACGGGAGCTCATCGACGGCGCGGTGGCCGACATCGCGGAGCTGGACCGGCTGGTCGAAGACCTCCTCGTGGACGCCCGCCTCGCGGCGCGTGGCGCGGAGCGCTCAGCGGTCCCGGTCGACCTCAGCGCGCTCGTCGCCGAGCTGGTGGGCCCCGTGTCGGCGCCCCCCGAAGACGGCGCGTCAGCCCAGAGCGACGCGGTACGGCTAGCCGTGGACGAACGCGCGGTCCGCCGCGCCATTCGCAACCTGCTCGACAACGCCGTGGAACACGCCGGCGGCGTCACCCGCGTGCGGGTCCTGGCCATCGAGGGGGGAGCCGCGGTCGAGGTCGAGGACGAGGGCTCGCTCGCGGCCCAGGACGTCCCCGCGCTGTTCGAGCCCTTCGCACGCCGCCAAGGCAGCCGCGGCGCGGGCCTGGGCCTCTCGCTGGCTCGCGACGTCGCGGAGGCGCATGGCGGCACCCTGGTTTGGCGAGCCCGCCAGCCGAAGGGGAGCATCTTTCGGCTGGAGCTGCGCTGACAATCCCGAGGCGACTACCGACGCGTCGTGCCGCGACGCGATCAGAAGCGGGCGCCGAGGTTAGGCGTGCGGTTCCCAAGGCGAAGAGGTCCGGAAAGAGCGGACGCCCGCCGCCGCGTCGGGACCGCGCGGCGAGGGTGACAGTGTGTCCAGCCGGGAGTACGGTGCCTACTGGCTTTGATGGTGCGGACGCGGTCCCAACGGGGGACGCTGGAGGCGGGTTGTGCTGACACCACGAGACAAGCAGGCCGACGGAGCGCGCACCGCCGGGATCCCCGAAGCAACCCAGGCACGGTCCGCTCCCATCGGGCTCGGCTACGACGCTCAGACTGCGGCGCTGCGGCCGCCGCCCGGCAGTGCGCCGAGGGCCGAAGGCGCCGCGCTCCGCATCGAGGCGGGAGCCGGGACGGCCAACGCAGTGGCCAACGCAGTGGCAGCCCCCGCCGCGCCTCCCGTGGCGCTGGTGGACGACCTGCACCGCCACGCGTACGACTGGCTCCGCACACGGGCCTACTCGATCGCCTGGATGGCGGCGCTCCAGGCCAAGCTGGGGGTCGCTCCCACCGGGGTCGCGGACGTGGCCACCGTGAACGCGATCCTCACCAAGCACCCGATCGCGGAGCCCGTGGCGAAGAAGAAGGTGAGCGCAAGCGTCAGAGCGCAGCTGCTCGAGGCCGCGGTCGTGAAGGGCATGTCGGCGACGATGCGCGTGCTGGGCGCCGAGGTCACGACCAAAGATCTCCCCGAGCGAGCGGCGGCGACTGGGTTGGGCAAGGCGGGCGGCTCGCACGGCGCGGGGAAGGACACACCCGAGGAGGTCGCCTTCGCATCCGCCCATGGCGGGTATGCAGGGTTTGTGAGCACGCAGCTCAAGACGGGGACGTTCCTGGGCAAGACCGTTGTGGCCCATCCCGACTTTCACGACCGCCTGGCCAACGCCGCCGCGTACTTGCGGTCGAAGCACCCCGCTGGGACCACCGACGAGCAGATCGCCGAGGCCCTCGGGATCCGGAAGGTGGTGAGTTTTCGGCCCACGACGGCGGACTTCGACCAGATGTATCACGGCATCGGATTCGCCATCGATCTCAACCCGGAGCAGAACAACTGGCACATCGGCCGCGGCGACAATACCTGGCAGCTCAACCGGATCCTCGGTCGAGTGAACCAGCTCTTCGGCGCCACCGAGGTCCGCAGCGCGCTCGGCATGGCCGCCAACTCGAAGAAGTTGGCCACCGAGGGGGCCTACGAAGCGATTGCAAAGGCCAATACTCAGCTTCGCCGTTACCGCGAGCTGGCCAACGATCGCGGGCAGCTCGAGGCGTACCTCGCATCAGCCAGCTGCCCAGAGAATGTGCGCAAGCTAGGCGTCGCCCACTGGGCCAGAGTGCTCGCTGAAGACGAGAAGGTGATGGCGCGCACAAGTGCCAAGCAGGGCGGGCTCATGGGTCCCGACGGGAAGCCGGACCACTCCAGTGGCTTCATGGACCTGAAGCTGCTGGCCGTACAGGCCATGCGCGACGCGGCAGGCCTGCGCTGGGGCGGTACCGATTTGGGGGGCGACAGCGGGGACCTGATGCACTTCGATGGGGGCTTCATGAACAGCGCGGTCACGCTGCGGTCCAAGGTCCAGAAGGCCCGCCACGAGCTCTCCGCCGCGAAGGCGAAGGTCGGGGAGAGCGCTGAGAAGACGCCCGAGTAGGCCGTCGGCCCAGTCCGGCTCGGGAGCAGTCTGTGGCCCTCATTCGGCTGGGTCGTCTTGGTGGGCGAGGCCGGCCTCGACGTGGCCCTCCGGGGCATGGCACCCTCCCATCGATGGCGAAGGCGCTCCTGCAGAAGTTGGGATACCGGCCCGAAAACACGGGCCTCATCACGAACCTCCCATTGGCGATGACGCCCGCCTTCGAGTCGGTTCGCCGCGGCGACGCCCCGGAGTGGTTGCTTGGCTTCTGCGCCCGCGCCTCTGATGTGGGCCCCACCGCAGCGCGCCTGCTTGCGAACTATCGGCCCGGCGCCCATCTCTGGTTCGCCTACCCGAAGCTGTCGGGTGCTCTGGCAAGCGACCTCTCGCGCGACCGAGGCTGGGCGCCGCTCAACGACGCCGACTTCCTGCCGGTCACGCAGGTCGCGATCGACGCCGACTGGTCAGGGCTCCGATTTCGCGCTCGTAGCGAGATCCCGACGCTGACGCGCCGCTTCTAACCGTCCCAAGCGCGTCGGTGGGCGCCGCGCCGAGCGGGCTCCGGGCCGACAACTCGAGTGGCCTGCTCCTCTTCCGGCTGGAGTTGCGCTGACGATCCCGGCACTCTGCGGGCATGCACTCGAACATCACACGTTGCTGCTCCGTTGCGCTCCTCCTCCTCACCTCCGCCAGCGTGGGTGCGGTCCCGCCGCAGCTCACGGTCCAGGGCCGGTTGTCGAACCTCGCCGGCGAGGGGGTCGACGGCACCTTCGGGCTCACCGTGGTGCTCTACGCCGAGCCCGAGGCGGTCACCGAGGTACACAAGGAGAGCTTCCTCGGGGTCAAGATCGTCGACGGCGTCTTCTCGTTGGCCGTGGGAACCGAGGCGCCGCTGGATGTGGGGATGGTCGCCGGGCAGGAGGCGCTCTGGGCGCAGCTGGAGGTGGACGGCACCCCGCTCGGCGCACCGCTCGCCATCCTGTCTGTGCCCTTCGCCCTCCGCGCCACGCTGGCGGAGCAGGCCCTGGTGGCGCGCGGCCTCGAGACCTACGCGTCCGCCCCGGGCCCTTGCGGCGCTTCGACGCTCGGGCGTCTTTACTTCGACCAGGGGCTCGATCGGGTGCGGATATGCGCCGGCGCCGGGTGGGAGGACTTCGAGGGGCCCATGGGTCCTCAGGGTGCTCCCGGTGTGCAGGGACTTCCGGGCGCCAAGGGCGACACGGGAGCGCAGGGAATCCAGGGGCTCACGGGCCCCAAGGGAGACCCGGGAGCGCAGGGAATCCAGGGGCCCGAGGGCGCCAGGGGCGACCCGGGGGCGCAGGGAATCCAGGGGCCACAGGGCGCTAAGGGAGACCCGGGGGCGCAGGGAATCCAGGGGCTCACGGGCCCCAAGGGAGACCCGGGGGCGCAGGGTATCCAGGGGCCCCAGGGCGTCAAGGGCGACCAGGGGCCGCAGGGAATCCAGGGCCCACAGGGCGTCAAGGGCGACCAGGGGCCGCAGGGAGCTCAGGGGGTCGCCGGCGTCAAGGGCGACCAGGGGCCGCAGGGCGTCCAGGGGGTCACGGGCGCCAAGGGCGACCAGGGAGCGCAGGGAATCCAGGGGATCCAGGGCGCCACCGGGCCGAGCGGCGGCAACTGTTACACGCGGTGGGGTGCGTGGGGCTGCTCGTTGGGCTACACCGAGGTGGTGAAGGGCCGACCGGGGGGGCACGAGGCCTTCCACGCAGGCGGCGCACACCACAGCAACGTGGAGTGTATCTCGGAGTCTGCGACTGCGCTGACCACCTGGACTGGAAGTTATGCGAACCGCCTCATGTACGGCGACGCTCAGGGCGACGGCATGTCGAAGGTGCTCTCGAGGTGCTCGGTCTGCTGCCAGGGCGGCTGCTTCGTCAACCTCAGCAGCACCACGTGTCCCTCGGGCTACACCAAGGTGTACGGCGGCCGCTCCGGTGGCGTTGAGGCCTACACCGGAGCCGCGATCTACGGGCGCACGCTCTGCGTCGATACGGGTGAAACCACCAACCCCTGGGCCAGTGGCTACGACGCCCGCCTGATGCGGCACCGCGAGACCAGCGGTAACGTGGACAATGGGATGGATCGCGTCGACAACAGCTGCGCCATGTGCTGCAAACAGTAGCGGACGCGAGCTAGAGCACGAAGACGAGGAAGTTCAGGATCTTCTGCATCACGTCGTCTGCCTGCTCGTCGTTGTGGAAGGTGGTGTAGACCACCCGGCCGGCCCCTTCGCCGGGAGCGTGTGACACCACCACGGGCTGGTTCTTCACCTCGTAGCCCCCGAAGGCGCCGCCGGTCTCGAACTTCACGCCAGCCATCACGTGCGGCACGGAGCCGCTGGGCCCCACGGCTTCGAGCGCGATGAGCGGCCCTGGCCCGTACTTGGCCACGAAGTCCTTCACGCCCACGTAGGCGGCGAGCGTTGGGTCCGTGATCGTCGCGGCGATCTCCACGTTGCTCATGGCCTGCTGCGGGCCGTCGTTGGCCATGGGCGTGTTGGGCAGGTCGTCGGCGCCGTAGAAGTCGAAGGCCTCCGGGAAGGCGGCCTCGAGATATGCCCACGAAAGATCAGACGCGTAGAGGGAGCCCCCATCGAGCACAAACTCCCGCAGGTTCTGCGCCACCTCGGGATAACCCGTGGCCCAGCTCAGCGCTGCGCTCCCACAGTTGAAGAAGATGATGCGGTACTTCGCGAGCTCGGCAGGGGTGCGGAGCAGCGTGAGGGCCGGGATCGTGTCGGGATCCACGTCGTTGAAGTAGTCGTACTCGAAGTTGTAGTAGTCGTACTCGAGCCCCAGCGCGTCGAGGAGCTGGTGCTGGTGGTCCCACTGCCCCCAGAGCACGGCGATCGGCGTGGCGTTGGCCTTGAAGCACTGCTTCTTGCCCACCCCGCTGTGGTCCGTGGTCTCTCCGGTCTCGACCTGGACCGGGAAGGTCTTCTCGAAGCTGCCCGCCTTCACGACCACGGTGTGAAGGCCGCACGGGACGCCCTCGAGCGTCCAGCTGCCGTCGGCCGCCGAGGTGGTCTCCAGGATCTTGGAGCTGCCGTCACAGTCGATCGCGTCAATAGTCACGCGCCCGGCGGCGATGAAGATCTGCTCGTTGGGGGCGCAGATGACCCCCTTGACGGTCCCGTAGCCACAGGGCTCACAGGGGACCGCCGCGACGATGTCTGAAGGCGCCTCGTGAGACGTGTCGTCCGTTCCCGGGCTCACGTCGAGGCCGTCCGACCCGGGCAGGTCGCCCGACGCGGTCTCCTCCGGATCCTCTGCCACATCCCCGGGGGCCTCCGCATCCACAGAAGGACACCCCGTGCACGCTCCGAATTGGGCACCGTTGGCCGCGCAGGTCTGAACGCCCTGCCCTCCCCCGGGGCAAGCACACGCAGCGACGAGACCGGGGACGCACGCGCTGGACCCGGAGTCTGCGCCGCAGCCGAGCAGGAAACCCGACGCCAGGGCAAGGATGAGGGCGGTCGGGCGGCTCATGGAACAACCACCGGGCTGAGCTGAAAGGCGACCGGAACGGTCTCTGGCAGGGGAGCGTCCTCGGGGAGCCCGAAGACGCTCTTCACCAGCGACTCGATCCCCGCGCGATCGATCCCGGCGATCGCGAGCACGGCGGCGACGAGGGGCTGGGTCTCGAGACCGCCAGACAGCGCGCCAAGCGAGAGGGCGCCGCCGTCCAGGGTGAAGTCGAACACCGCCTCGCGGACCCCGATGGTCCCAACCGCCGCGCCGGCCGTGTCGTAGACCACCAGCGGCAACCGCGTCACGGTGGCCTCGAAGCGGCCGTCCGTGATGTCCGCGTCTTGCACGGCGGTCTCGGTGTCCGGATCCGGGAGGTTGTTCGTGTTGACGTCCTCCCCGAACACCAGCGTGGCCGCCCCTCCGTCGATGGACAGCCCGAGCAGGAGGCGCGGGATGAACCCTGCGATGACGCTTCCGGCGAACGGATCGCTCGGCTGCGTCAGGGTGAGGCCCTCTGCCTCCACGGCGTAGAGCGTCCCCGGAGGCGTCTCCCACGCCTCGACCGGTGCGTCGAAGGTGGCCATGATCAGCAGCGCCAGCTGCTCGTCGCGGCGGGTCCAGAAGTAGCCGGTGCGGGTCTCGTGGAGGTACCCGAGAGGGTACGCGGTGAGGGTGTCGGGCTTCTCTTCGGCCAGGATCTCGAGCGGGTCGCGATAGAGCGCCTCCACCTCGGCGACGCGGGCGATGACCCGCTCGCTGATCGCGCGGGCCGCTGCCAGCTCGGCCTCGGCGCCCGCCCGGTCGCCCTCGCGGACGCGGATGACGCCGGTGTAGAGGTGCCGCACATGGGCGACGCGGTCGCGTAGCGTCTCGTAGCTGGCTTGAAGCTCGAAGACGAGGCCGGCGCTGGCATCGAGCGGTCCCAGGGACTCGAGGGGCTCGAGCGCGGCGTCCAGCGCGACCGCGAAGTCACCGAGCGCGGCGTAGTCGCGCTCGCGCCAGAGCGCGAAAGCGGCCTCGTCGTAGCCGAGCACCTCCTTGAAGGGCACCTTCGGGCGCCGCGCCAGGATCCCCGCGGCGGCCCCCGCTTCGTCCTGGGGCAGCTCGCCGGAGAGGTAGAAGAAGAGCTCCGGCCGAACGCGATACAGCACGTGCTCCTGCGCCGCGGTCACCCCGCGGATCAGCGCGCGGGCGGCTACCTGGTGGTCGCCGTACAGGGGAGAGATCGCCGCCACGTACGCGTCCCACGACTCCTCGCTCCACGTGGCGCGCGTGAGGTAGTGATCATACTGCCAATAGGTCCACTCGCGGCCGGTGGTGAATGTGACATGCCCTGTCACATCGCGCCCCCTGAGCGTCTCGATATCTCGCTCGCGAGAGAGCCCGGTGATCGGGAGGACCAGAGGCACGTTGTTGTCGAAGCCGAGCCACCAGGCCGTCTCAGGAAAAAACACCAGCTCGCGCTTGCCCTCGGCGGCGTCCACGAACTCGAGCTGATGGCCGAAGTCCTCGCAGTCGTAGACCGGCGCCGGATCGGTGAGCGTGTAGAACATGGTGGTGTGTACGAACGCGCCGAGGCTCTCTGGGCCGCTCAGCGGCAGGTGGAAGAAGTAGCCGCCGGCCTCGTCCTTGACGGAGCAGGTGATGTGGATCCAGGCGAAGGCGCGGACCTGCGGGTGCTTGTCTGCGAGGTGCTCGGTGGCCACCTCGAGCCAGTGGAGCACGTCCGCGTCGGCGGGCTTCGTGAACTCGCTGGTCCCGAGCTGGAGGCCCACATAGTCCAGGTCGGCCGCGAGCAGGGCGTCCAGACCGGCGCGGATGTCCGCGTCGGGGTCGGGCGAGGCCGTCGCGATCAGCTTGAACGCGTGTTGCTGCTCATCCGCGAACCCGACGACGGCGCCCATGTGGATGCCGTACCCGCGGGCCTCGGCCGCGATGTCGGCCATGTAGGGCCCCCAGACCGGCAGGTCCAGCGTCCGAAGCGCGTGGAAAAGCAAGACGTTCTGGCGGTTACGCGCCAGCCAGCGCAGGTACCGGGAGACGCGCTCGCGGAAGTCGTCGCTCCCAGGGCGAAGCAGGTAGTCGCTCATGGGGATCGGGTGCTGCGTGTGCTCGTGAAAGCCCCGCAGCGCGAACCGCGGCTCATCCCAGCTGCCGTCACCTACCGGCAGGCCGGTCGCTTTGTGGGTGAACCGCACGGGCTCTTCGGGGTGAATCCAGACGGCCCCGAGGCGCTCGGTGAGGTGGTAGAGCCCGTTCGCGGCACCCACATCACCGCGAGCCGAGAGGGTGTCGCCGGTGAACCGGAACGCGTCGAGGCTGGGGGCCTGGGCGTCGCGCACCACGCTCACCGTGGACCCGCCCTCGCATCCCGAGGCCTCGAGAGACGCGCAGCCGCCCTGGGCCACCACCACCGCGACGAGGTCTTCAGCGGCCGCGCGCAGACCCACCCCGGCGTCGCTGGGCAGGACGAGGTGAAACGACAAGGCGACGGTCACGGTCTCTCGGGTGTCCAGAGTGGCCGTGACCGGCGCGGACGTGCAGGCGAGCACCAAGGACACGAGGGAACACCCACGAACGACGGCAGGGAGCGAGCTCATGCGGCCGAGCCTACCGCCCAATGGACGCAGTGTCTCTCTTGGGGCACTGGGCCTCGAGGCGCACGCCCTGAACCTTCGCCCCGAGGCGGCCGGCGCTCGAGACCGCGGCCAGCTCCATGGCCTCCTTCCGCGCCCCCGCGCCCACGGAGCCCAGCGTGACCACCGCGCGACCGCCCGTGATCGCCCCGCGGACCGCCAGGACCGAGACAACCGGCGCCGCTCACGTCACCAGCGAGCGCCGAAGCCGACGTTGGCCGTCCAGCCGGACTCGTAGGTCGGGTCGTCCTTGCCCGTGGACTCGAGCGTATTGAGGCCGAAGTATCCCGCGTCGAGCTTCGTGTAGAGGTGGTCGGTCCACTCGGCCTGCCAGCCCAGCGCCACCTGGTGGTAGATGGTCAGCGGGATCAAGGGGTTGGAGGGCGAGTCGCCGACTTGAACGCGCAACGGCAGATAGAGGCCGCCGTAGCGGTGCAGGCGCAGTCCCAGCGTGAAGTCCACGGCTCCCGCCAACGCGAGCTCCTCGTTGTCTCGGCTCTCGTTCTCCTCCTCGGCGCCCTCGGCGTCATCCGCCAGGTTGGACTCTTGCCCGCCGAGCCCGGCCCCGAGGTCGACCCCCATGTCCAACACGAGGAGCGGTCCGTCCACGAGGGAGACGCGCACCCCCGCGTTGCCCATGAGGATCCCCGCCGAAGCGACGAGCCCTCCGACGGTCACGCTGACCCCGCTGCCTACGCCCACGGATACCCGAGCGTCTCCGGACGCGGTGGGCCCGACGCCGTAGGTGGCAGCGACCGAGCCGTGGCCAGCTGCAGCCGACGTTGGCATCCCGTCGAACCCAATCCGGGCGGGGGCGGCGTAGCCGAAGCAGCCAGGGAAGCTGGCGAGGAGCAGGAAGAAGAAGGGGGCGAGGCGCATGATCAACTCCGTGGAGTCCGTGTCCTCCGCAGCTGAGCAAGCGTCGGGCCAGCCGCGTACGCGCCTCGCGTGGACGTTCACGCCCTACGGAGGCCGGAGCTCTCATCCACCTTCGCCGAACGCTCCCATCCACCTGGCGTAGCGTTACGCCAGGGCACCGAGGCCGCGCCGTCGAGCAACGCCGTCCTAGCTCGTTCGGATGAGGTGTTCGAAGGCCGCGAGGCTGGCGGTGGCGCCGTCGCCCATGGCGATCACGATCTGCTTGAAAGGCGAAGTGGTCGCGTCGCCCGCAGCGAACACCCCGGAGGCCGAGGTCTGCCCCTTGGCGTCCACTGCGATCTCCCCGTGAGACGTGAGCTCGACTGCGCCCTTCAGCCAGTCGGTCATCATCGACGTGGCTGAGGTCTGCGACGACGGCGACGACTGCACCACGGACAGCTGCGAGGTGGATCAGTGCGTGTACGTAGCTCCCGGCGGGGACCAGGTCTCCACCCTCTGCGATGACGGGGACCTCTACTGGGTGGATGGCTGCGGCCGCGTCAGCGACAAGAAGGAGGACTGCGACGACGGCAAGGACTGTACAGCCGACGACTGCGACTCCGCCGCCGAGGCGTGCACGCACACCCCGCTCACCGACGGCTGTTGTGAACCGAACGCATCGGTCGCGTGTATCGGCGGCGACCTGTACTCCGTAGACAGCTGCGGGAACACCGGCAACCTCGCGGAGGACTGCACGGACGGCGATCCGTGCACCACCGACGGCTGCGCGGCGGGCGCCTGCGTCCACACGGCCGCGCCGCTCCCAGAGTGTCCGCCCTGCCCTCCCCACGACACCACCGCGTGCCTCGCGGACGCGGTCATCTGGGTGGATGGCTGCGGCGCACCCGGCGCGGTGCTGGCCACCTGCGACGACAAAGACGACTGCACCATCGACACCTGCGACGCGAAGTCCGCGAAGTGCGTTCACATCCCCCAGGGGGGATGTACACCGGCCTGCTCAGCCCTCGAGGCGCCCGCCTGCGCGCAGAGGCACCTGATGTGGGTCGACAGCTGCGGTCAGGCGCAGGGCCTCGCCGAGAGCTGCGAGGACGGCAACCCGTGCTCAGTCGACACCTGCCCGGCGGGCGGCGAGTCCTGCTTCCACACGGCGGCGATCAACCCCGAGTGTGGATGCGGCGAGGCGGCCCAGACCGCCTGCAGCGGAGGCGACGTGGTCTGGCTGGACGGGTGCGGCGTGCAGGTCTCGGTGGCCGTGGATTGCGACGACGGCGATCCGTGCACCGACGACGGCTGCGACCCCGACCTCACCGAGTGCATCAACACCCCGAACGAGGACTGCCCCGCGCCGGAGGAGGATCTGGGGCCGGTGCCCGACGAGGACGGCGCGTCCGAGCCGGACGCTGGCTCGCCCGGCAACGCGGATCCTGCACCGCGGGAAGACACATCGAGCGGCCCGCGGAGCGACGCGTCGTCGAGCGGCTCCGCGGATCTGGGGCTGTCCGATGGGCCAGACGTGGGCCCGCCCACGGTCACGGTCGTGGACAACGGCGGCTGTGCCACGCCGCTACGGGCGACGCACGGCGCTCCCCTCGCCACCCTGCTGCTGGTCCTGCTGGCTCTGGCAGGGATCCGGGGTCGGGGGCCGCGTCCCTAGGGCGTCGGGGGGACCGAGAGCCCGGCATCAAGACCCAGGGGCGCACCGCAGCAAGCCGCTCCGTCCTGACCCGCCAGTGTTTCAGTCCCGGAGGCGGCGTCGCGAAGAGAGAGCGGCCAGGGCGACGATGAGGAGGATCAGGCTCGTGCCTCGGCCGGCGCCCGTAGCGTTCGGCAGGTCTACGGAGCACGTGGCCGACCCGGCCTCGGCGGACTTGGGGTCGCCCGTGCTGCCGGTGGCGCAGTCGCAATCGGGATCGTCGCAATCGATGGCGCCATCCTGATCCTCGTCCTGACCGTCCTCGCACGCCGTCTCGTTCACGGGGACGTCGCAGAAGTCGCCCCACCAGAACTTCTCGCAGAGACAGGCGATCGAGCCATCCTTTCCCTCAACGCACGCGCCGTGGAGGCACGGGTTGGGGTCGCAGCCGGCCGGCGTCGTGCAGGCGTAGCTACCCGGCTGGTTCTCGCAGAGCTGTCCGTCCTCACACGCCGCGCTGCCTTCGGCGCACTCGTCGACGTCCGCACACATTCGTCGCGTGTGGAGGAGCGTGTGCCGCGAGCCAGCACCGACGTGGAAGATGGGCCCCAGAGGGCTCGGTGGCGTCGCTTGCCCGTCTGGCCCGGCGCCGAAGACGACGACGCTGCCGTCTCCGAGCAGGAGCACCGAGTGCTTGCCTCCGGCCGCGATCGCAACGGCCGTGCCTGCGAACGTGTTCACACCCGAGACCTGCCCGGCGCCGTCGTCACCCCACGCGACGAGGCTCCCGTCGGCACGGAGCGCGAGCGCGTGCTGGCCCCCTGCAGCGATCGCGATGACGTTCGAGAGCGCCACGGGTGGCGTCGTCTGCCCATTGCCGCCTGCCCCCCAGCCGACCACCTGTCCCGAGCCGAGCAAGGCGAGGGTGAAGTCATCCCCGGCGGCGATCGCGATGGCACCCGCCTGCGCTGCCAGGGGGACTGCCGCCTGGCCGTTCGATCCATCGCCCCACACGGTAATCTGTCCGTCAGCACGGAGCGCGACCGAGTGCGCTCGACCAGCGGCGACGTCGATGGCGTCGCCGACGGCGGCGGGGACCGAGGCCTGGCCTTTGTCATTGCGACCGAAGGCCAGGACCTGGCCGTTTCGGCGGGCGACGACCGTGTGCGCGCCTCCGCAGTCGACATCGATGGTGTCAAAGACGCCCGCCGGCAACGCGAGCTGCCCGTCGCTGTCGTCGCCCCAGAGCGCCATGGTCCCGCTCTGCGAACGGGCGGCCGAGTGCGCGCCACCGCCGTCGACCTGGACGGCGTCGACCATGTGGGGCGTCGGCGAGACTTGAGCCTCGGAGTTGTCCCCAAAGGCCTGGATGGACCCTGTCTTGAAGTACCCGTCGGGACACTCGCAGAGGTAGCCGGGGAAGATGTTGTAGCAGACCTCCGGAGCCTCGCACTCGTCGGTCCGTTGGGCGCACTCGTTCACGTCTTCGCAGGCGATTCCGCCCGGAGTCACGACCGTCTGCCAACCCGCGGGGCACGTGCAGGTGTAGCCACCCGGCGTGTTCGTGCAAACGGTGAGGAAGCCGATGCAGTCGTCGGTCCCGTCGTCGCATTCGTTCACGTCGACGCAAGTGCCCGTGTCACCGACGACATAGCCTGGAGCGCAGTCGCAGGTCTGACCATCGCCGACGAACGAGGGATTGCAGGTGCAGTCGGCCTCTCCCTCGATGAGAGAGCACGTCGCGTTGGGATCACAGTTGGCGAGGGAACAGGGCTCGGGCGGGACGCAGGTGAGGGCCGTGACGACCGAGACGGTCCCGTCCGTGGAGACGCCGATGTCGGTGGTACGCATCGGCAGCTGAACGCTGTGAACGGTTGCAAGCGGCGTGAGCGCGGCGAGGGTCCAATGGACGAACCACGGGGCCGTGGTGTCGGCGAGACTCGACGTGGGGTATGGGTAGCCGGGCGCGCAGGTCGGTATCGACCCCGGTGTTGCGAACAGGTTCAACCCGAACCCGTTCGACAGGACCAGCCCGGTCTCGGCGATGACCCCGCCGTTCATCGCCAGCAGGTTCGCCGCGGTCCCACAGTTGTAGTCCTCGATGACCGTGGGCGTGAACCAGACTCGGGCCCCAGTGACGGTCTCCCCGGCAAAGATACGGAACGACCCGCGTACGGACCGGATGGCCGGCCCTTCACCGCGGACGAGCAGCAGACCGCCATCGCCGTACAGCTCCCCCGCTTCGTAGAATGCGTTGGTCTCCGGCAGCGGTGAGTCGCCGAACGTCACGAGTCGCCGCGTCCGGGTTCGGACGGCTGTGAAGAAGCGCCCCCCCGTTGCGCCGACCACCTCGGCCCCTGCGCCCAGCTCGGGCGGGACCGTGCACTGCCCGGCGTCGTTCAGACCGATGCAGTGAAGGGCGCCATCGGCCGTGATGACGAGGGTGTGATGGTCACCTGCGCCGATCGCGACGATGGACCCGAATGGGAGGGGTCCCGGCGCTTGGCCGTAGTCGTTGTCACCCCATGCGACCGCTGTCCCATCTGCTCGCAAGGCGATCGCGTGGGAGGTCCCCGCCGCGACCGAGATGACCGGCGCGGGCCCCGGCACGCTCACCGAACTGGGCGCGGGACCGACCGGACCCCAACTGACGACGGTCCCATCGCGTCGAATCACGAGCTGGCTGGCGCCCCGCACGTCCACGGCGACGGCGTCCTCCGTGCCCGGAACGGGGGGCAGCGGCGCTTCGGTGGCAGTGTCGTAGACACGCATCGTGGGGTTGGTCGAGTGGCCGGGAGCGCAGCCACATTCGTAGCCGCCCGGTGTGTTGATGCATACGGCGCTGGGATCGCAGAGGTGAGTGCCGTCGCCGCATTCGTCTCGGTCGACGCACACGCCGCTGCTTGGATCTTCGACGGTCCCAGCCGCGCAGGTACATGATGGGAGGGTCCCGTCGATCCCTTCGTAGCGGCACTCGAACCCAGACGGACAGCTGAGCTCGCACTGGCGGTTCAGCCAGTCTCCGTTCGGACTGCAGACGCGACGCGACAAGAGCCAAGCGCCGTGGTGAGTTTGCCGGCGACCCGTGGCCCCATCCGCGATGTCGAGGACTGGCGGGACCGAGTCGGCAAAGGGCACGGTGGCACCGGTTGACGTGACCTGCCAGACCACGATGTCACCATCCTGCTTCAGGGCTACGAGATTCTCGTTCGAAGAGGCGATGTCCAGGAAGGTGGTCCCGGGTGGTCCCGCCTCGTCGAGGCCTGGGGCAGACGCCCGACGAACCGTGAGCGTTCCATCTCCCTTCAGAATCGTGAGTCGGCTGACGCTACACGCGATGGCGCGTGCGCCAGGGACAAGCAGCGGGCCTGGGAACGGGCTCGATCCCGAGAAACGAACGGTGCCGTCCTTCGAAAGGAAGGCGAGGTACTCCGTCGTCGGCGGATAGTAGCCGATTTCGTTGTCAGCAAGGCCAGACCAGTTACGTCCGACGCAGGCGGAGACGACGTCCCGGGTGCCGAGCGGGACTGGATTGCCCGGGATCCGCGGCAATGTGCCATGAACGGAAAAGGACCCATCTGAGTGTCCCACGCCGACCGCCGCCCCAAGAGCAAAGAGGCGCACCGCGTCCGTAACGAGCCCAGTCGTGCTGGCGACGGTAGGGAGGGCGCCTTGAGGCTCCTGTCCCAGAACCAGGAGGCGACCATCGGCCGTGCGACCCACGACAAACTCCCGCAGCACCGCCACCTCGGCGACCGGCTCGGGTGAGGACACGGGCGGGACATTCTGGCTGATCACATGAACGTCGCCTTGGGGTCCAAGGGCAGCCGAGTAACCGCCCGTTAACCACGGCCCGCCTAGAACGTCGTACACGCTCTCCTGATTTGCATGAATCGACTCGAGGGGGAGCTCCGACACCCGCCACCAGAGTGGCGTGCTCACGAGGGGCGGCGACCCGACGAACTGGCGTTCGAGGTGGGCGCCGCAGTCGCACTCGAACCCGCCTTGCGTGTTCGTGCAGGCGCCATCCACGCAGGCCGAAGAAGGGCCTGTCGCGGGGTGGCGCGTACACTCGTCGATGTCGGTGCAGACGAGGCCGTCGCCCTCCCACCCGAGCTTGCAGAGGCAAAGGAAGCCGCCCGGGATGTTCGTACACCACGCGTTCGGGTCACACGGGGCGCTCGAACATTCGTCGACATCGACGCACTCCCCGGTGGCAGAGGGTGCGTAGTGGGCATCACACACGCACTGCGGCGTGCCTCCGATCATCTCGCAGTGCGCGTTTACGCCGCAGTTGACCGCAATGCAGCTTGGGACGAACGTGCATCCGCCCGCTCCATCATCGACGTAGCCGGCTTGGCACGTGCAGACCGCGTCGCCGAAGGTCGACGTCGACGGGTCGATGCAGTCCGTGTTCGGGTCGCATGCCGTCGACGGCAGGAGACACTCGTCGACGGAGGCACACGCCGTCTCCACGGCGGCGAAAAAGCGCATCGCGTCGGCTGGAGAGGCGGCTGCCAGTCCGGGTCCCATACCCGCCACGTCCGTGGTTCGGCGTGAACCGAGAGCGGCGCCGAGAATCGAGTTGGCGTCGTATGCGACGGCCAGTGGAGCGGGTCCGGTGCCGAGGCGCGTCTCGACGGTCACCGGAACGAAGTAGGAGCTCGCATTCGGGCTGTATCCGAGAAAGGCCGCTCCGCCATCGACGTCAAGACGTCGCGAGGGAGCATAACCGACCAGATTTGCGACAACACTCGTGAGGCTCCCAGAGAGGTTGTGAACGATGCTGCCGGACTCAGTCAGGACGGCGATGTGAGTCCCGTGGGCTTCCACGGCGGACAAGTTGGTGTGTCCGAGAGGCGTCCGCGACTGTGGAAACGGACAGTCCCCAAAGCAGACGAGCGCATCATCCCAGGTGATGGCGACGGTGAAGTCGTCACCGGCCGCGACGTCGCGCACGTTGAATGGGAGGCCAGATGGCATGCTGGCGAGGCCGGCCGGGCCGAATCCGAAGGCGAATACGCGACCCGCGCGTGTCAGGGCCGCACCGTGGTCTCGCCCCACGACCACCTTCACAACGCCCGAGAGCCCTGATGGGACGGGGAAGTTCGGAGTGACTTGAAGGGGGGCGACGGCAATGGTCCCGTTGCTCCGTATCGCCGCGAGGTGCCGATCACCGACGGCGACCTCCACGAAAGGGCCGCCTGTGAGCGACGTCATGGGGGCTGGATTCTGGCCTTCGATCCACGAGTACACCTGCCCACTCGGCGATACGGCGGCGCGTCTCACTCCGTAGGTGTCGACCGAGGTCACCCGCGGAAGACCCGGCAGAAGTGCCGCCCCCACGGTGTAGATGTAGCCGACGAAGTCGCCTTGGAACACGTTGGGCGCGTACGTCCCCGAGCTGCCGCAGCCACAGGCGTAACCGCCGACCGTGTTGGTGCACACGGCACTCCAGTGGCACGGCGGCGTCGTGCCGGCACACTCGTCCACATCGACACAGGAGCCCGATGGGCCGGGACCGTAGCCGGCGTTGCAGACGCACGACGGAATCGCGCCTGCCATCTCGCAGTGCGCATTGGCTCCGCAGGTGTGGGCGCCCGATGCGCACGGGCTGTCGACGACGCAGGTGTTAGCCGCGGTCCCGAGTATGAAGCCGGGGGGACAGACGCAGGCATAGCCTGGCGCACTGTTCACGCATTCGGTCTGGCCGGGGCAGGTGACGCCCATGGCGCACTCATCCATGTCGGCGCAGGCGACCCCGGTGTCGAGGGAGCCGGGCGGGCACTCGCAGACGTAGCCATCGGCAGTGTCGATGCAGGTCGCGCCGGCAGGGCACGAGTACGTCAGGTCCGACTCACACTCGTTGGTCAAGGCGCAGGTCGGCGACTCCACGAGAACGTCGAAGTCGCCTGCGGCGAAGGCGGCGACGTAGGGGCCGGCGCTGGTCTTCTGGACCCCGTTCGCGCCCCACGAGATGGCCTTCCCGGACTCGGTGACTAGCAGCACTCGGTCGCCGCCCACCGAGAGCGTACGGATCGGCTCCGCGATGGCGGGCGCCTTGGCCAGCCCGCCGAAGACCTCGAGCTCGCCGGTCGTCCGCTCGACGACGAGTCCCGCGTCACCGGCGGCGAAACGCGCAACACCCTCGACCACGCTGGGGGTCTCGGGCATCGACCCCACCCCACTCGCGAAACGTCGCAGCACCTTGTCCTCGCCGAGCGCGAAGCCGGCGGAGCCAGCGGCACCGATCGCCACGGCCTTACCCACGGCCGTGACCGCAGTCGAACCCGCCGCCGTAACCGAGACGACAGAGCCGTCGCTGAGCCGAAGGACCGCGTGGTCCGTGCCGCCGGCGACGTCGACGGCGGTCGTGACCTCCGACACCGCGTAGTCGCCGCCCTTCACGCCAACGTCTCGCAGGGTGGTGACGGTGCCGTCTTCCATCACGACGACGGTCTGGTTACCCGCGTGCGCGGCGGCGGCGACGGAGCCGAGTGGCGGCCGCGAGATCTCGATTCCGGACTCCGAGCTCGCCGCGACTGCGAGCTGGCCGCCCACGACCACCGTGGCCGACGTCCCTTGGCCCTGAACGCGCGCCGACTGCCTCATCGTGATGGGAAAGGGCTTCCGGATCGGACCGGACGGTCGGGAGGCCACCGCGGTGAGGGCCTTGGCATCAAGACCCGAGGGGCACGTGCACGCAGGCGCGTCCGGTCCGTCCACGCAACTGCCGCCGGTGCCGTTGTCGCAGAAGTCGTCACCTCCCGACACGCAGTCGAAGGGCGGTAACAGCTCAGCGCGGGCCCCGTGTGACAAGACCAGACAAGCGAGTGTGACTATGTATCGCATAGAGACTCCGAGGTCAGTTTGAGCCGGCCCGAGGAGACCGCGTTCGACGTTTCTGGGGCGCACAGGGACTCTAGAACAGAGGAGCCGCCGCCTCAAGGAGCTCGGACTGGAGTTAAGATGGGGGAGAGACGCCTCGTGACGGTGCACGATGGTCCTTCTGGCTCTGGCAGGGATCCGGGGTCGGGAGCCGCATCCCCTAGGACGTCCGAGGGAGCCGTGCCGCGGCGCCCCGAATGCGGGCGTGCTCTCGTACTCGTTCAGCGGGCGCTGGCGCAACCCCCTCGCTCTTCGGTATGGTCCGCACCGGACACGCCCCTCCGCGTTCGCAGCGCGGTGGCCCCCCTGGAGGTTCCATGCGTTCGATTGTCGTCGCCACGGTGCTCGCAACCTTCCTCGTGACCGCCTGTGAGTCCCGCGGGCGCAGCAAGAAGGGTGACGCCGTCTCGAGCGGCGACGCCACGTCTCAGGGAGACGCCAGCGCCGCGGACGGGAACGATGGCCTCGCCGCCGGCGACGGTGCCAGCGACGGTGCCAGCGACGGGGCCAGCGACGGTGCCAGCGACGGTGCCGGCGACGGTGCCAGCGACGGTGCCAGCGACGGTGCCAGCGACGGTGCCAGCGACGGGGCCTCGGATGGCGTTGCCGACGGCGCCAGCGACGGGAGCGCAGACGGCGCCAGCGACGGGAGCGCAGACGGCTCGGACGGCCCGGCTTGCTTGGACGCGGCGTACTCCGAGGCGCTGCCCAACCTGGGTGCCAACATCACGGCGGAGCTCAACGCGTACAAATCGAGCGATCCCCACAGCTTCGTCTACGCCGTGCTGGCGAAACGGTATCCCACCGGCGAGTACCTCGTCCGCGAGGGCATGAAGGACAACAACTACGACTGCGTCGAGAACTTCCTGGGAGACAAGAGCTCGGGAGAGTCGGTGGTCACGCAGCTGTCCACGGTGGTCCACGAGTGCGGCCACCTCGCCGACATCAACCTCGGCGGCTTCTCGGCCGCCGCCTTCATCATTCGGCCGGACCTGATCTTCAGCTGCCCCGGCGGCTCGTATGCAGGCCCGGACTCTGTCTTCGCGCGCAGCCTGATCGCCCAGGACAAGTTCGGGCCGCAGCGCCCGAAGTGCAACGGCGGAAGCCAAGGGTGCGACTTCTACGCAGACATCTATCTTGACGGCGACCCGGGCAACTCACAGTTCGAGGGCGGCGATCAGGGCTTCGACTCGGTGCTCGAGGAGGCCACGCAGTACGTCAACTCCCTGGCCACGGGGTATGCGTTCCACGACTACTACGGCTTCGCCACCTCCGAGCGCGACGGTATCCTCACGTTCCTCTGGTACATCCAGCGCTACCTGCACATGGCGCGGAACAAGTTCCCGGAAGACCACGCGTTCCTGCTGGGCAACGACTGCTGGCGAGACTCCATCCTCACCGTATGGGGGCGCGCCTGGCTCTACCTCAACGCGACCAAGGGCAATCAGGCGCTCGGGCTCGACGACGCGGCGATCGAGAAGCTGGTCAACACGCCCGAGCTGCTCGAGGAGATCCAGCGAGTCCGCGAGGCGGACGGTTGTTTGTGAGGCGTCTCCTCCTCGCGCTGGTGCTGGCCGGCTGCGGGCCTGAGGCCGCGGCTCCGCTCTCCTCGGTGGCGGACGCATCGGCGGGAGACGTTAGCGCTGGCCACGACGCCGCCACCGACCTCGGCGGGCAACCCCAGGACCAGGTGAGCCCTGGCGGGCCCGACGTCGTTTCACTCCCTGACCTGTTCGAAGCCGACACCGAGGTCCCGCGCACGGAGGACGTCCGGAACCCGTTCGACGTCCCGATCGAGCCGGGCGCCTGCGACGCGCCACCCTTCGGCTTCTTGTGCGGGTGCACAGAGAACGAAGAGTGCCTGTCCGGTTACTGCGTCTCCACCGCAGATCCAGAGCTCCCGCTGGTGTGCACGCAGGCGTGTGTGACCGACTGCCCCAACGACTGGCCGTGCCGTGGCTTCCAGACGGGCCCCGACACCGTGTTCATCTGCCTCCCGGAAGCGGACACCCTCTGCAACCCCTGCGTGTCCGACTCCAACTGCGGCAACACGGGGCAGAAGTGCCTCCAGTACGACGACGGGCTGTTCTGCGGCCGCGACTGCTCCGCCGACGGCGCGTGCCCCGCGGACTACACGTGCAGCTCCCTCGAGGACGGCGCCGCGCTGCTGCGGCAGTGCACCCCGCTGTCTCTCTCCTGCATCTGCGGTCCCGAGACCGACTACACACAGGATCCCGCGAACTGTGGGAAGTGCGGGAACGTCTGCACATTCCCCGGCGGGGTCGCAGACTGTGCGCCGCCTGGCGAGTGTGTGCTAGTCGGGTGCATCGAAGGCTTCCACAACCACGATCTGAAGGCCGAGAACGGCTGCGAGTACGCGTGCGTGCCGATCGCGGGCGAGGACGTCCCTGACGGCGTGGATCAGGACTGTGACGGTATCGACGGCGACGCCGACCGCGCGTGGTTCGTGTCGCCCTCGGGCAGCGACGACGCGGCGGGCACCCGAGACGACCCGCTGCGCTCCGTGGTGAAGGCCGTGGAGCGCTTCGGAACGCAGCCATCCCGCGACCACGTCTACCTCGCAGCGGGTGTCTACACCGGGCAGGTGGTCCTGCCGAACGGCCTGCACGTGTACGGCGGCTACGCTCCGGATGGCAGCTGGGCGCGCGACCCGGTGGCGTACGAGTCGGCGCTCACGCACAACGGGGCGGACGCGTCGGGCAGCGTGCGTGCCGTGGTCATAGAGGTGGCCGACGACGCCACGCTGGACGCGCTGTCGATCACGGCCGGCAGCGCCTCAGCGCAAGGGGCGTCGAGCTACGGTCTCTGGGTCCGGGATGCCTCCAGCGGGCTGGTCGTCCGGGGCTGCCGGATCACCGCGGGCGCCGGAGCCGACGGCTCGAACGGCGAGGCAGGGACGCCGGGAAAAGACGGCGAGAGCGGGCAACCCGGCGGCACCACCACGGACACCGACTGCAACTGCAACGAGTTCGACACCTACGGCGGCAAAGGGGGCGCGCCAGGGGCCGCCGCTTGTCCCGGCGGGCTCGGGGCGGGGGGCAGCGGGGCCAACGGGGCCTGCGACGACACCAACGGCAGCGCCGGCTCTCCGGCCGCGGAGGGCACGGCTGGCGGGTCGTTCGGTTCACCCGGCTCTGATGGCAGCCCCGGCACCCCCGGGACGCCCGGCAAGGGCGGCGAAGGCGGAGACATCTCCCCCACGGAGGGCCTCTGGCGCGGCACGGCCGGCGGAGACGGCGGCCCGGCCACAGCCGGCAAGGGCGGCGGGGGTGGCAGCTCGGGCAAGGGCACCGACGGCGGGACCTTCGGGTGCGCCGCCTGGGGCGGCGGTGGCGGCGGCGGCGGCTCGGCCGGGTGTGGTGGGACGCAGGGTCTCGGCGCAAAGGCGGGCGGCGGGTCCTTCGCCGTGTTCCTCGTCGATGCCGACCCCACCCTGCAGGGCAACGTGTTCGTTCGGGCCTCCGGCGGCCGCGGCGGGGATGGCGGCAAGGGCGGTGCGGCGGGTAAGGGAAAACCCGGCGGCGGCCCCGGCGGCGGACATGACGACGCCGGTGACGGACATAAGGGGGGCAACGGGGGCGACGGCGGCGCGGGCGGTGACGGCGGCGGCGGCGCCGGCGGCCCGTCGTACGGGCTCTTCACCGGTCCGAAGGCCAACCCGAAGTGCCTTGGGAACACCTTCGAGTCGGTCGGATCGCCGGGTACGGGCGGCGGCCCGGCTTCGGGCCCCGGAGTGATCGGCGGCAGCGGCGACAAGAACAAGCCCACCACCAACTGCCTGTGACGCCCGGCCACCGGCTGGCGTGGGCGGTCCTTGCCGGGCTGGTCGTCGCGCTTCACATCCCGGCCACCTCGAACTACTTCGACAACGACGACGCCTGGAACTACGTGCTCGAGGCCGAGCTGGCGCTCACGGGCTTCGAGAGCGCTTTCCAACAGGGCGCCAACTACCTCGCCTTTCAGAACCTCCACCGGCTCCTGCCCGACCTGTCCTGGTTGCCGCGCTACGCGCTATTCGACCTCTGGATGCCCGGGTGGAAGTTCCCCAGCGTTCTCCTGCACGCGTTCAACACGGTGCTGCTCGGCCTGTTTGCCCGGCGCCTCCTCGCCCGCGCAGGGGTCGAGCGCTTCGACGCCGCGTGGACCGCCGCCGCGCTGTTCGGGCTGTCGCCGCTCCACGCTCAGCCCGTCTCGTGGATCGGCGGCACGTACGACCTCATGCTCGGCGCGGCCGTGCTCCTGGCGCTGCTGGCGCTGGAGGCCGGGCGCGACCGCTGGATGGCGGTGTGGGCCGTGGTCGCTTGCCTCTGCAAGGAGCAAGGCGTGCTGGTGTTGCCGCTCCTCGGGCTGTTCTCGGTGGTCCTGCAGGCGGGGCCGGACGCCGCGGCCACGCGCGGACTCGGCAGTCCCGGTGGTGGCGAGACCGATGATCCCGCCGCGGGGCGCGGGCTCGGTGCCTTCAGGCGACGCCTCGAGCGCCGGTGGGGTCCGGCCCTCCGGCGGCTCGTACCCACAGCCTGCGCCGTGCTGGCGGTGCTGGCGCTCCGGCGCGTCCAGATGGCCTCCGCCACGATTCAGTTCGACCCCCAGCTGACGCGCTCGCTCGCAGTGGGCCCCATCGGGGTCTTCTACGACGCCCCGTTCTCGGCGTTCGCCGGCCTCGGGACGCCCCTCCGGAGCCTCCTCGACGTGCCCATCGAGGTGGCGGCAGGGCTGGTGGCTGCCGGCGTGCTCCTCGGAGTCCCCGGGCCCGGCTGGCGGGCGCGCGCACGCGTGTTCGGCGGGCTGGCTCTCGCGGCCGTGGGCTTCATGCTCCCGGTGGCGCTGCTGCGGGAGTTCGGCAGCCCTCTCGGGCTCGAGCGCATCGTCTTCAACGACCGGTACCTCTACGTCTCGACCCTGTTCGTGGCGCTCGCGCTGGGCGGAGCGCTGCTTCACCGGATTACTCCGATGCGAAGGATCCTGGCGGTGGGGTGCCTTGGCGCCACGCTCTGGACCGGCGTGGACGCCGTGGCCACCACGGTGCGCGCCGACAGCTCCGCCCGCGTCCTCTTGGAGGCGCTTCGCCCACTGCGTGGCCCGGCGCGCGGCGGCACCACCGAGGATCTCTGGCTGCTGACCAATATGTACCGAGAGGAGACCTTCCGGCTCGCAATGTCGCGCTGGCTGCTGCACCACACGGGCGTCCGGGTGCATTGGGTTCAGCGCGGCTCGTGGCGTGTCCTATCCCGGGTGCCCGACCGCACCGACGGGCTGGACTTCATGGACTCGTACGTACGGGTGGAGAAGGAGCCGTACGAGCCGCCGGTCCAGGGGGAGATCCGGATTCTGCGAGACGCGAGCCCGGACACGGGTCACGAGGTCACGACGCCGGCGTCTCCCCGGAAGGGACCACGCGATATGGTCGGACCCGAGTCGCTCTCTCTGGACCACGACGCGGTCCCGGGAGCTCTCTCGTTCACCACGGACGTGCTGCCCAACGGCGGTGTTCGCTTCGGGATCGGCGAGGTGGCCGCCACCCCACGCGGCTGGACGCACCGCGCGTCCATCTGGCTGCGCGCCCCCATTGACGCCCCCCGGACGTTGGGCTTCCGAATCACCTACACCGCCACGGCTCGGCCGCTCCCCATAGGGCTCGGGCGGGCCTTCGAGACCGGCTACCTGGAGCTGCACTGGACCACTCGCGACACCTCGCCGGACCTCACGTACGTCGTGATGCCCATCGCCTTCGACGGCCAGCGGCACAGCGAGATCTTGTGGATGGACATCGACCCCGTGTGGGCAACGTCTGGGCCGGTGGGTGCCATTGGGGTGCACCCGTTGGATCGCGGAGGAGAGCTCACCCTCCACGCCATCGACGCGCTCACCCTGCCCCGCCGGCGCGCGGTCTCCACCAGCGCCCCGTAGGCCGCCGGCCAACACCATCCCGGCCTCAGGGCGGCGGTGGTTCGAAGAGCAGGACGCCGCCCGAGAGCGTGACGCGGGTCCCGAAGGGCTCGGAGTACGGCGCCACGCGCGTGAGGAAACGCTCGGCGTCGGCTCCCACCACGGGCTTCGGCCTGAGGTTGGGCCCCGAGATCCGCGCTGGCCGGAGCGCGAGGCGCTCGAGGGCACCCTTGGCCGACAGGCGGACCGACAGCACGCCGGTCTCCGTCTTCCGCGGGTCGCGGTTCCAGAACACGAAGTTCCCGAGGCTGTAGGCGATAGCCGCGGTGCACTGCGGCGAGTCGCACCCGGGCGGCCGACGAAACTCCACGCCCTGGAGCACGTGCGGGTGATGGCCCACGACCACCCGCGCCCCCGCGTCCACGAGCGCGTGCGCAGCGGCGCGGACGTCCGAAGGCGGGTAGTGAACGCCCTCGCGCCCCCAATGAACGCTGACGAGCACGGCACACCCCTCGTCACGAAGCGCGGACACGGCCCGCGTGAGCCGCTGGAGGCCCGCGGCGCCCGGGTAGTACGCGGCGGCGGCGCCCCGCCGAGGGGGGCGATTCGACTTGAGCGTGGCGGGGACGATCGCGACGCACGCCGGCGCCCCGGGCAGGCGGAACGCGGCCTCGGCATGGGCCGCCGTCTCCGCCGCGCCGAACAGAGACACCTTGGTGTCTGCCAGCGCTCGCGCGTTCTCGAGCAGGCCGGACGCCCCGCCATCCCACGTGTGGTTGTTGGCGAGCCCGACGAGGTCGATCCCCGCCTCGCGGAAGGCGCGCGCCCACGCCGGCGACGCACCAATGTCGAGGCGCTTCTCGGCATACGCCGCTGGGCGCTCGGTGGTGAGCAGGCCTTCGGCGTTGGCCACGGCGAGGTCCGCCTCGCGGAACACCTCGGCGAACGCCGACAGGGGGTTGTCTCCCTGAGTCCAGGTTCGTGGCGGGGCCCGCCCCGCGAAGCTCACGTCGCCGACGAAGACGAGCTCAGTAGCCCCAGCAGGCAGGGCGAGCCCGATGAGGAGCAGGGCGAAGGCGCGCACGGCGAACGTCTAGCACAGGCGCAGTGCCCCGGGAAACGCGGCGTGGGGATCGGAAGAGGGGCGGGCCGAGGGAAGTGGAACGTGTAGCACAACGAGTTTCACTTGAACGCCGCATCTTTGACCCGCTGGCACGCATCGACTACCTCGCGCCGCGTTCGTGAACGGAGGCTCTAATGCGCGATGTGGGTGTGAGTGCGATGTCTGTGGCGATCCCGGCCTGCCGGGTTGACCTCAGGGACTTCTGCCAGTGGACCGGAGGCGATCCCGAGAAGACCCTGGCCGTGGTGGGATCGGCGTTCCGGATCGCGGACCGCGACGAGTCGGTCTACACGCTGGCGGCGAATGCCGTGATCCGCCTGATCGACCAGAACGGCCTCGATCCGCGGCAGATCGGGTACCTGGCGCTCGGCACCGAGTCCAGCACCGACAACGCCGCGGGGGCGGTGATCGTGAAGGGTCTGGTGGACCGGGCGCTGGCGCCTCGCGGGCAGTCCCTGGCGCGCAACATCGAGGTGCCCGAGTTCAAGCACGCGTGCCTCGGGGGTGTGTATGCGCTGAAGAGCGCGCTGCGCTACGTGGCGACCGACGGCGCGGGGCGCCAGGCGATCGTGGTCGCGGCGGACCTCGCCGAGTACGCCAGGGGCTCCACCGGCGAACCGACCCAGGGCGCGGGCGCCGTGGCGATGCTCGTCGAGGCGGCGCCGCGGCTGTTCAGGGTGTCGCTCGAAGGCGGGAGCTCGGCCGCGTATCGGGAGGTGGACTTCCGGAAGCCAGTGCGTCGGTACGCCTACGACCCCGTGCCGGCGGAGGGCCGGGTCCACGACTTCCCCGTCTTCAACGGGAAGTACTCCACCGCCTGCTACACCGACGCCGTGCGCTGCGCTCTCACGGATCTGGCGGTCCGGCGGCAACAGTCGCTCTACGCCCTGCTCCAGAGCGTGGACGCGTTCTTCTTTCATCGCCCGTACGCGAAGATGCCCCAAGACGGCCTCTCTGCGACGCTGGTGGCTGCTCTGGCGGAGACCGATGGCCCGCTCGAGGCCCTGGGGCTGAACGGGGAGACGGTCCGGCGCGAGCTGGAGTCCGCGATTCTGGACGCAGCCATCGCGCGTCGGGGCGACGAGCCGTTCCCCGAGACTGGGCGCGCCGTGCGTGCGCTGCGAGGCACGGAGCACGCGACCTGGTGCCGCGAGAAGCTCGCGCTGGGCGCCGGACCGATGCGCGAGCTCGGCAACCTGTACACGGCCGCGCTCCCCGCGTGGCTCGCGGCAGGGCTCGAAGAGGCCGCGGAGCGCGGCGTCGACCTCGAGGGCAAGCGCCTCATGGCGGTGGGCTATGGGAGCGGCGACGCCGCGGAGGCCTTCGAGCTCGAGGTGGTCCCTGGCTGGCGGGAGGCTGCCGGGCGAATTGGCCTGCAGGCTGCGCTCGCGCGCCAGCTGACGCTCACGGAGGCGCAGTACCACGCGCTGCACGAGCGCGGCGACGCCGGGAAGCTGCCGTACCCGCGCGGGCAGGAGGTGGTGCTCGAGGCGGTGGGACACACGGAGACGGCCGCGTTCTCCGATCGCGGCATCGAGTACTACCGCTGGCTCGACTGAGGCGCGGCCCGCGTGCGGGCTCGGCCGCCCCCCGGGGTCTCCGGTGTTTCAGGGCACCACAGCTGCCGACTTGTCGCTCCCGGTCCGGCCGCAGGGATCCGTGGCCGTGGCCGTCACCGCCCAGCGACCGGGCCCGTACGGCCTCCATTGAAACAGGTGGCGTTGAGGTGGATGAGAAGCTTCCTCATGACCGCCACGAGCGCGACCTTCTTGAGCTTGCCGCTTACGACGAGACGGGCGTAGAAGGCCCTCAGGTGCACGTTACAGCGGATGCCTGCGAGGTTTCTTCGCCCTTCTTTGACCGGTTCCCCCGTCCCCCCGTCCCCCGTTCGGAGGGCGACTACGGCCCGAACCACGCCGCGATGATCTCGCTCGAGAACCGGACCTCGCTGTCCAAGAACTGGGCCGCCTTGTCCGCCGCCCCCTTCCACTGGTCGCGTTGCGCCGAGAACCGGGCCTCCAGCCAGAAAAGCACTGCTTGCGTCAACCGAACCGGCCCACCGCCTGCGTGGGTCAGCCGGTGGAAAGCCTCACCGAGCGCCAGCCGAACTTGCGGGCTGTCCCCGAACGCCCCGTTGGCGCGTTGCGCCAGGAGCACGTCGTAGAGCAAGTCGGCCGAATCGTGTGGGGTCAGGAGCTCCGGCTCGGATTCTGCCATCATCGCGTCGAGGGTCGGGTGCTTCGGCGGCGCGCCGCCTCCAAAGCCGTCGTCGCTCGCACGCGCTCCGCCGAACGACTCCCGGATAGCATCGAGCGCCCTGGCGACAAAGCCCCCCTTCGCCAGGGAGCCTGGCCCCGCAGAGACGGGTGGCCCGCCCGCAAGGGCCGAGGGCATAGGTCGTTTGGCGGACTTCGGCATCGCAGGCGTGGCTGACGGCATGGGAGGCGCAGCGAACGACCCGGTCACGCGGCTGGCACGCGTGAGCTGATGTGCAGGGTCGGACGGGTCCGCTCGGAGGGACCTGTGAGAGCGGAGGTGCTCGCCCTTAGCACCTTCGCCCCATCCAGAGGTGAGTGCGAGTGGCACACGCCGGAGCTCGGCCGGTGCGGTGGTCTTGTCGGCGGCGGCTCGCGTCTCCACGAGGACCCAGCTCG
>SXOO01000233.1 GCA_005776725.1 Pseudomonadota bacterium | reverse complement strand
CGGGCGGCCGGGCTGGAAGTCCGGCCGAACAGCGAGCCGAGGGGACGACCCCCAGACCCCCGGGCGGCCGGGCTGGAAGTCCGGCCGAACAGCGAGCCGAGGGGACGACCCCCAGACCCCCGGGCGGCCGGGCTGGAAGTCCGGCCGAACAGCGAGCCGTGGGGACGAACACCAGACCCCCAGATGAGGAGGACCTCTTGATTACGATGCGACCGGTTCTATTCGCTTGTCTTCTGAGCGCGGCCGCTGGCTGCGCCACCGCCGGGGGTGCGGCGCCCGCCGTGGCCGTGGAGGCCGCAGAGGCCGCAGAGCCCGCGGCCGTGGTCCGCGCGACCATCGACGGCTTTCGCGCCGAGGACTGGAGCGCGGTCGAAGCCAACCTGTCCGCCGGTCGTCGCGGGAGCCTCAACGAGGGCTGGTTCGCCTTGTGGCGCGCGGAGGTGCTGGGCGCCACCCGCCTCCAGGTGGCCGAGACCGTGGTGGAGGGCGAGACCGCCAAAGTCATGGTGAAGCTTGCGCTCAACGGCCAGGAGCACGTGACCGCTGTCCGTCTCGTTCGCGAAGGCGGCCAGTGGAAGTGGGACGAGCGTTGAGGCCCAGCCGCCGACCGTCGGCCCAGGGGAGCGCGTGAGCCGCCCTATCCAGCACGCGGGGGCGCCCTTCGCCGCGATGCACGAGAAGCTCGTGGGCCTCGAGCTCGACTGCTCCCCGCTACGCGATGAGAGCCTCACACCGGACCTGCGTCTTCGGGCGCTCGAGGTCTGGTCGTGGCGGGTGAAGACCGAGTTCCGTTCGGCGCAGACCTTGACGCGGTTCCTCTCAGAGACGCTGGCAGCGGGCGATCCCATGGAGGTCTGGGCGGGAGCGGCGGAGGCCGTCGAGGACGAGCTGCGCCACACGGCGTTGTGCGCCGCAGTGGTCGAGGGGCTCGGCGGCACCCCCGAGCTGCCGGACCCACCCGAGGAGCTCCCGTCCCCGGAGTTTCAGGCGCTTCCGGCGGCGGGACGAGCGCTCGCGACCGCGGTGGGGATGCTCGGGGTCAGCGAGACCCTCTCGGTCGCATTGATAGAAGACCTGCACGCGCGGTGTCGGCACCCGGTGATCTCGCGGGTCCTGGGCGCCACGCTCGAGAACGAGGGCGAGCACCGAGACTACGGCTGGGCATACGTTCGGGCCTCGCTGCGGCGCTTCGACGAAGACGGCTTCGAGCTTGCGCGGCTGGTGGCGCGGCGCGCGCTCATGGATCACGAGGCGATGATCGCGCAGGTACTGGACCCGCTCCCGACGGAGGAGAGGCGACTCTCGCATCACCTAGAGCCCGAGCTCGCTGATCTCGGCCTCTTCAGCGAAATTCGAGAGGCGCTCGTGCTCGAGCACGCGATCGCGACCCGGGTCCGCCCGCGGCTCCTCGAGCTGCGGCTCGGCTGACCGCGCGACCCGCGGCCAGGTGCAGTCGCGGAGCGCAGGTTCCGTTTGCTTTTCTCCATGCGATCAGCATCCTCGCGCCGCGGTTCGACGGCCCCTCCAGGAGCGGTGATGAGACTATCTCTGGTTGTGATGAGTGTGCTGGCAGTGCTCGTGGCGTCCTGCGAGTCGAAGCGGCGCGGTAGCAAGAAGAGCGACGGCACGGACGCAACGGACGGCACCACGGCAACTGAAGGCACCGATGCCGCCGATGCAACCGACGTGAGCACCGCTGACGGCGCAGACGCGGCCGACGGCACGGCGACGGACGCCGTCGACGGCGCGGTCGCATCCGATACCAGTGACGCGTCGGATGCCACGGACGCCGCCGAGGCCGCGGACGCAGCGGACGCAGCCGAAGCTACGGACGCCGCCGATGCTGCGGACGGGATCGACGGCAACGACGCTACCGATGCAGCGGACGCCGTTGATGGGCAAGACGCAACCGACGCAGCAGATGCGACCGACGCAGCAGACGGTGTCGACGCCACCGACGCCGCAGACGGAGTCGACGCCACCGACGCCGCTGACGGCGCAGACGCAACCGACGGGGCCCTCCTGACGTGCGTCGGGATCCTCGAGTGCGTGGGCGACTGCGGGGAGAACGCCGCGTGCGCACAGGGCTGTGTGTCTCAGGGCGCCGAGGACGCGGCGCCTCGTTTCCTCGATTTCGTGCAGTGCCAGAACTCCATATGCGGGGGCATCACGGACCAGACCATCTTGGCGGAGTGCGTTAACTCGAACTGCGCGGGGCCGCTCTACGCGTGCTTCGCCGAGGGCACGGGCGGTTGCGTAGAGCTCAACACCTGCCTCGGCGACTGCCCCACCGCGCCCTGCCAGGAGGCCTGCTTCCAAGACGCGAGCCCGGAGAGCGCGCAGGCGCTCGGCGAGATCCAGAAGTGCCTCTCGGCCACGTGCCCACCGGGTTCGGCCGATGCGTGCTACGCCGAGGCGCAGGAAGGCGTCTGTGCATCCTTCGTCGCCGCCTGTTCGAACCCGTGAGGGGGGTCTCCATGCTCCGGAAGTCCGTCGCTCTCTCCGCCCGCGCCACCATCGCGCTGATCTCTCTATCGGTCGTGGTCGGTTGCACGGCCCGCCGCGGCGGAGGGAAGAACAAGACCGACGCCACCGATGCCACGGACGCCACCGACGCCACCGTCGCAACGGACGCCATCGACGCCACCGACGCGGCCGACGATGGTGTGGTCATCGACAGCGGTGACGCCACCGACGCCACCGACGCCGCCGACGGCACAGACGGGGTCATCGACACCACCGACGGCACTGCGGACGGCACCAACGCCACCGACGGCACCGACGGCACCAACGCCGCTGACGGCACGAACGCCACTGACGGCGCAGACGCCGCAGACGGGGTAGATGGCATCATCCCGGGGACCTGCACGGTCGCGCCAGTGGTCGCCACAATCCTGCAGAACAGCTGCGGGGGATGTCACACGGGCGGCGGGACCAGCGGGGGCCTGGCCCTCGACGCTGCCACGCTCATCGCGAAGACGGTCATGGTGCCGGCCAAAGGCGGCGACGGCCTCTTGGTGGTCCCGGGCAACCCAGCCACGAGCTACCTGATCGCCAAGATCAAGGGCACGGGCGCCGGCGGCAAGATGCCGCTCGGCGACAAGACGATCACGGCGGGCCAGATCGCCACGCTCGAGACCTGGATCAAGGGCCTGTCCTGCGACACGTCACCCGATGGCACCGACGCGGCCGACGGCACGGACGGCACCGACGGGACCGACGGAGCCGCCGTCTCACTGCCGGCGGGGTGCGTCCTCGCCGCCGTCAACTGTCACCCCCTCAGCAACGAAGGCTGCACCGGGGTCGGCGAAGCCTGCGACATCAACTCCGAGGGCGCCGCCACGTGCTTCCCGCCAGAGAACGACGTTCCGGCCGGCGGCACGTGTAGCAATGAGGCCGGCCCCTTCTGCCAGCCGGGGCTGCACTGCACCGCTTCGCCGGGCGTGTGCCTGCCCTTCTGCTGCTCAGCAGCGGACTGCGGCGGAGGCGAGCCGTGCACGGCGATCCAGCCGGAGTTCGGCACCGTCGGCGTGTGCGGAACGCCGTGAGTCCCATCGGCGCGGCGTAAGGTGATTCCCTTGCGCCGGTCGACGCGGCATCATCCAGCCCGTGCTCCTCGCCCGCCCAGCTCTCGTACTTGCTCTTCTCGCCGCGTGTGGCGGCGATCCCGCTGAGATCGACAACGGCGCGCTCGACGTGAGCCTGCCGAGCAAGCCGCCGGACTACACCACACAGCCAAGCGACGTGTCGCCCCAAGGCCCTCGAGCGGGCGAGGACGCTACCACCGCCGACCTGCCGCCCGCGGTCGACGTGCCGAGCACCCCGGTTGACGTTGCTTCCCCGCCGGACGACGCGGGCGGCGAGTGCGCCTGCCCGCCCGACCGCCCGCTGTGCGTCGCCGGCACCTGCGGCTGCACCGCGACCAGCTGCGGCTCCGGAGCCTGGTGCAACGGCGGCGCGTGCAGCCCGTGCAAGAGCGACGTCAAGTGCGGCGCCGCTTGCATCGATTGCGCCGCGAAGGATCAGGTGTGCAACGGCGCCGGCTCGGCCTGTGTCAGCTGCGAGGGCACCAAGGGGTGCGCTGCCGGCGAGCACTGCGTCTCGGGGGTCTGCGCCGACTGTGACACGGCTGCTGCGTGCGGCCCGGGCTGCGAGCCGTGCGCGGCAGGCGCGCAATGCGTCGCGGGCGCCTGCGTCGAGTGCGGCGTGGGCAAGGCCTGCCCGGCCGGCGCCACCTGCCAGGCCGGGAAGTGCGTGGGATGCTCAGACAACGACCCGGCGCACTGCGGCCCCTCTTGCACGGTCTGCGGCGGCGCGATCCCCGCGTGCGTCGGCGGCAAGTGCGCGTGCCTCGGCGACTCGTGCGGCGCCGGCGCCCAGTGTATGGGCGGCAAGTGTCAGAGCTGCGCTACGGCCGCCGCGTGCGGGCCGTCGTGCGCAGCCTGCGCGCCCGGCCTCCAGTGCGTGGCCGGAGTCTGCGCGGAGTGCGGCGTCGGCGCGCCCTGCGCGGCGGGCGCGATCTGCGAGACCGGGGTCTGCGTGCAGTGCACCAACAGCGATCCCGCCCACTGCGGCCCCAGCTGCACGCCGTGCGGTGGCGCCACCCCCTCGTGCGTGTCCGGGAAGTGCGGGTGCGCCGGCGACTCCTGCGGCTCGGGCGCGTTGTGCGTGTCGGGGAGCTGCGTGCCCTGCAACACCGCCGAGAGCTGCGGCCCGGGATGCGTCCCTTGCCCCTCGGCCACGCCCTTCTGCGCGGGCTCCGGGTGCGTGGTTTGCCTGGAAGACGCCCACTGCCCTGCAGGTGAGAGCTGCGTCGGAGGCGACTGCGCCGACGTCTGCAGCACGCTTCCGGGCTGCGCCACGGACGCCGCCAACGCCAACCAGTGCGGCTCGGCGCGGGTCCTCGGCCGCGCCCAGGTCTTCACCGTGGGGGGCGCCGTCGTTTCAGGAGACACCACCAGCGCCGGCAACGAGGACGACCTGCCGTCCGAGCTGTTCGGACCCTCGGACTGTTGGGACGCGGAGAACGACCAGTTCTACAGGCTTTGGCTCGAGACCGGCGAGAGCATCGAGGCCACCGGCGATCCCACGTCATCGTTCTTCGACCTGATGCTCAAGGTCTACGACGACACAGTCTGCGACAGCGGCGGCGACCCGAACCTGTGTGCGAACGACAAGGGCGACGGGAGCACCGAGAAGCTCACCTATACGGCCACGAGCACCGGGTGGCACACCGTCGTCGTCGACGGCGCCACCGCGACGGATGACTACGACTACGGCAAATACACTCTCACGGTGGTGGGCTCGCAGAACCAGCTGCCCAATTGCTGCCAGTAACCTTGGTTCCAGAGGGGCTATAACAGCCAAATGACCTACACCGACCGCATGACCTCCGTTCACCCCAAGGCGCGCATCTCGGCGCTGTGCAAGCAGTTCTACACGCTCGGTTGGGTCTCGGGCACCGGCGGGGGCATCGCCATCCGCGACGGGCAGATGGCATACATGGCGCCCTCGGGCGTCCAGAAGGAGCAGGTCGAGGCCGAGGACCTCTTCACGGTCGACCTCGATGGAAAGATCCTCGAGCACCCCGCCGATCCCAAGCTCACCCTGTCTGCTTGCGCCCCGCTCTTCCTCGCCGCCTTCCGGCTACGCGACGCCGGCGCCGTGCTCCACAGCCACAGCCAGAACGCGCTGCTCGCCACGCTCACCAGCCCGGAGGACGCGTTCCGCTGCACCCACCTCGAGATGATGAAGGGCATCGCGGGCACCGGCTACCACGACGTCCTCGAGGTGCCGATCATCGAGAACACAGCCCATGAGTGCGATCTCGCGGACTCGCTCTCGGACGCCATCCGCGCCTGGCCGCGGGCCCACGCTGTGCTGGTCCGCCGCCACGGGGTGTACGTCTGGGGCAAAGACTGGATCCAGGCGAAGACCCACGCCGAGTGTTACGACTACCTCTTCGGCGCGGTGGCCAGGATGCGCGAGCTGGGCCTCGACCCCATGGTGCCGCGTTGAAGTGCGGAGCAGCGGCGTTCCTTGCCGCGCTCGTCTTGGCGGCGGCGGCGTCCGCGGCCCTCCCCACTCCCGACCTCACCCTCGATCGCGATGGCAGCGGAGACAAGACGCCGCTCCGCAATCGGTACAAGGCGGGGGACACCATCAAGTCCACCACCTCGCTGGAGACACTGCTGATCTTCGGTAGCAACGGCGCGTCGGAGGCGGAGACCCCCTTCCCGCTGGTCGAGCTGCGCTTCGAGACCACGGTCGACAGCGTGAACGACACGTCGGTCGTGTTGGAGACCCGGTTGGCGGACGTCACGGTCTCGGGGCGCTCTGGCGCGCCAGACGAGCTGGTCACGGCGCTCAAAGACGACTTCGAGACGCTCGAGGGCCTCGAGGTCACCGTGACGCAGACGCACCGGGGGCTCGTGACCGAGGCGCGCTTCGAGCGTCCTTCTCGCCTCGGGGAGGCGGCGGGAGCCGTGGTCGACGACCTCGAGGCGAACGTGGTCCTCTCGAGCACGATCTACCCCGAAGAGCCGGTGGGTGAGGGAGCCGAGTGGACGGTGAAGGTCACCACGGAGACCGACGGCCGCAAGACGGACAACACCGTCCAGTTCAAGCTCGTCAAGCGGAGCGCCGACGAGCTCGAGCTGGAGGTGCGCGCAACGTCCACCGGCGACGCCCCGCCGTTCGAGCTGCCCGGGCTGCCGGAAGGCGCGAAGATCGAGCCGCGAGGCGCAAAGGGTGAGGGCGAGTCGAAGAACACGATCCGCCTCGACAAGCCGTCCACGGCCACCGCCGGCAAGAACGTCTCGACGTGCGACTACCGCCTCGAGCTGCCCGACGGCTCGAGCAAGGACTTCACGGTCACCTACAAGACCGAAGAGAAGACCACGATCGACTGATGCGGCGCGCGATCCTGCTCTTCGTTCTCGCCTGTGGCGGTGAGACCGCGCCGCTCCCCGGGCCAAAGCTCGATCTCGGGGACGCGTCCGCGCCGGCGCCCACGGACGCGAGGCCGGCCGATGTCCCGGGGTCGCCCGACACCGTAGACGACACCTCCACCCCACCTGCTGACACGGCGGATGCCGCGCAGCCGGCGCCGGACGTGCTGGTGGATGGCGACCTACCCAAAGACGACGTGTGGCCCGAGCCAGACGTGCCGCCGGAGCCAGACGTGCCCGTGGCGCCCCCGGTGCCCACCACCGCGCGCCTCAACGAGGTCACCTGCCGAGACGGCACCGTGGAGCTCGTGGGCGTGGGCGGCGACGCACCGCTCCCTCTGGGCGGCGCGCTGCTCGTCTCTGACCTCTCGGACTCGGCCGGGTACACCTTCCCGGAGGGCACCCTGCTGGCGCCCGGGCAGCACCTGCTCACACCTGAGCTGGAGCTCCCCGTCTGCGGCGCGTTGCTGCGGCTCACGTTGGGGAGCGAGACGCTGGACCAGGTAGAACCTCCGCTGATCCCGCGAGCCTTCTCTTGGTCGCGGCTCCCGGACGCGTCGGGCGAGTGGGCCGTGGGAGAGCCGAGCCCGGCGCTCCCGAACGCGCCTCCGTCAGATCCCGCAGCGGCGCTCTATGACCCGCTGAAGATCAACGGCGTCGACCTCGAGATTCCACCTGAGTCCGCCGCTGCGCTGTGGAACGACCCCTATACCTACGTGCCCGCCACCCTCACTGTCACGGTTGGGGGCGTCGTCCACGGCCCGCTCGAGATCGGCGCGCGTCTCAAAGGGCGCTGGGGCTCATTCCAGACGCTGGATGGCAAGCCCGGGTTCAAGCTGAAGCTGAACCACACGGTGAAGAAGCAGCGCGTCCTCGGGCAGAAGAAGCTCACGCTGAACAACATGATCCAGGACGGCGCCATGGTCCGCGAGGTGCTCTCGTACGCGCTGTTTCGGGCGCTCGACATCCCAGTGCCGCGCACGGGGTGGGCCCTCCTCAAGGTCAACGGAGAGCTCCAGGGGCTTTACCTCAACCTCGAGCAATACGACGACGTGTCGCTCGATCGGGCGTTCCACAGCACTGCGCACCTCTACGAAGGTGAGTACGGCGAGGACCTCCACGCGCCCTACGAGTTGGAGGTGGACGAGGGCGACGAGACCGACACCGCCGACCTCTTCGCCCTGTCGGTCTCCGCCACGGAGACTCCGAACGAGACCTGGTTCGAGGTGATGGAGCCGCTCGTCGACTGGACCCGCGTCGCCCGCCTCTTCGCGGCGGAGCGGTTCCTCGGCCACTGGGACGGCTATTACACCAGCAACAACTACTACTTCCACCTCGACGACGGCGGCCGGGCCACCATCCTGCCCTGGGGGACGGACCAGACCTTCGATTCGCAGCTTGATTGGTTCGGCGGAGGCGGGCTGCTCTTCGGGCGGTGCCTGGCGAGCGAGCCCTGCGCCAAGCTGTACGTCGAGGCGCTCAGCCTGGTGGCGGCCACGCTCCCGGCCGTGAACCTCGACGGTCTGGCGGCGGCGGTCTCCGAGTTTCGAGCCCCCTACGCCAACGCAGATCCGAAGAAGCCCTACCCGATCGAAGCGATCACAGAGTCCGTCGCGGCGACTCGCGCCTGGATCGCGGCCAAGACAACGCAGCTTCAGGCGTTGACCGCCTGCCTCAACGACCCCGCGGCCGACTTCGACGGCGACGGCAGCGACTGCCAGACCGACTGCAACGACATGGACCCGACCCAGCACCCCGCGGCGGTCGAGCTCTGCGCTGACGGCGTCGACCAGGACTGCAGCGGGTGGCCCGACGACGCGGTTGGGTGTGACAACACGTATCTCGTCACTCTGGGCGGACACGAGTACCGCGTCGCTTCGGCGCCCTACACCTGGTACCAGGCCAAGGCGCACTGCGAGGCCCTGGGCAGCCGGCTCGCGGTCCTCTCGGGACCGGGGGAGTGGGGCTTCCTCAGCAACGTGGTCCCGGCGTTGGATGCGTACGGCGCGTGGCTCGGGCTCTCGGACCTCAGCGCCGAGGGGAGCTTCATCTGGGTGGACGGCAACCCGGGCCCGGTCTCGTTTGGGGAAGGCCAGCCCGACGGCGGCACGGCCGAAAACTGTGTGGAGATCTGGCCGGGCGGGCAGTGGAACGACCTCGACTGCTGGGCGAAACGCCTCGTCGTCTGTGAGGCGCCCTGCCCCATCGACCCGGACGCGGACAAGGATGGGATCACCGTGTGCGAGGGCGACTGCGACGACAGCTCCAAGGCCATCGGCCCATACAGCGCCGACACCTGCGCCGACGACGTCGATCAGGACTGTAGCGGCGTGGTGGATGACGGAGCGGGCTGCCCTCCGCCGTGCGCTGCGTACTCGGTCGCCGGAAAGAGCTATCGCGTGTGCACCACCCCCGTCCTTTGGGACGCCGCGGTGTCGGGATGCCAGGCGTGGGGGATGGACGTGGCGATCGGCAACGACCCCGACGAGAACCTGCGCTTCGTCTCCCTGCTCCAGGGCGCCTCTCCGTGGGTGGGTCTCACGGACTCGGAGGTCGAAGGTTCGTGGCGGAACGTTGCGGGCGTCGCCTTCCCCACGCCCCCGTTTGCCGGGGGCCAACCGGACAACTACGACAGCGCCGAGCACTGCGCCCAGATCTGGGGAGACGGCTCGTGGAACGATGTGCCGTGCAGCTTCGAGCTGCCCATGATCTGTGAGCCCGCTTGCACCCACGTTCCGGACGGCGACGGCGACGGGCGCACCACCTGCGGGAGCGACTGCAACGACTTGGATCCGCTCACCTTCGTGGGCGCGCCCGAGATCTGCGGAGACGGCAAGGACCAAGGCTGCAACGGCATCATCGACGATCCGGCCGAGTGCGGTCAGGGGTGCATTCCGCTGGTGGGGGCGTCCGCCTCGTTGGCGCTCTGCCTCAACGCCACCAGCCAGCACGACGCCAGCGCGGCGTGCGCGAACCTCGGCGGCCATCTCTACACACCTGAGTCCACCGCCGCGCAGGCCGCCCTGCAGAGCGCCGTCTTCGCCGCGGTCCCGGTAGGCATCACCGCCTGGATGGGTCTCACGGACGTGGCCGTCGAGGGGGTCTGGCGCCTCCCCGATGGGTCGATCACCGGGTTCACGTTCTGGGCCGAGGGTTCGCCCAACGACAACGGCGGCCAGGACTGCGTGATCCTCCAGGCGGACGGGACCTGGAACGACCGCTCCTGTGACGACCCGCACGCCGCGCTCTGCCGGCTCTGAGCCCGCCACTGCGGCGGAGCGGTCCCAGGGGACGCATCTCCCCGTCACCGCCGCCCCTTCGACCGTCAACAGTTTTTACACATGTTCAGCAGGAGCGAGTCGGCGCTCCGCGGGAGACGGTCACAGCGCGTAGATCGCGTTGGCACGAGCCGTGCTTAGGGCCCTGGTAGCCGGTGCGCCAAGCGAAGCGCCGCCGGCACCAAACACCGCCGCGGTTGCGGCACAAGGGAGGCTCCCATGCTGAAGACAATCACCTCATTGATGAGCGCCGGAACGCTCCTCGCCGGCAGCTTCGTGCTGCTCACTGGCGCGAAGAGCTGCGGAGGCGCTGACTCGTCGTCGGACTCGGAGGCCCCCTCTGAGCCCATGTGCAAGGTGGCCTCCGATTGCGAAGGCCTCCCGCACGTGAAGTGCGTCGGCGCCTGGTCTTGCGACGAGGGCCAGTGCAGCTACGAGTGCGGGGCCGACCCGGATCCCGGCCCCGTGGTGCCCAACCCGAACGCTTGCACCGACGACTCGATGTGCGGCAAGGGCCAGCTCTGTAGCTACGAGTATGGCTGTCAGTCGAGCGCTTGTTCCCCCGATGGCTCGATCTGCACCACGGACTGCCTGGGCCTCTGCGTGGACGCGCCCAGCTTCGCCGAGTGCAACGGGAACGCCGATTGTCCGGCGGGCCAGTGGTGCGACTTCACCGAGTGCGTGGGCAACCAGTGCGAGGGCATCTGTCGGGGCGACGAGCCCCCGCCCCCGCCGCCGGGTGGCTGCACCAGCGACGCGGAGTGCAAGGACGGACAGTACTGCGCCATCGAGGTCTGCCCGATGTGCGACTGCCCGCCCGACAACTTCGCGGCCTGCACGTGCCCCGCGTGTACGGGTAGCTGCCAGGAGCTCCCGCCGCCGCCCACGGGCTGCCAGTCGGACTACGACTGCGGCCAGGGCTTCACGTGCCAGACGGTCTGTGCCCCGTGCATGGCGCCGGCCGAGGGCGACGCGGATCCCAGCTTCGCCCCCATCGAGTGCCCGTGCACCAGCCAGTGCGTCCCGGTCCAAGTGGGCCAGTGGTGCAACGACGACGCCCAGTGCGGCGGCGGCATGCACTGCGAGATCCAGCAGTGCTACCCCTGCGACCCGGTCCCTGGTTACCCCGACTCCTGCCCTGACCAGCCCTACTGCGAGGGCACCTGCCAGTACGACGTGGTGAACCCCGGCTGCAACACCGACTCGGACTGCCCCGAGGGCTCCAGCTGCCAGTGCACCTCGGACCCGAGCTGCCCGATGTGCGACGTCTGCTTCTTCCAGTGCGTCGAGAACCCGCCCCCGCCGCCCCCCAGCCAGTGCGAGACCGACGCCGACTGCCCCCAGGGCACCTCCTGCCAGTGCACGGCGGACCCCAGCTGCCCGATGTGCGCCGTGTGCTTCTTCCAGTGCATCGGCAAGGAGCCGCCCCCGCCTGCCGGCTGCTCGAGCGACGCCGACTGCCAGAAGGGTGAGATCTGCGAGTACCCGGCCAGCGCGGGAGACGCCTTCGCGCCGCCGTGCTGGGACGGCTGGTGCCCGCCCGGGCCCGGGACCTGCGTCCCCGCCCCCGTGCAGAACGAGTGCAAGGTGAGCGGCTGCTCGGGCGAGATCTGCGCCGCGGAGGAGATGGCCAGCATCTGTATCTGGGCGCCCTACTACGAGTGCTTCAAGTACAGCAGCTGCGGCAACTTCAACGCGGATGGCGGCTGCGGCTGGGAGCCGAACGACGCCTTCCTGGCCTGCATGGAGAAGCTGGGCGGCGCCCCCTGAGCGGAGCCGACGGCGGACTATTCCTGCTCACGCGAGGAACTCGGGTATAAGAAGCGGCCATGCCGCTCCCCATAGGCCTCGACACCTACATCGTGAGCGACCTCCACCTCGGGGAGGGCTTCCTCCCCGAGCCCCAGCGCTTCTCGCGCCTCGAGTGCTTCTTCTACGACCTCGAGTTCCGCAACTTCACCCGCGCGATACTGGCGGAGTCGGAGCAGCGCGGTAAGGGCGCCGCCCTCATCCTCAACGGCGACATCTTCGACTTCCTGTCGGTGGTCCGCGTGCCTCCCGAGGGCTCCGGCCCGGTGCCTTCGCGGGTCGAGCGCGAGTTCGGTCTCGGCTCCACCGAGGCGCACGCCGTCTGGAAGCTCGAGCGGATCGCCGAGGGTCATCCACGCTTCTTCCAGGGCCTCGCGGAGCTCCTGGCCAAGGGCCACCACCTCGCCTTCACCCGGGGCAATCACGACCAAGAGCTCTTCTGGCCCGGCGTGCAGCGTGCGATCGTCCAGGCGCTCGCGAACAGCCTCGCCACGCACAAGCTCGAGGCGCCGGCGCTCGCCGAGCAGGTCCACTTCCACCAGTGGTTCGTCTACGAGCCCGGGCGATACTGGGTGGAGCACGGAAACCAGCACGAGCGGTCGAACGCCGTTCATTACGTCATGAACCCGGTGCTCCCGCCGGAGTACCACCCGAACCGCGAGGTCCAGCTCGACTACCCGATCGGCAGCGCCTTCGTCCGCTTCGTCTACAACAAGCTCCGGATGCTGGACCCGTTCACCACGCACTTTGCCACGCTCGATCAGTACATGGGGATCACCACGCATCACAACTTCTTGGATTTGCTGAAGACGCTCTCCCTGCACTTCCCGTACTTCATCCGCGCCATTCAGCAGGCGCGCGTCTTCGAGCAGCAGGGGCTGGCCCCCGTGCAGGCGGAGCACGAGGCGCGGCTTCGAGCCCTGGCCGACCAGACCGGCCTCGGGGACCGACTTGTACAGGTGCAGCGCCTGCAGCGGCGCGCCGTGGGCGTGACCAAGTACAACCTGCTCCAGCAGATCCTGCGGCCCGTCGTGCGGGCTACGCTGTCGTCCGCCGCCGTGCTGCTCTTGTCGCTGGTGACCTGGTTCGCGATCTTCTCCTGGATCCAGAGCTCGCCCTGGCTCGCCGAGGGCATCCTGGGGCGAGCGTCGTTGCTGGCCGTGCTGGCCGTGCTGACCATCGCGGGGCTCTTCGTCGGGTTCAGCTTCGTCAATCGCGCGCTCCACCGCTCCTCCGATGAGCTCGAGCCCTCGGACGTCGCGGTCGCGGAGCAGATCGCCACGATCGTGGACGTCCCCTTCGTCTCGATGGGCCACACCCACGGGGTCGAGCTGCGCCACTTCACCAGCCGCCGCGGTGGCTTTGCCAACTCCGGGACCTGGATCCCCTATCCCGGCCCGTGGGACTCGATTCGGTCCCGGGCGCGCCAGTTCACCTTCGTGATGCTCCAGGACGACGAGCTGCGCGTCCGGCGGTGGAACGACGCTGCGCGCAAGTGGGAGCACGTCGCGTTGTTAGAGGACTATCACGCGTCGCCCTTCGAGCGGGTGCTGGGCCAGGGATCCCGCTCGTCCGCCGGTACCAACGCGAGCCGCGACTAGGCACTCCTTGAGCCAGCGCGCGGGTCGCGGCGCCTCACTTCACGGCAGCCAGCGGCAGTAGACCCCTTGCGGAACGAGGTAGGGCCCCGATGCGCAGCGCTGTGCCATGTCGCCCGACTCGAGGCGACCGCCCCGGCGCGCGACCAGCGGGACGAGCAGGTTGCGCAGCACCGCCGCGGTCACGCCAGGCGTGTGGGCTGACAACAGGACGAAGAGCGGCGCGTCCGAGAGCAGCTGCTCGAGCTCGGCCAGCATGGGGACCAGCGAGGTCTCGAGCTGCCACACCGAGCCGTCCGGTCCACGACCGAAGGTGGGTGGGTCCAGGATCAGGGCGTCATACCGGTTCCCGCGTCGTAGCTCGCGACTGACGAAGCGCGGCGCGTCCTCGACGATCCATCGGATGGGGGCGGCTCCGAGGCCGCTGAGCTCGGCGTTGATCCGTGCCCAGGTCACCACGCCCTTCACGGCGTCCACGTGGGTGACCTGGCCCCCGCCGAGCGCGGCGGCCAGGGTGGATCCGCCCGTATAACCGAATAGATTCAAGACCTTGGCACCTGCCCGAGCCGCGAGCCGCTCCTCGATCCAGGGCCACTGCGTCTCCTGCTCGGAGAACAGCCCGATGTGCCCGAACTCGGTGAGGCGCATCTCGAACGCCGCGCGCTCGCGCCGGATCGGCCAGGCCCTGGGGACGGGTCCGCGCGGGTAGGACCAGGCGCCAGGCCCGGTGTCGTTGCGAAAGTGCACCGCGTGCGGGCGCCAGTCGCGCTCCGGGAGGTGCCTCGGCCAGATCGCCTGCGCGCACTGCCGGGTGATCAGGATGTCGCCAAGGCGCTCGAGGCGTAGGCCGTCGCCCGCGTCGAGCACTTCGTAGTCAGACCAGCCGGGCGCGATGAGTTCCATGGCGGCGGCTACGCTGCCCGAAGTTCGTCGGCAGGTCGAGGCCCGCGGGGCCCGAACAGTCGCAGGCGGCGGCGAGGCGGCGCGTCGGAGTGCGGAGCGACTTCCGAGTCCTTCGCCGAGCGATCGCAAGGCATGCGCCGCTTCGAGGTGCTAGGCTCCCCTGCGCCATGTGGATCGCCGCCCTCATCCTCGCCGGTCCGCCCGCCGTCGAAGACGCCCTCTGCGCCGGGCGCGGCGAAGTCGTCGTGCTACGCACCGAGCGCGACCTGCTCCAAGGGCTGCACGGGCAAACAGTGGAGCGGCGCGTTTACTACCCGGACGGCCTCTATCGCGCGGCGCCCTCGCCCGGGGGGCCAGGCGCCGTGGAACGTCCGCTCCCGGGCACCGCCGCTCCGGAACGCCACGCGAGCCTCCTGTCCGCCCAGCGGGCCGCGGCGCTCACGTGGTGCGAGTCGCGCGACCTCACTGCGGTCGAGCCCCTCGGGGTCGCCACCAGCGCCGGATGCACCTTCGCCGAGTGCCGTCCCGGGGAGCGAGCCTCCGCTGGCGTCTTCGCGCTGGGCGACGAGCGAGTCGAGGTGGTGCTCGAGGCGCCCTCCGAGGCGCCCCTCTCCGACACGCTGATCTCGCTCCTGGTGGAGGGCCGGCCCCCAGTGGTCGTGGCGCGCTGGAGCCCGCTCGAGTACGAGCTGAACCGCGGGCGCCGTGCGCGCCTCGACCCCACGCGGCTACGCTCGGCGTTCCTGGCGGCAGACGGGCTCACTCTGGGCCTGGTGCTCGACACGGTGGTTCCCGTTCACGGTGAGCTGGGCTCCGAGCGGCGCGCCGTACTCGTCCCGCTCACGGCGCTCTCCGACCTCTTGGGGGTCAACGGGTGAGCGCCCGTCACCTCATTCACCTCCTCGTTCTTCTGGCGCTGCTCGGCTGCCAGCGCGCCGCGGAGCCGAGCCTCGACGCCGCCCCTGCGCCGGCCGCGCCCGCGCCCCCGCCGCCCACCGTGTCGGGCGTGCTCTCCGCGGTCACGCTGACACGCGCCGCGGGCAACCTCACGCGCTCCGAGAGCGAGCTGGTGGTGCTGCTGTCCAACGCGGCCGCGCTGCCTGGGCGACCCTGGATCCAGCTGTTCCCCGCCGAGGGCCCGCGACGTCCCAGCGCCACCGGTGGTCCGGACGAGCGCCTGAACGTGCCGCCGGGCGCCTACGACGTGCGCATCAGCCTGCGCGACGGAGAGCTCGCGCTCGAGGGCTGGGCCCGCGGCGTGATCCTGGCGCCCGGGGAGTCGGCGGAGCTGGCCGCGCGCCTCGTCGCCGAGGTGGGCGAGCTGGCGGTGGAGCCTCTCCCCACGGAACCCCTGGAGTGCATCGTGCGGCTCGACGTCTCTGGTCGCGCCGACGCCACGGGGCAGGTCGTGACCCGGCGCCCCGCCTCGACCGTGTTCACGCTTCCCACCGGGAAGTACCGCGTTGCCCTCGTCCGCGCGGACCTCCCGGGCGGGAGCCCCGTGGCCGAACACACCGTGGAGGTGCGGAGCGGCGAACGAGCCGTCATTGCGCCTCCGGTGGGCGCTGCCACGGGGACGCTCAGCGTGCGCGTCGTGGGCCAAGACGGCACCGGTGCGCTCACGGACGCGGCGGTGGTGGCCATCGACGGGGCCGGGGTGGAGCACCCGCTCGAGAGCGGCAGCAACACGCTGCCCGCGGGAGACTACGTGGTCAGGGTCCGAGCGGCGCCGTCGCGGCTGGTCTCCGGCAAGGTCGAGCGTAGCGCGCGGGTCCCGGCCAGCGGGTCCGTGAGCCTCGAGCTCACGGTGCCGATCGCGTTCGGTCGCGTACGGATCGTGTCGGAGCCGGCCGTCCCAGGGTGCAGGGTGTCTGCCCGCGCGGAAAAGGGGCTGGACGAAGTGGCCGCGGGCGAGTGGCTCGCGGTGCCCCGAGGCGAGGTCGACCTCACCCTGCGCTGCCCCGATCGCGAGACCCGGCGGTTTCCGGGTCTGATCGTGGAGCCCGGCGACAAGCAGACCCACACGGTGCGCTGGTGATCGGGCTACTCGCCGTCGCGCTGTTGTGGGGCGCTCCGCCGTCCGAGCGTCAGGCCCTGGCGGCGCGGCTCGCGACCATGCAGGACTCGAGGGTCGTGGGGCTCGGGGACTGCGCCTCCACGGGCACCGCGCTGCGCGTCTGCGGCAAGGGCGAGCTCAAGAAGTGCCCGTCGTGCGCCCTGACGCTGCGGTGTCCGCTGGCCAAGCCGGACCCGCGCCACGGGCCGTTCGCGCCCCCCCCAGGGGCGGCCACGTTCTCACTGCAGCTCGAGCTGGGTCCGGATCGCATCGAGCAGCCCACGGAGAAGCTCCCGGCGTCACAGCGGCAGTACTCGGCCACGCTGCGGCTGCTCCCATCGAACGTCACGCTCGACCTCGCGGACACCGTGATTACGTACTTCCGCCCGTCGAGCTACTTCGGCGCCGCAGACAAGAACTACGTGCCGGTCGCCGTGATCGGCCCCGCGGTGCTGGACTCGTTGTGCACGGCAGCGCTCAAGGGGCGGACCGACGCCACGGAGCGCCCGAAGACGCCCTGAGGGCCCGCAAAGCGCCGCCTGGAGGCGAGCTCCTGGTCAGTCGTCGTAGCCGGGCTCACCCGGCAGCTTGAACGATCGGAACAGCTTCCCGGACTGCTTGCACTCCTGCTCCGCGGCGAAGCGGATCGTCTCCATGGTGACGATCCCGCCGGTGATCGCGGCCCGATACGCGGCGCGGAGCACGGCGTTCTTGATGTGTCCGCCCGAGATCTCGAACGCCTTGCCGATGGTGTCCCAGTCCAGGTCCGGCGCGATCGGGCAGGTCTTTGGGAACAGCAGCCTCCAGATCCCCGTCCGCGCCTCCGCCTCGGGGAACGGGAAGTGGACCTTGAACTGGATGCGGCGCTGGAAGGCCTTGTCGATCGACTTGTCGAGGTTGGTCGTGAGGATCACGATTCCCTCGAAGCGCTCGATCTCCTGGAGCAGGAGGTTCGTCTCCATGTTGGAGAACTTGTCGACGGAGCTCTCGACCTTGACGCGGCTGGCGAACAACGAGTCGGCCTCGTCGAAGAGCAGCATGGCGTGGTTCGCCTTGGCCGAGTCGAAGATCTTCTGAATGTTTTTCTCCGTCTCCCCAATGTACTTACTCATCACCTGAGGGATGGAGATCTGGTAGAGCTCGAGACCTAGGTCCTTGGCCATGATCTCGGCGCACAGCGTCTTGCCGGTGCCGGGATCACCCGAGAAGAGCACCACGATGCCCTTGCCCGTCGTGAGCTTCGACCCAAAGCCCCACTTACTCATCACGTAGGCGCGGCTCTTGGCGGCGTCGATGATGGTCTGGATCTCCCGCTTCTCCACCTCCGGCAGGATCAAGTCCTCCAGCGTGAGCTTGACCTTGCTGCGCCGGGCGTACTGGGACAGCGAAGCCCGCATCTGCGCGTGCGCCGCGCGATGGAGGTGGGCCTTGCTGATGCGCTTCTCGGAGTCCGGCACGGCCTCCGCCAGCGCCATGTTCGCCGCGACCAGCGCCGAGTTCCGGATCTGGTTGCCCGTGATCTCGAACTGGCTGGCCAGGAAGTCGACCTCCACGTCGTCTCCGAGGGGCGGCGACTTCGGCAGGTGGATGGTCCAGAGGCGCGCGCGGTCGACCATGTCGGGCGGCTCGAACTCGAGCTGGTAGATCACCCAGCGCTCGAGCGCGGCGTCGATCTTGTTGCGATCGACCGTGATGAAGATGGCGAGCCCCTCGAAGTCGTCGAGCTCGGACACCAGGGCGGGCAACTTCTGGCTGCCCTCGCCCAGGATCACCTCGCACCGATCGAAGACCACGATCGCCCCGGTGAGCCGCGCCTGCCAGAGCACGTCCTCGATGATGGTCTTGAAGCGCGCGTCCTCGTTCGCCAGCCGGCCGCAGTCGACCTCGATGGTGGGCACTCCGATAAACGTGGCCACCGCGCGTGCGGTGTGGGTCTTGCCGGTGCCGGAGGGGCCGCAGAACTGCAGCGCCGCCCCGCGGGACAGCCGGCCCATCTCGGTCGACAGCGCCGCTGCGCTCTCCCGCAGGCGCCCAGCGAACTGGTCGGCGAGGTTCAGCACCTCCTTCAGGGCCTCTTCGGGTGCCACCACGTGCTCGAGCGGCACGTTGGCTTCCACGAGGCGGGCGTAGGCGGAGAGCGTGGGGTCGAGCTCGGCCTGGCCGAGGATCGCGTTGACCACGCGCCCCGGGATCTGGACCTCGTAGGCCATGAGCTGGTCGGCGCGAGCCTCCTTGTGCGGCCGCAGGCGGATCAGGCGGTTCTTGGCGAGCCGGGCGTTCTCACCGAAGTGCTCGAGGCCCTGCAGGCGGCCGCGACGTGTGGGGAAGTGGACGCGGAGGCACAGGTCCACGTCGACGAAGTTGAGCAGGATGTTGTCCCGGAAGCGCGCGATGAGGTCGCGGACGTTTGGGTCGAACATCGGGGCCACGGACAGCGCCAACACGTCCGCCTCGAGGTCGCTGAGGCCGAAGGTCTGCACGATCCGGTCGAACGGCAGCGGCGTACCACGCCCACGCCCGTCGACACGGAGCGCTGCGAGGCGGCGGTCGATCTGGGCCAGCTGCTTCCGCCGGGCCTCGGTGAGCGCAGCGGGATCCGAGCCCTCGTGCGCGAGGTGCTCGGGCACGCCGTAGCGCTGGAAGTAGAGCACCTCGAGGATCACCTCGAAGCGCGCCACGAGGAGGTCGACGAACTCGAGGTTCATGCTCTGCACGGGGCTCTGCATAGGCCGCGGACTGTAGCAGGCCGCCGGGGGAAAGCTCCATCCGTGCCGGGGCGCGTGGGCTCCGGTTGGGACGCCGGTTGGGCGCTAGCGACGTCTGCGGGTTGGCGGCGGGCCCGGCACCTCGGTCGGGAGGCGCCGCCAGCGGGCCGACGCTCCGAACTCCGCCGTTGAAACTCCAGGCTCGGGGCCGTACGGTGCGCCCCGATGGGCCTTCGCATCGTCATCGCCGCGTGCCTCCTAGCCCACGCTGCCGCCGCGCAGTGCGCCGCGGGCGGCAAGCCCACCGGGAAGACGTGCGCGCAAGCCGAGGCGACGCATCAGGGCTGCTGCCTGGGCCCCTCGGAGCTCCACTGGTGCGAGAGCGGCTACGAGTGCGTCAAGGACTGCGGCGGCAATCCGAAGAACTCGTGCTGCGCGCCCTCTCTCCAGCCAGGCTGCTGCGACACCGGCATCATGCAGCTGGTCTGCTCGTCGAAGCCCGAGTGCTGTACCGAGTTCTGGGGCGGGGGCTGCATCGCCGTGGCGATGGTGATCTACGACATGCAGTGCCCTCAGAACGAGGCCACGCCGTGCAGCGCCACCACCTACTCCCTCTGCGGCTGGGACCCCGCCAAGCTCTTCTACAACTGCGCGCCGAACACCTCAGCCGACCCGTCTGGCGTCTACGCCCGGGATTGCAAGGCCTGCATCCCCAGTTGCTCGGGCAAGCAGTGCGGGTCCGACGGCTGTGGGGGCACCTGCGGCGCATGCGGCGGCGGGGCCGCGTGCACGGACGCAGGGCTCTGTGTGTCGGTCTGTCAGTCCGACTGCACCGGCAAGGCCTGCGGGCCGAACGGCTGCGGCGGGTCTTGCGGCGTTTGCAACGCGGGCCTCAACTGCAGCGCCGCCGGGCAATGCACCGCCGAGACCTGCGCGGCGAGCTGCTTCGGGAAGTCGTGCGGCAGCGACGGGTGCGGGGGGAGCTGCGGCGCCTGCGGCGCGGGCACCACGTGCTCGACCAGCGGGACCTGCGTCGCCGTCGAGCCCGGCTGCGAGCCCGACTGCGCCGGCCGGGACTGCGGGGACGACGGCTGCGGGGGGACCTGCGGCGCGTGCGACGCCTGGGAGAGCTGCAGCGCCGACGGCGACTGTCTCCCCACGGCGTGCACGCCCACTTGCGACCAGCGCCGGTGCGGGGACGACGGCTGCGGCGGCTCGTGCGGCTCGTGCGACGCCTGGGAGACCTGCAGTCCCGGAGGAGAGTGCCTCCCCAGCGACTGCGCGCCGAGCTGCGCGGGCAAGGCCTGCGGCCCCGACGGGTGTGGTGGGAGCTGCGGCGTGTGCGCTGCGGACGCCACCTGCAGCGCCAACGGCGTGTGCCTCCCCGACTCCCGGATCCCGATCGTCACGTGCCCGCCCGGGCAGACCCCTGACTACGACGGGACGTGCACTCCCATCGAGGAGACGGGCGGCCGGGGCGCCACGGGCTGCGGGGCCTCGCGCCCGCCCACGGGCAGCGGCATCTGGCTCGGGCTCGCGGCCCTGGGCCTCGTTTGGCTCTCGGCGCGCCGCGCCCGCGGTGGAGAACGCTCTAGGTCGCTCGCGGACGGCGCGCAGGGGCCTCGGTTGGCGCCCCCGGAGGCTCCCGCGCGGCCCGCGCGTTCGCGCCGGCAAATTCGTAACACCGCCCGTGCACCGTTGCGGGCGGTGCGCGCATCATGCTTGGGATGGTTTCAACGCCCCTGGAGACGCGCATGATTGACCCGTTAGCGGCGCGGAAGCGCGAGGTCCCCACCGACTTCGACGCCATCGCGCGACGGTACGACCTGTTGGTCGGCATGAACCCCGGCTATCGCAAGCACCTCCGCTGGAGCGCCCAGCGTCTCCTCGCAGCCCCGCAGAGCCGCCTCCTCGACCTGTGCTGCGGTACCGGGCTCTCCACCGAAGCGCTGCGGACCACTTATCCGCGGGCACTCATCGATGCCCTGGACGGATCAGCGGGCATGTTGGGCGTAGCGCGCAGCAAGGATTCGCTCGCTGGCGTGCGCTTCGTCCTCGGCGACGCGATGGAGCCAGGAGCCGCGGGCCTCGCCCCCGGCTACGACGGGATCCTCATGGCCTACGGCATTCGAAACATGCCCGATCGCGATCTGGCCCTGGACCGGCTGCGCGATCAGCTCGTTCCTGGGGGACGCCTGGCCATCCACGAGTACTCGGTGGCCGACTCCAAGGTCGCGGAGTGGGTGTGGCGGCTCGTGAGCTCGACGGTGATCGTCCCGAGTGGCCGGCTGGCCTACGGCCTCGGACCCGTACCGGAACAAACGCTCTTCTCCTACCTGCGGGAGAGCGTCTTGGCCTTCGACGGGGTCACCGCCTTCGAGGCGAGGCTGCGACGGGCCGGCTTCATCAACGTGCGAACCGAGGCCATGGACGGTTGGCAGCGCGGGGTAGTCCACACGTTCCTCGCGGAACGCCCCACCTGACAGGGAATCTCAGGCCACCGTGCCCGGTTTCCGGGTGATGCACCCCGCCGCGCCGATTGCTCTCACCCTCTTCGTCACCTTCACCGCGGCAGCCGCACCCCCCCGGGAGTGGCCGGAGCCCTGGGCGGAGGGCGGCCTCGAAGACACGCACGACGGGGAGCCTCTCGCTTCAGACGCGCCGCTCTTCGGCGTATGTGCGGCGCACGCGCGTGCGCTGGGCGAGGCCGCCCCGGAGGTGTGGGTGTGCCGAAAAGCCCCGAAGCCGGCCGATACGAAGAGCACAGCGGTGCTTCGCTTCACCTCGGAGTCGCTTGGGTCCATGGACCACTGGCTGTTGGCGCTGCGGGACGGCACGGAGTGGCGCCTCGGTGGGGTGGTCGCGATCGGAGACTACTCCGGCGTGGGCGGCACCTCGGCGGCGGCCACCGTGGACACGGTGGTCAGCGCGGGCGACGTCGTGGTGGTCCAGTCGCGCGAGTTCGCCGAGGACACAGACATGGGCAGCAACGCCCAAATGGTCTGGCGCCGCGCCCTGCTCACGGTGTGCTTCCAGCTGCGGTGCGCCAGCGCGGTCATCTGGCACGAGGAGTCCTTGTTCCCGGTCACGGACGAGGAGCCGCCGCCGCCGCCGGAGTATGGCCCGGTCGGCACGCGTCTTTGGAAACGCCCCGTTTCCTGGGACGGCAAGCACCTCGTGGTGGGTACGGAGACCGGCAAGCGGCCGACGGGCATCACCGTGCGAAGCCTTGGGAAACGCGCTTCGCCGAGGGCCTTCGTCCGCGTGTACCGTCCGGGGAGCGCGGACTCCCCGTTGGAGGCGCCGCCGTCGGGGCCCAGCTCGCCCTGAGCGAGGGGCTAGTGCTCGATGCCGGAGGTTCGTTCCGGGTGTCGACCGGCGGAATATCGGGGTGTCGAGGCTTCCCGTGGACCCTCACAGACTGGTCAAGCCCGGAACGGAGTAACGATCCCGGCCACTAGTCAGCCGCGCCACCTGCGCTGCGGAGCGCCCGATTGAGGCGGCTCCAGAGCTCCCGGTGTCGGGTGTTCAGCGCCTCGACCTCGTCCGCGCCGAGCGCCCTCAGCGTGTCGATCAGCTGCGGGTCGCTGACGACGCGTCGGGCGAAGCGTCGCTCGGCCTCTTCGAGCGCCGTCAGCCGCGGAGCCAGGCTCTCGAGGGCGGCGCTCGCGTCGGCGGCTGTGGTCGTGTCCGCGATCAGCGCGTCCGCGGCCGCCTCGGCTTCCGGGAGGCGCGTTCGGAGGAACTCGATCCAGGCGGGCACCCCCAGGCGGGGCTGGTCCTCATGCTCGGTCTGGATCGCCGTGGCGTCCTCGGCGTAGCGGCGGAGCTGGTGCGTGGGGCCACACGCCGCCATGACGAGCGCGCCCACCCCCGCGATGCCGCCCGACCACCACCTCACAGCGGCAGCCGCTTCATCAGCGCGGGCGGCAGGGCGCGGATGATGGCCATGACCGGAGCCCAGAAGGGCGGATAGAACATGGACTCCACGCCGGACTCCACCGCCTCTCGTATGGCCCGCGCGGCGGCCTCCGGCGAGGCCTTCGGGATCTTGGTGGCCATGGGGAAGGTCATCCGGGTGTCGACGAAGCCGAGCTTCACCGTGAGCACGCGGACCCCGTCTTTGTGACCGCGGCCGCGGAGCCCGTCGAGGTACATCGCGAATGCGCCCTTGGCGCTGCCGTACACGTAGTTGGACCGGCGACCCCTCTCACCGGCGACGGAGGCCACACCCACGATGGTGCCGCCGCGGGCCGCCGCCATGAGCGGGTAGAGGGCCTCGGCCGCCGACGCGGCGCCGGTGAAGTTGATGTCGATGACCCGCCGGGCGGCCGCGAAGTCGAGCTCTGACTCTCCCTGGTCGCCCATGTCGCCATAGGCGATCACGCCCACGTGGATGCCGCCGAAGCGCCGGGCCACGTCGCTGAGCGTGGGCCCGTGGGAGGAGAAGTCGCAGGCGTCGAAGGCGACCGCCTCCGCGGTCACCCCGTGGCGCGTGGTGACGTCCGCGGCGATGCGCCCGGCCTCCGCGAGGTCGCGCGCGCACAGGACCACCGGGAAGCCGGCGCTGGCGAACTCGCGGGCCAGCGCCTGGCCAATACGCGAGGTGGCTCCGAGGATGACGACCGCGCTCATGCCGCGCTCCGTGTCGGGCCCGTGGGCGCCGCGCCGTCTTGCACCAGCCCGAGGCGCCTCCCGAGATCGGAGGCGAAGACCCCGTCGGGATCCCAGTGGTCGCGGACGGCTCTCCAGGCGCGCCACTCCGGGTACATGCGTTGGAATCGCTCCCGGGTCACACGCGCGTCCTTGCCGAGGTAGAGCCGGCCTCCGGCGTCCAGGACCACGTCGTCGAGCGTGTCCATGAGGTCCAGGAGCGGCTGGCCGTGGTTCGGGAAGTCGAGGGCCAGCGTGGTGCCAGGGCGCGGGAACGAGAGCCCGGAGTGGTGCGACTCCCCGAACTCCTTGATGACCGCGAGGAAGGAAGCGAAGCCCGATGTCGAGATTCGCTCGAGGATCGTGCGCATCGCGCGGTGGTCCGGGTCGGGCGGGACCACCGGCTGGTACTGCATCATGCCGCGCGCGCCGTAGAGGCGGTTCCAGTTCTTCACTGCGTCCAGCGGGAAGAAGAACGGCTCGTAGTGGACGAACGAACGCTGTACGCCGCGGCCGTGCATCCGGAAGTAGGTCTCGTTGAACGCGCGGATGGTGGCCCGGTTGAGGAGCCAGTCGGGCTCGATCGGGCGCGCGTCGAGGAGCGGCTCGACGACGGCCTTGAGGCGCTCGATCAGCCGCCCGCTCGGCGCCGCGCCTGGGCCTGCGTGTCGCCCACGCATGAACACCCCACGTCCCATCGCTTTGCCGGTGGCGGCGCAGTCGATCCAGGACACGGTGTAGGGCCACGCCTCGCTCCCGGCTGACACCTCGAAGAAGTGGTCCAGGTTGGAGACGCGAACGGTCTCGAGCTCGATCCAGGGCGACTCGATCGCGACGAGCTGAAGGTCCATCGAGAGCACCACGCCGGTGAGCCCCATGCCGCCGACCGTGGCGTGAAAGAGCTCGGGCTCGTGCTCGCGGTCGCACACGACCGTGCGTCCGTCGGCCACCAGCAGGTGAACCCGGCGAACGTGGTCGGAGAAGCTCCCGGCTACGTGGTGGTTCTTGCCGTGGATGTCGGCGGCGAGCGCGCCCCCGAGCGTGACGAGCTGGGTACCCGGGACCACCGGCGGGAAGAAGCCCCGGGGCGCGAAGGTGCGGATGACATCGAGGAGCGACACCCCGGCCTCGGCGGTGAGCCAGCCCGTTGACGCGTCGAAGCCGAGCATCCGGTCCAGTCGCTCGGTGAGGACCACGCGGCCACCGGCGAGCAGCGCCGCGTCTCCGTAGCTGCGCCCGAGGCCGTGGGCGAGCACCGGGGACCCGTCGCGGTCCGCGAGCGCCTGCCCAACCTCCGCGAGGCGCTCCGGGCGCGCGCAACGCGCCACGCTGCGCGGATAACGTCCCCAGCCCTCAACGGTCATCTCACGCCACGCCGTCATCTCACCCCCCCCTCTCGGGGCCGCCCCGCCGCGGAACTTATCACACCGGGCGTCCGGCGTCGGCGTCGGCGTTCGCGGCGGCGTCGGCGGCGGCGTCGGCGTCGGCGTTCGCGTCGGCGGCGGCGTCGG
>SXOO01000232.1 GCA_005776725.1 Pseudomonadota bacterium | reverse complement strand
GCGCCGCTGCGGCGGCCGCCGCCAGCGCCCACGGCGCCGCACGCCCGGGGAGGGTGGCCACCCCGCGGCTCGCGAGCAGGCAAAGGGGCACCACCACCGCCAGGACGGCCCGCCCCGGGACTCTGAGCAGCGAGAGCACGGGCAGCTGGCTGGTCGCTGGGACCAAGGCCTCGGCCCCGAGGACGGCTGCGACCGCCGCGCCCGCCCACAACGCGCCTCCCCCGCGCCCGCGACTGCCGAGCAGCGCGAGCACGAGCACCGCGCCCCCGACGAAGCCGTCGACCTCCCAACCCGAGGGGTGGAGCCGCGCCGCGGCCCCCGGCAGCACCAGGCCCAGCGCGTGAGCGGGCTGCAGGCCGTAGCCCGAGGCCAGCGCACCCGCGTCCGCAGCGGCGCGCGCGGAGTCGGCGGTGAGCTCGAGCGAAGGTAAGAGCTGGGGTCCCGCGAGCGCGAGCCCCGCGAACAGGGTCGCGGCCAGGCGCGCCCACGCCCCGAGCGGCCAGCGCTCCCCGAACCACACGGGGGCCACCGCCAGCAGGCCGTAGGGCAGCAGCTGGGGCCCCCCCGCCAGCACCACCAGCGCGAGCGCGCCGGCTGCTCGCGGCGCCGCCCACGGGAGCCGCCGCAAGACCCCGAGGCCTTCGCTCCCGAGCGCGAGGATCCAGGGCAGCGCCTGCAGGAGCTGCAGGTGGCCGACGCCGAGGTGGGACACCACGAAGCCGCTGCCCGCGAGCGCCAGGCCGGCCAGCATGGCGCCGATCTGGGCCTCCGGGTGCCCCGCACCATCGACCTGGGCATCGCCCGCCGCGTCGGAGCGGCCCCCGTTCTGTCCCGCCCCCGGCGGCGTGCCCACCCGGGAAGCGAGCCGTGCCCCGAAGGCTGCCACCAGCGCCAGGTGAATCACCGTCGAGACCAGGATCCACGCCCGCGCGCCCAAGAGCGGCAGCCCGAGGAGCTGCAGCGGGTAAAGGACGCCCCACTGCGCTCCGGCGAGCTCGGGCGCTCCGGTGAGGACGTACGGGTTCCAGAGGGGCAGCTCGAGAGAGGACAGCCGGCGGGCGATGTAGTCGTAGTGGGGTGTGACCAGGCTGACGAGGTCGGTCCCGTCGCCGACGAGCGCGTGGCCCTGCCAGAGCGCCGGCAGGACGGCGGCCGACGCCCCTGCCGCGACCCAGAGGCCTGCAAGCAGCGCCGGCGAGGGTCGCCCGCCAGAGCTTCGGGCCACCGCGCGACTCACGGGATGTCGCAGAACGCCTGACGGGCGTGCTCGGGCAGATTCGGGAGCCTCAGCCCCTGAAACAGGGCCGCGCTGGAGAGGTTCTCGGTGAACGCGTCGAAGCTCAGAGGTCGCTCGACAGCCTCCAGGAGCTCCGCGAGGAGCCCGCATCCGAGGGCGGCCCGTGCATCGACGACCGCGGGCGGGTCCGCCGGCGAGGGCTCACTGAAACGCGCGAGGACCCACTCCGGCTCGAGCACCTTCTCGTGCCCGATGCGGTCTCCGTTGCGATGCGCGAGGCGGGCGGCCAAGGGGTCGCCCAGCCCCATGTGGTCCACTACGAAGACGTCCGGTCCTGCCGCGAACGCGAAGAGCCCGGCGCGCCAGGTGTTCGCGACGAGTCGGGGGCCCAGGTCCGAACGAAGGAAGTGACACGTGGGCGGGGTGCTCCCGTAGCCGTCGGCGAACAGCAGCAGCGCGCCCCCCGGCCCGCAGCGCGATGCGCCTGCCGCTGCCTCTGCGCGCAGCGCTCGGCCGGTGATGACCGAAGCAGTCGCGGCGAAGTCATCCAGCGTGATCGGGTGCTCGCGCCCGGCCTCGGCCGTGTAGAAGGCGCGCTCGTCGGCGATCCCGTCGCGGATCACCCGGCCGCGCTCCAGGCGGAGGCTGGTACACGACACGCCGGCCCACACGACCACTCCGAGGCCCAGCGCCCACTGAGCCGCGCGTCGCACGGCCGTACCGGAGCCTCCGGCGGGCGGGTGCCCCGCCGTTGCTTCCGGGAGCGCGGGCGCGGGGTCCGGTCCCAGCGTCGCTTTCGTGGCCCGCGCCCACCCGAATTCGACGCCGGGCGCCGCTGCCGCTAACGCAAACAGCGCGGGGAGGAGCAGGCGCCCGTGCATGAAGTCGCCGCCCACGCGCAGGACGTACGCGCCGTGGAGCAGGCCCGCCACCGCCAGGGCCGCGCGCTCGAGGCGTAGCTCGCCGCCACGGCGCACCAGCGCGAGCCCGATGAGGAGCGCCAGCGGCACCCAGAGGGCGTAGGGCCCGGTGAGGTCCGCGAGGTACCTGAGGCCTTGCTCCCAGTTGGCCAACGAGGCCTCCTTGGCCAGGGCCGTGTTGGGCGTGAGCACTGCGAAGTAGCCCATCCGGAACACCTGCCACGCCCCTGCGGGGGCCAGCGCGAGCCCGGCGAGCGGGAGGAGGCGGCGCCCCTCGGCTCGGGCCCGCCAGAGCGCCACCCCTATAGCGGCGAGTCCGAAGAGCCCGAAGTCAGGGCGCGCCAGCGGGCAGAGCCCCCCGAGAACCGCGGCCAGCGACAGACGGCGGGAGGCGAGCGCGGCGAAGGCGCCGCTCACCACCAGGAGCGCGGCGCCGAGCTCGAGGCCGCTGGTGGCGAAGTCCCAGGCCGGCGGCAGCGCGGCGTACAAGAGAAGCCCGACCGGCGCGGTCCCGGGCGACAGACGGGCCGCGAGCGCGAGCGCGGTCCCCGTCGCGGCGAGCCCGAGGACGACCGCGGCCCACTCCACCTGCCCCGTCAGCGCTTGCGCCGCCGCCAGGACCAACATCCAGAGCGGACAGGTGGCGGCTTCGACCCGCTCGCCCACGTTGTAGACGACGCCGCGGCCGCTCGCGACGTGGTCCGCCACTCGGAAGACGATGAACGCGTCGTCGCAAACCCATCGTCGCGCCCACCCGAGGCAGAGCAGCAGCGCAGCGGGCAGGTATGGGATCAGCCGGCTCGGCACGTGCGCGCCCTACCGGCCCAGCGGTGCCCGGCGCTCACAGCAGGTAGCGCTCCCCGGTGTCGCAGAGGAACGTCACGACGCGCTTCGTGGCGTCTAGCCTGGCGGCCTCCTGGAGCGCCACGTGGACATTGGCGCCCGAGCTCGGGCCCACGCACAGGCCTTCCTTGCGACCCAGCGCCACGGTCACTGCGAGCGCGTCGTCGTCAGTGACCTCGACCACGGCGTCGATCAGCTCGCGGTCGACGATCGTGGGGATGAAGCCGGCGCCGATCCCCTGGATGGCGTGCGGCGTGAACGGGCGACCCGCGAACGCCGCGGCCCGAGAGGGCTCGACTGCCACCACCCGGAGCGCTGGAAGCACCGCCCGCAGCGCCCTGGCGGTCCCCGTGATCGTGCCTCCCGTGCCCACGCCGGCCACGAGCACGTCGATACGCCCTTCCGTGGCTTCGAGCAGCTCCCGCGCTGTGGACTCTGCGTGGGCCCGGGGGTTGTCCGGGTTTTCGAACTGGCGGACCAGGCGGGCGCCGGGGGTCTTCTGTGCGAGCTCCTCGGCCTTCGCCACCGCGCCGCGCATCCCCTGGCTCTTCGGTGTCAGCACCACCTCGGCGCCGTACGCCCGAAGGAGATAGCGGCGCTCCAAGCTCATGTCCTCTGGCATCACGATGATGCAGCGGTAGCCGCGCACGGCGGCCAGCATGGCGATCGAGACCCCCGTGTTGCCGGAGGTGGCCTCGACCAAGACCGATCCCTCGCCCAGCTCCCCTCGCGCTTCCGCGCCGAGGATCATCGCGCGCGCCGGTCGGTCCTTGATCGAGCCGCCCGGGTTCTTGAACTCGAGCTTCGCGCAAACCTCGGCTCCCCCGGTGGCAAGGCGGCCGAGCCGGATCAGCGGCGTAGAGCCGACGACGTCGAATACGCTGTCGCAGATCTTCAAGGCTACCCCCTGTCGAGTCCCCAGCGGCTCCGCACTTGCTTCTCGATCCGCCCAAGGAACAGGCGGTCGAAGGCGAGGCCCAGCGCGATGATCGCCACCATAGCCGCCAGCACTTGTGCCATGTCGTTGAGCTCGCGGCCGGTGTGCAGGTATTGGCCGATCCCGCCCGCCACATACAGGAGCTCGCCGGCCATGAGCGCGCGCCAGGCGAAGACCCAGCCGAGCTTCAGTCCCGTGAGGATCCCCGGGAAAGCCGCGGGCAGCAGCACGCGGTAGTAGAGCGTGGCGCCCTTCGCGCCCATCATGCGCGCCGCTCGTAGGGTGTTGGGCTGGACCGTGCGTATGGCGTCCTCGGTGGCCGTGACGATGCTCATGAGCGCGCCGAGCACCACGACAAAGAGGATCGCGCTCTCGCTGAGGCCGAACCACAGGAGTGCGAGCGGCAGCCAGCAGATCGAGGGGAGCGCCTGGAGGCCCACGATGAGGGTGCCCACCGACCACGAGAGCGCCGGGATGCGACCCAGGGCGATCCCGAGCGGGATCCCCACGAGGACGGACAACCCGTACCCGATGAAGAGCCGCTTCATCGAGACGAGGATCGCCAGCGGGAGCGTACCCGACACGATGTTGGCCCAGAGGTTCCGGCCGACGTCGATCGGGCCAGGAAAGATGTACGGCGGCACATCGAGGCCATGGGTCCCGAGGCCCCAGGCGACGATGAGGCCGGCGACGAACGCCACGCGTTTGAGGAGGAGCGCCATGGCTCTAGATGTGCCCGCCTGCGCGCCTCGGGGGGAGCCCCGAGCCCGACTTGTCCGGGTCGCGCTCGAGCGCCATCACCTTCTCGATCTCGTCCTTCAGAGCCCGGTTGATTCGTCCCGCCAGGATGTTCACGTCCCGGTCGTTGGGGTCGCGAGGTCGGGGCAGGTCCACGGTGAAGACGTCCTTGAGCTTCCCGGGGAGGGTCTCGAAGATGGCGACGCGGTCACCAAGCTCCACGGCTTCCCGCACGTTGTGGGTGACGAACAACACCGTGGGCTTGAACTCCATCCACAGTCGCTGCACCTCGATGTGCATCGACTCTCGGGTCTGGGCGTCCAGGGCGGCGAACGGCTCGTCCATGAGCAGCACCTCCGGGCGAACGACCAGCGCCCGGGCGAGGGCCACCCGCTGCCTCATGCCCCCCGACAGCTCGTGGGGACGCGCCGTCTGGAAGCGCGAGAGGTGCACGAGGCGCAGCATGTCCACCGCCCGCTCCGCGATCTCGGCCTTGGGCACGCCGAGGAGCTCCAGCGGGAAGCGCACGTTCTCGAGGACGGTGAGCCAGGGGAAGAGCGTGGCCTCCTGAAACATGAAGGTCCGCTCGGGCCCGGGACGGGTGACCACCTTGCCGCCCACGGCGATCGACCCCGACGAGGCCGCGTCGAGCCCCGCGACCAGGTTCAGTAGCGTGGACTTGCCGGAGCCGGAGGGCCCCACGATGCACACAAACTCGCCTGGTGCGACGTCGAGAGAGATGTCTTCGAGGACGGAGCGTCGCTCGCCCGTGGGGGATACGAACGCCTTGGAAACGGAGTGAATGGCGATCGGGAGCATCAGAGCTTGGGAGGCGCGAGGATCCCGGTGATGTTGCGGTCCGGCAGGTAGCCAATCGCAAACGCGGCCTCAGCAAGCGCGTCGAGTGGCTCCATGAGCACCTCGTCAGTGAGCACGATGCTCGCCATGGCGTCGTCGAGCACCGCGTCGGGCAGTCGCTTCCCCAGCTCCTCGGCCATGGCGTCGTTGATCACGCTGCGGGCTTCAGGGGCCGTGGCGTGCCACGCGGTCTCGGCCCTGTGGGCGGCGAGCAGGAGCTTGACGTCCTCCGGACGCGCCGTCAGGAAGGCGTTGCGGGCCACGAGGATCGTGGTGGGGACGTTGGGGTCCGAGGGACCGTCGTCGGCCGGGTACGGCTCGGCGTCAGCCTCGGCCACGAGGCGCGCCCCCCACGGCTCGGGGACGAAGGCCGCGTCCAGCTCCTTGCGGACCATGAGCGCCAGAATGTCGGCCGCGGCCAGCGGGTAGACGTGTACGTCTCCGCCGCGGTCGGCGGACTCGAGTCCCTTCGCGGCGAGCCACGCCCGGAACACGACGTCCTGGGTGTTGCCGATCTGTGGGACACCGATTCGCAGGCCGCGCAGCCCCTGCGCGCCACTGAGCCCGATCTCGCGGCGGGCCACGAGACGCGCACCGCCACGCGCCGCGCCGCCGATGAGGCGCAGCGCGCGCCCCTTCGAGCGAACGAACGCGTTGAGGGCAGGCGAGGGGCCCAGGTAGGCCACGTCGATCTCCCCTGCGAACAGCGCCTCGATCAACGCGGGCCCAGCGGAGAAGGAGGTGGCCTCGAGCGAGGCGGATCCCAGCGCCTTCGCGAAGCGCCCCGAGTGAACCCCTGTGAGCGCCTGAGCGTGGGTGACGTTGGGAAGGTACCCAAGGCGCACCAGCCCTGGCACGCCGGGATCCTGGCTGCGATCGCGGCAGCCGGCGGCGACGAGCAGGGCGGTCAGGAGCAGGGCCAGACGCAAAGAGAATCTTCCTGGGGGTAAGGTGGGGGGACCGGGCAGGAGGCTAGGGAGATCGTCCACTCCGGTCAACCTTCCGCATGGTTTGTTCCAGGACCCACAGGCGGGTCGGGTTCAGCGCAAGCCGGTGAACTTCGGTGATCTGGTAGTCACCCAGCTCCGCTCGCACGGCTTCAGGTGGGTGGAAGAAGTCGCTGGTCGCGAGCAGCACCTTGCCGGTGGGCGCCAGGTGCCGTGGTGCGTCCTGGAGGAAGCGGCGGACTACGTCGAGGCCATCGGCGCCCCCGTCCCAGACAGAGTCCGGTTCGGGGAAGCGGGAGTGGCGGGCGCTGGCGGCTCCCCACGCTCGCGGCACGTAAGGAAGTACCGACACGATCACGTCGAACACCCCCTCGACGGACGCGAAGAGGTCGCTCACCAGAAACTCGACGTGGAGGCCGTTCCGCTGGGCCATACGCCTCGCGTTCTCCACGAAGGGGCCGGAGATATCCACGGCCATGACCCGGGCGTCGGGGCGGTGTCGGGCCACATGGAGCGAGAGCAGGCCGAGATCGCCGGTCCCGACCTCGAGGACTCTGGCGCCCGGAGTCACCGCGCCGAGGACCGGGCCGCGGATCGCGAGCAGTGCCATGTCCCAGTGCGTGCGCCGGTTCTGTGCCTCAACGTCCACCTGAAACAGGCGCCGCGTGAGCCATGGCGAAGAGCGCAGTCGCGAGCCGATACGGCGAAACAAGAACTCCGCCGCTCCTCCGAGCGGGGTGCCGGCGCCAAAGCGCGTCCAGAGCGGGGGAGGGTGAGGCACGGGGCGAGCATTCACGCTGGGGCCCGGCCCTGCAAGCGGTTGGCGCCGGCTTCCACACCCGAAGTTCGGTGTGCTCCACCAGCGACCGGGTGAAGACAGCGTCGGACCTGCGTGGCGCCGTGGTGGTCGCCCGCGGCGTGGCGAGGCGCCTTCCGTGCCTCGGCGGCGCCGATCACATAGGATGCCCCCCGATGAGACGCCTGCTGCTGCTCCTGGCTCTTGGCTGCGCCGACAAGCCGGTCACCCGCGAGGAGCCCCCGAGGGTCGAGGCGCCGTCTACCGCCCCAGCAGGCGTGTCGCCGGAGCCGTCGGGGCTTGCGGCCCCAGTGGCCGAAGCGGTGCCGGATGCGGGAGGCTGGCTGGGCCCCGACCGCCGGGAGCGGCGTCGTGAGGTCTATGACCGCGGCGAGCTGCCACTGGCCGCCATCCCGCGCGAGCACCCGAGCCTGCCCTTCCTCACGCCGGGCTCCGTGTCCGTGGGGACGAGCTCGGACGGGTACATCGTGCAGGGAAAGGTGCTCTCGCTCACGGGAGACCACCACTACGTCATGACCACGCAGGCGGCGCGGGGCACCAACGTCGCTACGGACGAGCTGGTGGACGCGATCGTGAACGCCGCCGGGCGAGTGGCGGAGCGTTATCCCGGGTCGCGCTTGCCGGTAGGCAACTTGGCGCGTGGCGGTGGCGGCGACATCCCCTGGTCGCGCTCGCACAACTCGGGACGCGACGCCGATCTGGGCTTCTTCGTCACGGACACCGCGGGTGCTCCGGTGGTGCTCCACGACCTCGTTCGCCTCGATCGGAAGGGGGAGGGCTTCATCGCGGGTGAGCCGGTGCGCTTCGACGCAGACCGCTCGTGGACGCTGGTGAAGGCGCTTCTTCAAGACCCGACGATCCGCCTCCAGTACCTGTTCGTGTCCCGCCCATTGCGCTCGCGCATCCTTGCAGCCGCGCGGGGCGAGCGCGCCGAGCTCATCGACCGCGCCGCCGCGGTCCTGCGCCAGCCGCTCGGCGCGGCCCCCCACGATGACCACCTCCACGTGCGCATCGTCTGTCCAGAGGCCGACCTCGCGGAGGGCTGTTTGGACACCATGGAGCTGCCGGAGGGCTACGTTCCCAACGCGTCGGTCCGGGCGGAGTCCGCGGGCCGAGCGAGGCGGCTGCTGAGCGATCCCGAGGCTGCCACGCGGCGCAACGCGGCTCAGTTGCTGCGGGTTCTCGACGCGCGTGAGGCGGGTGACGCCCTGATCCCGCTCGCGGGAGATCCGGATCCCACCGTTCGTGCGGAGGCGCTGCGTGCCCTCGGCGCCCTCGAGGTCCGCGCGGCCACGGCCAGCATCGGAGCGCGGCTCCTGGTCGAGGCGGACGTCACGTGCGCACGGCTCGCGGTGGAAGCGCTGCGCGCGTTCAGCGATCCCGCGAGTGCGCGTGTCTTGGCGCAGCACGTCGCTGCGCCGCGCTCTCTGGTCGACGCGGACGGGGCTCAGGTGTCGCTGCGCGCGCTTGCGGCCCGAGCGCTCCGGCTGGCGCCGCCGGACCGGCGAGTGCTCCTGTTGCTGGCGTCGGCGCTGGAAGAGCCGGATCTCGAGGTTCGGCGCGCGCTCGTCGAGGCCCTGGAGCAGGCCACGAACATTCGGGTCGCCGCCGCCGACGACCCGAATGTGCGCGCCGCGTGGAGCGCCTGGCTGGACCGCGAGGGGCGAAAGGACCCGGAGACCTGGTGGCGTGCAGGCTTCGCGGCGGCCGGCGCGTCCCTGCGGCGCTTCGACAAACGTGCGGCGGCGGCCCTGCTCGGGGTGGTTCAGGCCGACGCGCCCGTCGGCCTCAATGCCATCCGCCAGCTGATGCGCATCACCCGCCACGACGGATCCTCCACGCTGGCGTGGTCACGTTACGAACGTTGGAGTTATTGGAACCGCTGGCTGCGTCGGCACGGCTATCTCCGCCGGCGTTGAGGCGGCCCGGACCACCGCTTACTGACGCAGCGCTTGTCCGGATGAAATCATGTTGGGGCCGGGGCAGCAGAGCTCCCCGGCCCGGTTCACCTCTGCGCTCTCGCGCTCCGGTGATATTACAGTCGACCCTGTCACAACGGCTTGGCGTGTTGGCCAGATCGCACTCGAATCGTCGGAGGACTTCAGATGCTCCACAACTCCACGCTCACGCTCACCCTCACCTTTGGCCTTCTCACCCTCCAAGCCTGTGAGTCGAGCTCGTCTGGCGGTCGAGCCGACGCCGCGTCGGGCGGCTCCGACGTCGCGCAGCCGGCCGATGGCGGAGAGTCGCCCGACACCGGCGGCGGAGAGTCGCCCGACACCGGCGGCGGAGAGTCGCCCGACACCGGCGGCGGTGGAGCCCTCGACGCCGACGGCGGAGAGGCGCCCGATACCAGTGGCACCGAGGAGCCTGATGTTGCGGTCGTCGCCGACGTCCCGCTCGCGGAGCCGGAAGGGGCCAAGGTCGTCAGTGACGGCGGAGGCTACTTCGGGTGGCTCGCGGGCCTCGAGTCGGGCATGTCGCTCGGCACGAACGGCACGGCCACCCTCGTGATCCGCACGGCGGACGGACAGCCCGTCGAAGACGCGACCCTGGCGGTGCGCTTCATCCACGCGGCGATGGGACACGGCGGTCCCAAGGCGCCCAAGGTGGCCGGATCGGGCGGGGTGTACACCATCACCGATCTCCTGCCCTCCATGGGCGGCGACTGGGAGGTCCAGGTCGACGTGAAGCGGGCCGGTAGCACCGAGACCCTGGTCTTCCCCGTCGTGGTCGACTGATGCGCCGCCTCTTCGCCTGGGTGCTGGCTGCCGGGTGCGGCACGGCGGCCGAGACAGCCCACGTGGACAGCGCCGACGCTACGTCCGCGTTCAGCCTCACCGCCGAGCAGATCCGCTTCGGTTGCATGGTCATGGGGGAAGGCGCTGCAGCCCACGCGATGTGCAACCACGGGCACTCGCTCAACTTCCGCTCCGAGAACCTCTACGCGAGGCACCTCCTGGAGGTGGCCGCCGGACACCCGGCGGAGAGCGAGGCCGAGCTCATGATGGGCGAGGCCCACGGCCTCCCGGATCCGCTCACGCCGGTCCTCGAGGCCCGTGTGGGCGAGCGCGTGAGGATCCGGGTCGTCTCGTACGGCCCCTCGATGCACGACTTCCACGTACACGGCCACGTCTGGCGTGACGGCGAGTGGTGGCGCGACGTCGCGCCCCTCATGCCGGCTGAGGTGTACGACGGGATCGAGTTCTTCGCTGGGGCTGGGGCGGAGGACCCCACCCCGCGGGCCGGGCCCGGCGACTGGATGTATCACTGCCATGTGGAGCCCCACATTGCGTCGGGTATGTGGGGGCTCCTCCGCGTCCACCCCGCAGACGCGAAGGTGCCTGAGCGTTTCCCCGTCCAGCTCCCGGCGCCCGTCGGGGGGCCCGGCGAGACGGTCGACGTTTGGCTGGTCGCGGCCGAGGTGCCGTTGGTCGTGGCCCGCGAGTTCATCCCCGGCTTTTCCGAGCTCATCGGCATGGAGCGTCCGGCGCGGGTCTATGTTCCCGTCGCGGCGGACGCCTTCGAGTCGGCCACTGCCGAGGAGGTGGCGGCCACGGTGAACCCTGAGACCTTCCAGCCTCTGGCGATCGTGGTACGGCAAGGCACGCGCATCCGTACGCACCTCCGCAACGCCATGGCCGAGGCGCCCGTCTCGTTACACCCCCACGGCGTGGCTTATCCGGTCACCGAGGACGGAAGCATGCCTGAGGACGTCGTCCTGCCGGGCGGCACGCCGGTCACGCAGGAGTGGCTCGCCGACACCCCGGGGACGTGGCCGCTCCATGACCACGCCCGCCCCGTCGAGAACGTCACTCGCGGGCTCTTTGGCGCGCTCGTGGTGGTGAGCCCCGAGGAGGAGACGCGCATCGTTCGCGACTACCTCGTGATCTTCCACGACTACGACATGGACTGGTTCATGGGCGCCGCGCCGACCGGGCAGCCGCACCCGCACTGATCGCCGCCCCCCGGGGGGTAAGGGGACGAACCATCGCTCGGCCATCGCCGCTCGTATGCGGTAGGGTGCGCGGCATGTACGCATCCCGAAGGGCCGCAGGTTCACGCTTGTGGCTGAGCCTGGCTCTCTGCGCGGCCCTCGGCGCGGGGGCGACCCCGCCTGCCACGGACGGGTACGCCCTCGTCGGAGTGGAGGCGCTGGAGCCGACCCTAGTCCGCAAGATGATCGCGAAGCGTCCAGCCGCTCGGGAGCAGGTCGACACCTGGGGCATCCAAGCGGCCCGCAAGGTCGAGCGGCTCTACCGGCGAAAAGGCTACTCCTTCGCCCGCGTGTCTTACGGGACCGACGACGAGGGCATACCGCGGTTCGACGTGGACGAGGGGGTGATCCACTCGGTGGTCTTCCACGGCACCAGCATCTACAACTCGGCGCGTTTCCGCGTGATCATGGACCTTCCTCACGGGGTCTTCCACGCGCGGACGGTGCGCCAGGCCATGGATGTGCTCGCCGTGAAGTACGGTCTCGTTGGCGCCACGTATCGGGTGGACGAGGCCGACGACGGGTCCGCCAACTCCCTCGGGGTGATCACCCCGACGCGGACGCTGCACATCTTCCCTGCGGCAGGCACGGAGTCCTTCGGTTTTCGCTTCGGCGCGTCGCTCGACGCGACCTACGGGCTTCTGCCCGAGCTCGGCGTGCGCCTCAAGGACCCCTTTGCCACCGGTGACCGCCTCAGCCTCGCGCTGGGGGTCGGCGTGCCGTACCGGCGCTATCTGTTCGACGCAGATCCCCGCTTCCAGTGGGTTCATGGGCGCCTCGACCTCGGGTATCGCTTTCCGCCGTTCGCCGGCGGCCTCCTCGCCTGGGGCGTGGACGCGGGCGTGGGCGTGTCCGACGACGCCCGCGTCGAAGTGAGCGACTCGGCCTACTACGTGGTGCGCACGGACGGCTTCGCCACGCTGTCGTTCCTGGTCCCGCCCTTTGTCGCCACGGCGGGCATCGGCGTCCACCACCACCTCTTCTTCGACCTCACGCCGAAGGAGCCCGTTCACCCGGACGCTGCGCCCGAGCTCTTGCGCTACGGGCTTCGCTTCACGGCTCACCATGTCTTCACCCCCGAGGTCGTGCGCCGCGACCTCCGCTCCGAGCTGAGGGGCTCGTTCTTCGCGGCCCTCGACGACGACGCGCGGTGGTTCGTCGACGCGCGCTTCAGCGGGCAGTGGGTGCTGCGGGCCGGCCACCACGACTTCCTGATCCGCGGTGACGCCGCGTATGTCGAAGGGGGCGTCACGCTCGCGGACGAGCTGCAGCTCTCAGGGCCCACCCAGCGCGTGAGCTTCGGCGGGCGGTACTGGGTGCGGGCCGTAGGCTCCCTCGAGCTCGCGGCGCGGTTCTCCGTCTATCGGGACCGCCTGAAGCTGGGGATCTTCAATGACTTCTCGGTATTCGGTGACCGCTCGGGCGGGGGAAACCTGGCCGCCGTGGCCGACAGCCTCGGCCCCAGCGTCCACCTCCTGCTCTTCGATGAGCTGGGCCTGGATCTCTTCTACGGCTTCGGGTTCTCCGGCGAGCGCTTCTGCGACTTCGACCACAACGTGTCGTTCAGCCTCGTCACGGTGTACTGAGCGGCCTTACTGCTCGTACTTCGTGTCTGCGCAGAGCGCGACCTCGAACAGGATGTAAGCCAGCGACTTCTCCTGCGGCAGGAAGTCCTCTCCGTCCTCGGAGTGGTAGGTAGAGAACATCCCGCGCCCGCAGCCCCACTGGAAGCTGACCGTGGCGGGGCGAGAGCCGTCATCCGGCGTGACCACGTTCATCCAGACCGTCGGCTCCATCTCCACCAGCGTCCCATCCACGTCCGGGGCGGTGTACTTCGAGACCGACTCGATGATTGTCCAGTTGGCCAGGAGGTCGAACTGGGTGAGGCCTTGGCCGTCCAGCCAGAGCTTGAGGCCGTCGTCGAGCACTTGCCCCTTGCCGTCGTAGGACGAGCCCAGCTGCGCCGAGTCGAGATCTCCATCGTCACCGAGCCACTTGATGGGATCGGGGAACAGCACCTTCAGGATGTCGTAAGACCAGTCCGTGACGTAAAGGCGGCCGCCCTTCTGGACCCACTCGCGAAGGCGCCCCTGCACGTCCGCGGCCTCGAGGGTGGGGAAGAACCAGCCCGACGCGCAGGGCATGAAGATGATCTGGTACTTCGCCAGCTCCGCTTCGTCCGTGAAGAGCTCCTCCGCGTCGTATTCGTCGACCAGCTCGAACGACTCGGTGCCTTCGTCGAGGTAGCCCCACTCGTCCACTTCTCCCAGCCCCAGCTTGCCGAGCGTGTTCTCGATCTCGTCGTAGGTGTCAGCCACCACGATCATGCTGGGGATCTGATCTCCGGCGGCCAGGTCGGTCTTCGAGGGGAGGGCGGTGACCTCCTTCCCCAGCTCCTGCTGCCCCGCGACGATGTTCAGGGTGCGGACGCGCCGGAACGTGCCCTTCTGCACCACGATGGTCCACTCACCTTCGCTGGTGATCGGCAGGTTGAACTTGCCGTCCACGCCGCTGAAGGCGTGAGGGGTGCCCTTCGGCAGATCGACGCACGTGTCGCAGAAGACCCCCTCGGGGAACGAGGAGGGCGGCGTCTTCGTGGCCCAGACCAGGGCGCCACGGATCGGGATGGTGCCCTCGGGCGCGAGGACGGTGCCGTGCTGCTGGCAGGTGGGGCAATAGGGCTGGCAGACGCCCTCGACGCACTCCGGGAAGTCGGCGTTGCAGTACCCGCAGACACCGCCGCACCCGTCCTGGCCGCAGTTCTTACCCTCGCAGGCCGGGACGCAGACCGGCACATCCGGGACGTCCTCCACGGCAGCCACGTCCGGGTCCATCCCCATGTCCGGCACCTCGGTTGCGTCCGGGGCCTCCGTGGGCACGTCAGGCGCCGCAGGGACGTCGACCGGCTCGGCCGTATCGACTGCGACGTCTTCCGTGGGCGCCGCGATGTCGGCCTCGCCGCCAACGTCGACCGCGGCTGAGGTGTCAGCAGCGGTCGTGTCGCCTCCCTCCGAGCTACACGCCAGCGCCACCGAGAAAACCAGCCAGATCTTTCGCATCACCGTCCTCCGTGCGGCGCAGCCTGCACCGGCCAGACCCCGGCCTGCAAGTTCAACCGACCGGGGAAGTCGACGGCGCCTGCTCCAGATGCCACCGTGGCGCCATGCCTCGTCCACGTGTCGTGATCCTCGGTGGCGGTTTCGGTGGTCTCTACGCGGCCCGGATGCTCCGCAAGGCGCCGGTGGACGTCGTCCTCGTCGACCGCCGGAACCACCACCTCTTTCAGCCGCTCCTGTACCAGGTGGCCACCGCGGGCCTCGCGGCGACAGACATCGCGTCCCCGATCCGCAAGGTGATCGGGCGTTTCCCGAACACCACCGTGCTCCTCGCGGACGTGGTCGGCGTGGACACCGCCGCGCGCGACGTGCAGCTCGAGGGGAGCCCGGGCCTGCCGTACGACGCCTTGATCGTCGCCACCGGCGTACGCCACGACTACTTCGGTCATCCGGAGTGGGAGCGCTTCGCTCCCGGCCTGAAGACGCTCGAGGACGCGATGGAGGTGCGGCGGAGGACCCTCCTGGCCTTCGAGCGCGCCGAGCTCGAGGCCGATCCCGAGCGCCGGGCCGCCGCCCTCACTTTCGTGGTGGTGGGCGCGGGGCCCACCGGCGTGGAGATGGCGGGCGCGATCGCCGAGGTGGCTCGCCAGACGCTGGCGGGCGACTTCAAGCGCATCGATCCGAGCAAGGCCCGCGTGGTGCTCATCGAGGGCGGGCCTCGCGTCCTCGCGACTTATACGCCAGAGCTGTCGGAGAGCGCAGGCGCCGCCCTCCGCGCTTTGGGCGTGGAGCTACGCCTCGGTGAGCGCGTCGTGCATGTCGACGGCGACGGCGTTCGCCTGGGGAGCGGCGAGGCCCTTCGCGCGGGGACGGTGGTCTGGGCCGCGGGCGTGGCCGCGTCACCGCTCGGCCGGGCGCTCGGCGCACCCGTGGACCGTATCGGGCGCGTCTGTGTGGCCCCGGACCTGTCCGTGCCGGAGCACCCGGAGATCTTCGTGGTGGGCGACCTCATCGCACTCGAGCAAGACGGTCGCCCCCTGCCGGGCGTGGCCCAGGTGGCGATCCAGTCCGGGCGGTTGGCCGCGCGGAACGCGCTGGCGCGGCTGGCCGGCCGCCCGACGACCGCGTTTCGTTACGTGGACAAGGGCTCGCTCGCCACGATCGGGCGCAAGAAGGCCGTGGCGGAGGTGGGCAGCCTGCGCCTCTCGGGGCTCTCGGCGTGGCTCCTCTGGCTCTTCGTCCACATCCTGTTCCTCATCGGGTTCAAGAACCGCGTCAGCGTGTTCCTGAACTGGGCCTGGGCGTACTTCACGTTCCAGCGCGGCGCGCGGATCGTGCTGACGGACGGCGCCGACCGAGGTGGCGACACCCGCCGCCCTTGACGCTGGGCCGCAGGCCTAAGGTGGCGGCGCGCTCTCGAGGAGGCGCTTCAGGAGCGCCAGATCCTTGGTGTTGGCCCGGCGCATCGCCATGGCCATGAACGGCGCCATGAGCCTCGAGAACCCGGTGGGCGTACCGCGATTTCGCAAGGTCATCCGAGTCCCGCTGCCCTCGGCGGTCCACGTGTAGGTGGTCTCCATGGGGAAGGGCCCCTCCGCCGTGCGCATCACCAGCCGCTCTCCGGGCACCCACTCGACGAACTCGTAGGTGTAGGCGAGGCGCTTGCCGAGAAACTCCGCGACGAACGCGACCCGGCTCCCCACGCGCAGCGGCGGCTCGGTCTTCCACTCGGCGGCCTTGATGTTCACGTACCAGTTCGGCGCGTTGGAAGGCTCAGCGGCGAAGGCCGAGACCTCCGTGACGGGCCGGTTGATTACTGCCTCGGTGAGGACGTCAACGCTCATGGCGCGAGCCTGTGCGAACTGGATCCGGATCACAAGCGGGCCCCCGCCCGAGGCTCGAGGGTGCGCGTGGACGCCGTGCCGACCGTCCACTGCTGCAAGACACCACGGTCAGTGCGCGAGGAGCTCGAGGAACGCGCGCGCCTTGGTCTCCATCTCGAGGAGCTCCGAGTCCGCGTCGGAGTCGCTCACGATGCCGCCGCCGCTGCGAAAGACGAAGCGTCCCCCGGCGGCGACACCGGTGCGGATCGGGATGGACCAGCGCGAGCGGCGCGCGTCGGCGTCGATGATCCCGATCGCACCGCAGTACACGCCCCGTCGGCGGCCCTCGCTGGCGGCGATCTCGGCCATGGCGGCCAGCTTCGGAGCGCCCGTGATCGAGCCGCCGGGAAAGACCGCGTCCAGGACCTCGCCGAGGCTCGCCTGGCACTCGCAGCGAACCTCGCTCTCGAGGTGCATCACCGTCGGGTGGCGGACCACCTCCAGGAACCGCGGGACCGACACGCTTCCGGGCACCGCGACGCGGCCCAGGTCGTTCCGCTCGAGGTCAACGATCATCACGTGCTCGGCGCGGTCCTTCTCGCTGGCCAGGAGCTCCGCGGCGTCGCCGTGGGCGGGCCGTGTGCCCTTGAGCGGCCAGGTCGAGACGGTCGCCCCGCTCGCGCTTGGCTCGGTGGTCAACAGCACCTCTGGCGAGTTCGACAGGATCGCGGCCTCGGGCAGCTGGACGTAGGCGCCCATCGGGGCGGGGCGGCGCTGTCGGAGCGCGAGGTAGAGCTCAGACGGGTGGCCCTCGAGGCTGGCCTCGAAGCGCCGGCTCAGGTTCACCTGGTAGACGTCTCCCCGCGCGATCGCGGCCTTCACCCGGGCGATCTGGCCGCGCAGCGCCTCCGTGGGCTCGGACGTCAGCGAGTGCAGGTAGGCGCTGCCGAGGGGAGCGGCGCTCGCGGTGAGGCGCTCGAGAAGGCGGTCCCGCGCCTCCGGAGAGTCGGCGCTGATGAACGCGCGTCGCTCCACGAGGTCGAACGAGATCACCGCGTCGTACCGGCACCGAAAGCCCGCGGAGCTCCCGAGCTCCTCGGGGAGCGCGTCCAGCACGGCTGCGAGCGCGCGCTGCGGGACCACCGCCGCGTCGTAGGGGAGCACCACGAGCCAGCGCGGCACGCAGGGGAGGTCGTGACGGTCGGCCGGGAGCTCGAGCAGCGTTCGGTGCGTGCCGGTGACCGACTCGATCGGGTCGCTGCCGAGGTGGTGATACCGCGCGTGGTGGCCGGCGGACGGTCCGGAGTCCAGCCAGAACACCCCGGGTCGCCCAGCGAGGGCCCGGAACCACACGGCGGGATCAGCGGGGAGCTCCGGCGGGAGGGCCGAGAGCGTCGGGATCACGGGGTGGGGAGGCCGTCCTGGACCGCGAACTCGGGCGTGACGAAGACCACGCCCGCGGCGCCCTCGGTGTCGACGGGGGTGACCCGGAGCACCAGCGGGAGGGCCGGGTCGAAGTCGGCCGAGTCCACGATGAACTCGTGGGGCTCTCCGGTCTCCTCGCGGCTCGAGGTGAGGCCCGTGAGGCCGTGCCCGCCGGCGCGCACGATGGCAGAGGCCGCGCCGTTCTGCGTGAGCACCACGCCCAGCTCGATGGGCTGGCGCTCGTGGTCCCGCAGCCAGACGAAGACATGGAGCCCGTCCGCTTCGGACACGACAGGACCCACGGCGGTGACCGCGGGGGCCACGTTGAGGACCACGACACCGTTGTCGCAAGCCAGCGCGGTGAAGAGGCAAAAGACGGCAAGGGCGGGTCTCATCAGGGACGGGACCTTAGCGCCAGAGGCCCACCGTAACAAGCGGGGACGCTCAGGCTACCCTGGCGCCGCGATCAGACCCGCAGGCCCAGCCGGCGGCTGACCTCGGCCCCGAGGGCAGCGTAGTCCTTGGCCCCCCGCGACTCCGCGTCGTGGAGCTGGACCGGGCGACCACCGAGCTGCGCCTTGGGGATGGCGGAGGAGATCCCGACCACCGTGTCGAGCAGCAGGTGGCCGTAGCGGGCCTTGAGGCTCTCTTCGATCGTCTGGTTCATCGTCTGGTTGCGACGATCCACCCGCGTGCGGAGGAGGCCGAGCACGGAGAGGCTGGGGTTCAGCGTCTCGCGGATGGTCTCCACGGTCTCGAGCAGCGCGTCCACGCCGTCGAGGCCCAGGGTCGAGAGGTCGCACGGCACCAGGACCTGGTCGGCCGCCACGAGCGAGCTCACGGTGAGCGTGCCGAGGTTCGGTGGGCAGTCGATCAGGATCACGTCGTAGTGCGTGCGAGCCAGCTTCAGCGCCTGCCTTAGGCAGAGCTCCTTGCCGATCCGCGCCGAGAGCATGGTCTCGGTCTCGTTGAGCGAGGGGTCGCTGGCCACGGTCCAGAGCCCGTCGATGGCCGTGGGGGCGGCGATCTCTTGGAGGTCGCGGTTCTTGCCCAACAGCAGCGCGCCCAGCGTCTCGCCGCCTCGGTGCAGCTCATCCCGAGACAGGCTCTGCGCCACGTGGCCCTGCGCGTCCATGTCCACGAGGAGGACGCGCTGTCGGCTCAGCACCGAGAGCGCGGTCCCGAGGCTGACCGTGGTGGTGGTCTTGCCCACCCCGCCTTTGCGTGCGGCCACAGCGACGACGCGCGCCCGGCGGTGCCCCGGCTCGATGCCGGGGCCACGAACGAGGCGCTTCAGGTCAGCGAAGGTGTCGAGCATGCTCATGGGGGTGTCCTCCGGGACGGCCAGCGCGCTTTCTCGGCCGCGCCACCCCGAGGGTCAAGAACATGCCCGCGGGTGGTCCCCCCACCGGAGGTTTCCCCGCGGTGGCACGCAGGCTGCACTGGGTCTCCTCCGTTCAACGGTCAAGACAGGGCGTTCCCTGATCGAGGAGGAGCTTCATGACATCCACCGGTCGCATCGTTCCATTGGTAGCGGCGCTGTCGACGTTCGGCGTTGGCTGCTTCGAGTTCGGGCTGGACCGCTCGGCGCAAGAGAACCGGCGCAGCGCCGGGCGCTCGGAGCGCGGCTACACCACCGGCTCCTTCGGGTCGCGCCCCAACCCCGGTTGGGGACCGGCGTCCGGCTCGCCCACTGGGGGAGGGGTGGAGTACGACGACTCCGATGGAGCGATCCTGCCGCCAGTCCGCTACTCCAGCGTGGTGCTCACGCCGGACGGAGAGCAGGTGGTCACCTCCGTGGCCACGTGGCTCTTCGGTGTCCCCGTGCTGGTGCCGGCGTTGCAGCGGCTCGACGGGACAAAGGCCACGTTGTTCCCCGAGCTCTTCGACGCGCGTCGGGTCAACATGTCTCGGGATGGCGCGACCCTGTTCGTGCTCAGCTCCTCCGGATTCAAGGTCACGGCGATCGATCTCGGCACTCACGAGGTGGTGGGCGACTACACGAGCCCATTGGCGCACACCGTGCTCGACGTCAGCCCGGACGGCCGGCTGCTGGTCCTCTCGTCCATCGTCACCAGCGACCTCGACGAGTGGCTCGGGGGCGCCTCGGGCGGCGCAGTCGGGCAGCAGTCGATCGTGGTCCTGGACGTGGACACCGGCAAGTCCACGTTGGTCTTCTCGCCCCGCCCGATCCGCGACCTCGACTTCTCCACCGCGCACCCCGGCGAGCTCATCCTCACGTCGTTCGAGTTCGCCGTGGACGGGAGCCCTGCCGCGCACGCGGTCTTCGTAGACGCGCGGACCGGAGAGACCCGGGCCGACGTGGTCATGCCGAACTGCGCCGACGAGCTGGTCCTCCAGCCCGGCGGGGTGCTCGCGCTGCTCTCGCCCACCGTCTGCCGGGATCGCCAGGCGGCCAGCGCCGACCCGATCTCTGTCCTGGACACCGCGGCTCGCGTCTTCATCACGAACCTCCCTGGATTCGGCCCGGTCGCCATGGCGCCCGACGGCTCGCGGGCCCTGGGCTTCACGCGTCAAGCCGACATGGCGTCCCAGTGGGGGTACGCGCAGCGGGAGGTGGTGGGCCTGATCTCCGTCGAGCTGCCGTCGCTCGCGTGGACGGTCCACGAGTACGGCCCGAAGGAGCCGACCTACACGCTTGTGGACGGCGGTCGACAGGCGCTCGTTCACGAGGCGGACGGCTACGACTGCCAGGACGGTGAGTGCGCCGTGGTCCTGCCGCGGCTCGAGCTGTTCGACCTGACCCGCGGCGGGCGCCGCACGGTCTCCGGGGTGCTCGGGGCCCGCCTCGAGCGATTTGCCGCCGACGAGCAGGGGCACACCCTCTGGTTCCCCGACCGCCACGGCGGGGTGCTCGAGCTCGACGTCCTGGGCGGTCACATCGCTGCCATGAAGGGGACGTGGACCGGGAGCCCCGAGCTGCTCGCCCGGCCGCGGCGCGGCCGCGAAGGCACCGGCGGGCCGCTCCTGGTGCTCGGCGAGGAGGAGGCTGCCCGGTTCTACGTGGTCGGCCCGTTCGGGTCGCGCACCGTCACGCTCGAGTGATGGGTGCGGTCGAGCCCGCGGTGGCCGGCGGCGGGTCTGCAGAGGACACCCGACGAGCCGTTGCCGCGGCCGGCCCCTGGATCCACCTGCGTGCTCCGACTACGCTGCCCAAGTGGTTCGGCAGCACCATCCTCATCCTCATCCCATCGTCAGCACTAGCCTCTGGCGGCACCTTTGAAGCGGTCCCGATCCGAGGCAGCCCGGTCGGGCGCTCGCCGCTTCGTCGCCGGCCTGCTCGCCGTGGCCGCGGGTGCGTGCGCCGCCGGCGATCCGGGTAGGCCGGCGACGCGGGACGGCGAGGCGTCGGACGGCGTGGCGGCGACGGACGTCGCCTCCGAGGAGGACGCCGGCGCGTCCCTCGACGGTACACCGCCGGACGGTGGGGGGGGCGAGGTCGCGGTCGCGGAAGCCCCCGCGGACGTCGCCGCTGAAATCGCGGACGAGTCTGACGGCCCGGACTCTCTGGCGGCTCCCGACGTGGTTGTCGCCAGCGGCTGGACGAGCGCTCCCGACATGAACGAGCGACGCGAGTACCCGGGGCCGCTCCTGCTCCCGGACGGGCGGGTCATGGTCACGAGCGGACACCCGCTGCCCGGGCTCCCGGCGCTCTCGAGTGCGGAGATCTACGACCCCGCCACCGGGCTCTGGGAGTGGACCGGCTCGCTGCACCGGCCGAGGACGTCCGGAGGTGGCGTGGTGCTCCCGGACGGGCGGGTGCTCGTCGGCGACTTCATGAACGTGCCCGTGCCGAGCCCGAGCGAGCTGTGGGACCCCGCCACCGGCGAGTGGAGGATCACCGGCGGTATGAACGTCGAACGGCAGAACTACACGCTCACGCTCCTCGAAGCCGGCGCCAGCGTGCTCGCGACCGGTGGCATCGACTGGTCGACCGACGTCATCACCGACGCCTGCGAGATCTACGACGTGCCGACCGAGAGCTGGCGGGAGACGGCGCCGCTCGACGGGCCCCGCTTCGGCCACAGCGCCGTGCTGCTCCCCGGCGGCGACGTCCTCGTCCTCGGCAGCGAGGTCGCGGCGTTCCCGCCGCAGCACGACACGCTCGTCGCCGGCCGGCGGTTCGACCCGATCGCGGAGGCCTGGACCCCGATGCCGGCGATGACCGCCACGGGACGGATCAGCGGGCTCGTCCGCCTCCATGACGATCGCGTCCTCGTCGTCGGGCTGACACCGGGTAGCCTGAAGACGGGCACGCCCACGGCGGAGCTGTTCGACCCCGTGTCCTCGACCTGGAGCCCGGCGACACCGCCTCCGGTCACGCGAGTTGGGTCCCCGTTCGTGCTCCTGGCGGACGGGCGCGTGTTCACCGCCGGGGGGACGGCCACGAACGAGCAGGACTTCACGGACGCCCGGATCTACGACCCGGCAACGGACGAGTGGACGGAGGTCGCCCCGATGGGGGTGCCCCGCCGCAACCACGGCGCCGTGGCGCTGGACGACGGCAGCGTGCTCGTCATGGGCGGCTCGAACGGGTTCGGGTACACGTACCTGCGGAGCAGCGAGCGCTTCTTCCACTGAGGAGCGGTCGAATCGCGCACTTGACCTGAGCCTCCCAACACTGGATAGGGGTTTGCTTCGCGGGTCGGGCTTGTGCGCCGCCCCGGTGGCCGCCGCGCTCGACCCGAGGTTGCTCCCAGTTGCATCCAGCCCTTGAGAGCGCCGTCTCCGCCCCGACCCCCGGCATGCGCTGGGACGACCTCGACACATGGCGGTTTCACTGGGCCCGGCTCGTGCGCCGGGTCGGCGAGCTGCACGACGCGGGAGCGCTAACGGACGACGACCTGACCGAAGCCGAGCGCCGCATGAGCACCTGGCCCGGATGGGTCCGCCGCGCGCCGCTGACATGGAGCGCCGTTACGCGGCCGGTCACGACCACCCACTTCGACTACAACGAGCAGGAGGAGTACCAGCGAACCCAGCTGCACTTCGAACGCTGGCTGCCTCCGCACCCCGGGTGGCGACTGGCGCGCGTTCTCGCGCTGGCCCAAGAGGTCGTCATGACGGAGGAGCAGACCGCTACCCTGGCGGCGCAAGCGCTCCTGTCGCGCCTCGAGGGCCTCACTGTGGATTCGCGTTGGATCGACGCGGGGGCTCTACGTTCGGTGTGCCAGGCCGCCCCAGAGCTGACGTTCCTGTCGGTGAGCGGACAACAGATGGTTGAGGCAGTCAGCGGTCTCTACGCCATGGCTGTGGCCGACGCGAGCCCTGGCCTCCGAGCGCTGTCCCTGTGCGGATTCGCGCTAGATTCTCTCGGCGCCGAGGCGCTCGCGGCCGCATCGTTCATGCCTGCTCTGGACGAGCTGGATCTTGCCGCCAACCGCGTCGGCGACGGTGGGGCGCTGGCCCTTGGTCGCGTCTTGCAAGCGCCCCGCCGGCTCGACCTCGCTCGGAACCAGATCGGCCCGGTGGGGATCGCGGCCCTGGCCCCCAAGCTGCGTCACGCGGACCGCCTCAGCCTGCGCGATAACCCCCTCGGCGACGCGGGCGTCGCGACGCTGGCCGAGCAGGGCGGCTTGGAATCGGTGCAGGATCTCTGGCTTGGCGGCGTCGAGCTCACCGACGTCGGGCTCGACGCCATTCTGGCCGCCGACCCGCCCTGCCTCACCGATCTCGACCTGACGCACAATCAGCTCACCGACGACGGCGTACGCCGGCTCGTCGCGTCCCCGCTGATGTCGCGCCTGGTCGGGCTCGTTTTGTTCCATAACCGGCTCGGCCTTGGCGCTGAGAAGGCGCTCCACGGCCATCCGTTGGCGTTTTCGCTCCGACAGAGCGGGCGGCTCGATGGCCGGTACACCGTGAATGTATCGCGATGGCCGACGGGTCTCCCTAACGCAGGGCGCTAGCGGGCTAGCGCCCTGACTACAGAGTGGGTCGGGACGCTAAGGTCGCTCGGCGCCCGCCTCGAGGAGCATTTTCACGATGTCCTCTCGCAGTTGCCCTTGGGCGTTTCTGAGCGGAGTGCGCCTCCCGGCGCCGCCGCCCTTCGGGTCCACGCCGAGGGCCAGAAGGCTGGCCACAAGCGCGCCGAGGCGCGCCGGTCCGAGCCGGCTCTCGGTCGCGAGGTCAAGGCAGTTCTGCCCCCCGTACAGCCGATGAGGGTCGGCGCCCGCGTCCACGAGCCGCGTCACGACGTCGCCGTGAACGCCCTGCGCGGCGGCATGTAGCGGCGTGTACATTCCGTTTCTCCTGGGTCGGTCGACGTGCACGCCACTCGCGAGCACTTGCGCGACGAGCTCGGACAATCCGTGACCCGCGACCACGTGCAGCGCGGTGTCGCCTCGGGCATCCCAACGCTCAAGCGCCGAGGCGTCACCGAGGTGCGCCTTGATGTGTGGCTCCGTCCAGAGGAGCACCGGAGGTGAGGTGGCGCCCGCGATGAACACCTCGCACCACGCCCGTAGTTGAACTGCGATCTCGGGTGGGGTTCTCACCGGCGGCCCATCGGCCAGGAGTGCCTCGTGGGACTGCGGGCCAATGCCGTAAGGGCCCGCGACTGGATTGTTCCGGGTGTCACCCCGCCACCACAGCCCTCCGGCGTTCACCGCGACGTGGGCCCAGTCGTCGGCGGAGCCCACAATGGGGTACGAGATCTCGTGGACTCGGCGTTCGATGGGGTCCTCGGTCATTCCTACCTCCGTGCCGTTTCGATGAACGCCGCGCCGTCGAAGCACGCACCGTCCATGTTGGCGTCCATGAAATCACACCGGACTAGCCGAGCCCCATGGAAGTCGGCGCGAGACAGATCCGAGAACGCGAAGTGTTACGGCTCACGACCGCGTGCTCACATCCCAGAGCATGAGGCGCCTACAGTAGCGTCCCCAGACGCAGTGGATGGTCGCGAAGGCACGGCCCTCAGGTTGCCACCGGATCGCCTTGAGATACCCCTCCTCGACCGTGCACTGCCCGACCTCGGTCCAACGAGCAGCGTCGTACACACGCAAGCGGCCCTTCCCCTCGCTGACGGCGAGGAGCGTCCCGTGCGGGTGCCAAGCGGCGTCTTCGAGCCACGCGTCGACCTTCGGTAGCCGCTTGAGGCACCTTCCGGTTCGCGCGCTGTGGATTCCGACGTCGCGGTGCCGACCGCCGTACCGCAAGACAGCCACGAGTCCCCCGTCGGGCGCCAGTCGGGCGACGCTGACCCCTCTGCCGCCGGGGACCGGCAGGCAGCGCAAGGCTCGGGACCAGCCCTCGCCCCTGAGCGGCAGGTACGCCAAGACACCGCGATCGGTGCCGACGACGGCAGCGCGATCCGGGCCAACGTCGAAGGCTTGAATGACTCCCGGCACGGGCCACGATCTTAGCTGTGCGCCGTCCTCGGTTCGGGCGACTACCTCGCCCTCGTCTCGGGTCCAAACGACGCCATCGCGCCACCCGAGCAGCGCCCCGCCTGCGAGCGCCTGGGCACGGGTGGGTTGCGCGGCCGACCGGCGCATCGGGGGCATTGACGTCGCGAACGTGATCCCATCCGTCGACCACGCCAGCGCCATCCCCCCGACCGCATCTCGCCAGATGACCTGGCCATCGCGCGCCACGAGCCAGGTCGCGCTCCAGGAGTCGCCGGGGCCAGCCACGACGTCCTCGTCGACTTGCAGGCCACACACGAGGAGTCCTTCACCATTGGGAGACCACGCGAGGTCGTCCGCGCTGTGCCACGGCTCCTTGTGGTCGGTGTCGCCAAGGACGACCGACCAGACGGGCGTCAGGACTACGGACGTGGGCTCAGTTGATGTCATGTCGAGCGCTTCGGGGCCAGGTGGGGTTGTAAGGTCCGAATGACCGGTCGGCCAGCACCAGACGTCCACATCGAGGCGTGACATTTCGGCGCTGCGTGGGCAGCGTCTGCGGCGGCGCCGCCGACCCGCTCTGTCCCTTCCGGTAGTCGGGGTTCCTACTCGGCGCGGCGGCGCCGCACGAGCGCTGCTCGCGTTCGCCGACGAAGAGACAGCGCGAGCAGCGCGCCCAGGCCGACCACCCAGAGTCCCGTCGTGTGGCCCGACGACGTGGGCGCCGCGGTACATGCTGACCCCGCCGCCTCGCCAGTGCCGTCCTTGCCGTCCGTTCCGTCGGTACTATCGGTGCTATCCGTCGCTTCTCCGGCGTCGGTGGCGTCGGCCGCGTCGGCTCCGTCCACGGCATCCGCTGCATCCGCGGCGTCCGACGGTCCATCGCTCCCATCGCTTCCGTCGCTTCCGTCGCTTCCGTCGCTTCCGTCGCTTCCGTCCGCACCGTCGGCCGCATCGGTCGCATCGGCCGCGTCGGTCGCGTCGGTCGCGTCGGTCGCGTCGGTCCCGTCGGCCGCATCAGTCGCGTCGGCCGCATCGGCCGCGTCGGTGGCGTCGACGGCATCGGCCGCGTCGGTCGCGTCCGTGGCATCGGTGGCGTCGGCGGCATCGGTGGCGTCGCCGGCATCCGTCCCATCCGTCGAATCCGTGCCGTCCGTCGCGTCAGTGGCATCGGAGCCATCGGCCGCATCGGTGCCGTCGACCGGGTCGGGGAACGCGTCAGTGAGCCCGTCGCAGTCGTCGTCGACGCCGTTACCGAGGGTCTCCTCCGCGTCTGGGTTCACGTCGATCGCGTCGTCATCGCAGTCGCCGTCGTCCTCTGAATAGCCGTCGCCATCATCGTCGTAGGCGCTTGTGCCTTCGTCGATGATGTCGTCGCAATTGTCATCGATGCCATTGGCGACCTCGGCCGCGCCCGGGAACGCGTCCTTGTTGCCGTCGTTGCAGTCTCCACCCCGCGTGGCGTATCCCGGGACGAGCTCGCAGGAGATCTGTGTGTCGGACTCGATCCCCCACGTGTCGCCATCGCCGTCTTTGTAGAATGTGACCGACACCGTGTCTTCGTCAGTCTCGGAGTCACAGTCATCATCGACGTCGTTGCAGAGCTCCGGCGCTCCCGGATAGGTGGACTCTAGCCCCGGGTCGCAGTCGTCGTCCGAGCTGACGTAGCCGTCAGGCTGCGAGCACAGGCTGAGCGACACATCGGGATCGCCGTGCTCATCACCGTCCTCGTCCTCGTACCACAACAACTCCACCAGTCCCTCGTCGACGTCGACGTCACAGTCGTTGTCTTGCTGGTCACAGAGCTCTGGGGCGTCTTTGAAGACAGTCGGCTTCTTGTCGTTGCAGTCGTTGGCGTTGGCAACGTACCCGACGGGGTTGGCACACGCCTGGAGGGAGTTATTGGCATCGCCCTGTTTGTCACCATCGGAGTCGAGGAAGAACGTGGTCTTTACGCCCTCGTCGATGCCGCCTTCGCAGTCGTTGTCTATGCCGTCGCACGTCTCGATCCCGCTCGGGCTCACCGATTCGTCGGCGTCGTTGCAATCGAGACTGTTCGTGACGTAGCCGGCCACGTTGCCGGGGCACGCTTCGATCGAGGACGTCGCGTCGCCGTGGCCATCCCCGTCCCCGTCCTTGTAGAAGCTGATTGTGAGCCCCTCATCGACTACGAGGTCGCAGTCGTCGTCCTTCTCGTTGCACACCTCTACGGCGGACGTGGAGATCGCGCCGTCCTGGTCGTTGCAGTCGTCGTCATTCTCGGCGTACCCCTCGGGTTTCACACACGCCTGGACGGACTTGCTCGCATCGCCCTCCCCGTCCTTATCGAAGTCGAGGAAGAACGCCTTCGTCACACCCTCGTCGAGGGTGTTACTACAGTTGTTGTCTATTCCGTCGCAGAGCTCGGGCGCGTTCGGGTGGATGTTCTTGTTGCCATCGTTGCAGTCGGTTCCACCGCAGCTCACCGCAGGGAAGGTGTCTAGATCGGCATCGATGCAGGGCTCGATGGTCACCGCGAGGGTCTTGGACGCGGCGCCATCCCCCGAACTGCCTTGTATCCCGTTTACGTTGTTACCCCACCCGGTGAGCGTCACCGTGCCGTTGAGCGGCGCCTTGAGCTTGAACGTGAAGGACACGATCCCGCCCACGTTCTGCTTCTTGCCTGTGTGGGTGACCTCGTTGTTCAGGAGCTTCGCCATCGTCTCGGTGGGGTCGAGGAGCAAGGTGCCGCTGGACTTTGCGACGTTGAACCCGCCGAACGGCTGAGCAGCATCGCTCGGAAAGGACAGCGTGTAGACGCCCTCGGTGTTCGCCTTGAGCGTGGTGGGGCCGGTGAGCGACACGACCGGCACCTTGCCGCCGCTGTGGCAGCCGTTGCACCCGCCACCCGACTTACCGCTCGAGAACGCTGCGGCGTTCATCGAGAAAAGGACCACGAAGCTGCAGAAAGAGAGGGTCGAGAGTTTCATCGTTCGACGGTAGCCACTGCGTACCTTTGGTGCAAGCGCGCAGGCCTCGCGCCCAGACCGCGACCGAGCGCGGCAGGTCGGGCTAGAGCACCGTGAAGTCCCAGCGCAGCTTCAAGAAGAGCTGATCGTGCGTGGAGAGCCCGCTCAGCGGACCCAGCGTGTCGCTGGGCGTGTAGTGGATGAAGCCGATTCCGGCCTGCAGCCCGTCGATGAACTCGTAGTCCACTGAGGCGCGCGCGAGCACGCCGATCTCGTCCGCAGACGTGAGGCCGAACATGCTCACCGCCGCTCCCAGCGTGAGGCGCTGATTGAGCAGCTGGTAGTTCATGCGCAGGGCGAAGATCGGCAGGTCGATCGGGAACAACACCTCATCGGCGTCGGTCACGAACGTGGACTTCTGAAACTCGAGCGCCAGCTGCAGATCGCTGAACGGCGTGTAGGTGAGGCCCACCATCACGTCGATGAGCGAGTGGCGCTCCACCTCCACGCGGGGCGGCAGCGCGGCGGCGTCACCCACGTTGATGGCGCGTTGGATCTGTGCCCCCAGCTCCCACTTCACCAACAGCGAGTCCCACGCCCATGCCCCGCTCGTGCCCACCACGCCGTAGCTCTGGTGGTCCAGCTCGAGCGACAGTTGCTTCACGGTGGGGTCCACCACGGACGCGGCGTCGGGGAACGCGAATGTGCCCTGCTTGTCGAGCACGTAGGCGGCGTACACGCCCGCGTCGAGCTCGGGGCCTTTGTAGACCCACCGGAGGAGCGGCTGCTGCAGCTCGATGTCGAAGCGATCCTGGAGGTCCACGAAGCGAACGTCTTTGCCCACGAGCAAGGGACGGAAGGCGTCTGGGATCACCTCGTTGAAGGCGCTGCAAGGACCGAGCGGCGGCGAGCGAAGACCGAAGTCGGCCTCGTGGATCACCATGAGTTCCACGCGGTGGTTGCCGGCGAACACCGCGAGGCGGGTGGCGAGCACGGCGAGGCGAATGTCGTCGAGGTCGGCCAGCCCCGGCTCGCGGTTGTCGCGCGGGTTGACCACGTCCAGGGGGCTGAGCGCGTCGCCCTCGCCGAACGCCACGATTTGACGCCCGATGGTGAGCTCCACGGGCCCCAGGCTGAAGGCGCCGAAGGCCTCGCGGAGCAGGATCTGCCAGCCGTAGGTCTCTTCCGTGGCGTCGTCGAAGTCGTCCCAGCTGCCGGCCTGATCGCCCAGATAACGCAGATCGTATTCCCCGTGTCCGGCGAGGCGAAAGCGGAAGAAGTCCTGCTTGCCGGTGAGCACCAGGTCCAGGCTCTGGCGTCCCTTGGACCACGCGGCGCGGCCGTCGGGTGGGGGGTCGTCGCCGAAGCGCTCCAGCCAGAAGCCCCAGTCGCTGCGGATGAAGCCGGTGAGCGAGAGGGCCCTGGCGGCTTCAAGCGTCAGGTCGGACTCATCGAAGCTGATGGTGTCGTCGGTAGAGCTGCTGTCGTCACCCCAGTCGTCGCTTGGTGGTGCGGGCTCGTTGCCCCAGTCCTCCTCGGCCGGCGGCGAGTCGGCGGCCGCGGGGAACCCCGCGAGAGTCGCGGTCAGGAGGAGCGCCAGCGCTGGTGGACGGCCACCCATGCGCCTCAGAGACCCTGCTCCAGTCGGCGCTGGTTGAAGTCTTCCATCTTCACGTCGGGCTGATCGAACGCGACCTCCTGGATCGCGATGATCGTCTTGGACTCCACCTCGTCGCCGCGCTTGGTCTGCGCCAGGATCTTCTTCACCACCCAGATACCGTTGAGCTTCTGGATGTCGTCGAACTTGATGAACTTGAGCTTCTTGCCCTCCTTCACCCACGCCTTGATCCGCAGCGGCATGAGCTTGTCTTTGCTCACGCACAGCTCGGTCTTGACGTAGCCCGTCTCGGTGGCCGTCTTGTCGTTGTTGGGCCGCGCCTCGATCAGCCAGCAGGCCTCGCCGCCCTCGCTGGCGTTCGCGTCGAGCATCTTGTAAGCGTAGTCGCGGGGGTCCTGAGTGGTCATGTCGGCGAAGGTGAGGTCGGTGCCCATGAACGATCCCGACTTGTCGCCCGCCGCGATGCGCGTGCTCTTGCGCAGGCTGGGCAGGTACAGCCACTGGTCGTCGTCTTTCTTGCCGTCGTCATAGTCCACGGACAAGAGGCCTGTGTTGCGCACGTCGGCCGGGGACTCGAACAGCATCATCTGCTTGCGACCCTCCGGGAAGTCGATGGCGCGCGACTGCACCACGCGCTTGCGCTCACGCCCGGCGCTGTCCTTCACCATCATCAGCACGCGTGACTTGGTCCGGTTGCCCTCGGGCCGCGCCTGCACGGCGGCCATGATCTTTGCGGCGTCTGTCTCGCCGGGGGCAACGGCCAAAGCCGGGGCCGTGAGGAGGCAGAGGCTGCCGAGCAGCCAGTGGGCGCGAATGCGGGTGGACATGGGGTCTCCTAGCTGCGGGCCTTGGCCACGCGGTCCTTGTAGGTCAGGCGCAGGAGCGCTGGGGTGAGGTAGATGTCTGCGAGAAGGGCAAAGATGACGGTGAGCCCGATGAGCAGGCCGAAGCGCTGCAGCGAGTACATGGTCGCGGCCAGGTATACGAAGAAGCCCGCGGCCAGGATGATGGAGGTGAGCACCAGGGCGCGGCCGCAGTGCTTCACCGAGTAGGCGATCCCGTCCTCCACCGACCCATGCTCGTCGTAGTGCACCTTGAAGTGGTGCAAGAAGTGGATGGTGTCGTCCACTGCGATGCCCAGCGCGATGGAGGCGATCATGAGGTTGGCCATGTCGATGGGGATGTTGGCCATGCCCATGAAGCCCAGGATCATGGCGATGGGCAGCAGGTTGGGCACCATGGCCACGAGGCCCAGCTTCAGGTCGCGCAGCAGCACGATCATGATCAGCGTGATGACCACGAAGGCCACGCCGAAGCTGCTGAGCAGGTCGCCGATGAGGGCCGACACCGTGGTCAGGAGCACGTAGGCGGAGCCGGTGGGGTGAATCACGGCCACCGTCTTGTCCGGCAGGAACTTGGCGATGCCCGCCTCCAGGTACTCTGTGAGCGGCCCATAGCTGGTGGCCTCGAGCCACTTCAGCGTAATGGTCATCTGCGCCGTGCTGGCGTCGATGGTCATGAGCCGCTTCAGGTCTGACGGGTCCGAGTTCTCGAAGGCCACGAAGAGGTGACTCGTCTCCTCCTGCGTGTCCGGAACTCGGTAGTGCTCGTGCTGGCCGTTGTGTAGGGCGCGGTTCGTCTCGCGCAAGACGTCCAGCAAGCTGATGGTGTTCCCCACGACCTTGTCGCCCGTCTTGGCGTCCACGTACCCGCGTATGTACACGTCCAGCTGCGCCAGCGCCTTGGCGAGCCGGACGTCCTTTACGCCGTACTCTCCCGTTCCTCGTACGAGGAGCTGGATCTGAGAGGCGCCACCGAGCTTGGTGTCTGCCATCATCACTGCCTGGGCCACCGACTTTTCCGGCGGCACCCAGCTGAGCGGGTTGTGCCAAACGCGCAGCGTGGAGGCGAAGTAGAGCGCCACCACCGCAATAACACTCGACACGGCCAGCGTGAGCGCGCGACCCCGAGGTGCCCCGGAGAGGCCTACAGCGTGCTTCACGTACGCGTCGAGCCGATCAGAGCCTTGCGCCGCCTTGAGGCCCATGAGGCTCTTCTTGTTGAAGGTGAGCAGCGCCGGCAGCAGGGTGAGCGTGTTGACCCACGCGAGGGCGACGCCCAACCCGCCGGTCCGGCCCATCTCCCCGATGGCCTCCACGGAGGCAAACTCGAAGCTGAGGAGCCCCATGACCGTGGTGAGCGACGTGTAGAAGACCGGCACACCGGAGCTGCCGATAGCGTCTGCGATGGCGTCGTCGTTGGACAATCCGTCCGCGCGCATCTGCCGATAGACCGAGATGATGTGCACAGAGTCGGCCACACCCACACAGATGAAGAAGGCCGGCAGGATGTTGCTCATCATCGTGAAGGGCATACCCAGCACGGCCGCCAGCGCGAAGGCCCAGATCGCGGAGACGGCCACGACGAGCAACGGCGAGAAGGCCCCGAGCGGGTGTCGGAACAGGAAGAACATGGTGCCGAGGAGGAGCAGCAGGCCGTAGCCAAAGAGCCCCTGCATGTCGCTGAGCATGAGCTCGTTGAGCTGCGCGCCCAGCGCCGGGAGCCCCGCGGTGTGCGTACGGAAGTCTGGGCCTTCGTACTTCGTCAGGATCTCTGAGATGGCCGTGTTGAGGCGATTCGAGTCTTCCTCAGCCATGAAGTGCGTGCGCACCACCAGCGCCGAGAGGTCGCCGGCCTGGCCGAGCACTCGGCCCACCAGGGTGGAGTCGGCCTTCATCTCCGTCCCCAACGCGCGCGCTTCGGCCTCGGTCGTGGGGAAGGGATCCATCCAGTCGCCCACGTCGAGGGTGCCGTCCACACCTCGCGTGCGCCGCACATTGATGACCGAGATCACCTCGTCGACGATGGAGCCCCCCGCCTCATCGCCCCAGCCCTCCGTGTCACCGTTCGCGGTGTTCGCCATATCAGCGTCCATGTCGTCGAAGTCGGCGAACTCGTCTTTGGCCGGCTCGACCTTCGAGGGGCGTGGCGGGGGCACGTATCTGGCCACGGGTGTCCGGCCTCGCGCCAGGTCGCGGTCCCGCTTGCGCTGGCCCAGGCTGGGGATCTCCATGTTGAGACCCGCGAGCTCCTTGTGGAGCTGGTCGAGCTTCTTGAGGTAGTTCAGCGAGAAGACGTCGCCCTCGATGAGCACCAGAAACGCGTCGTCGCGACCGAAGTCGTCGCGGAACTGCTCGAGGAGCGCCTGAACGTCGCCATCCTTGGTGGACGCGAAGGCCTCGATGCTGTTGTCGACCCTGACGTACTTCTTCAGTCCCATCACGGCCAAGGCGGTAACCACGAGGGTTCCGAGGATTACGAGCCAGCGATGTCTGACGACGAAGCGCCCCCAGGCGCGATAGGCGGGATTCACGAGCGCGGGCTCCTCAATGCGGGGGCGTGCCCCTAAGGCCGACAAGGGTGCCGGGTCTCACGTTCGGCGTCCACCGCGCCGAAGCAGCGGAGTGAGGACGGAGCTCAGTCGAAGAGGTCGCCGAGGGACTCGTACCAGCGCCGCTTACGCGGCTTCCCATCTCGACCGACGAGCACGCCGTAAGCGTCTGAGTCGTCCTTCCGGCGGGAGTAGTCCTCATCGCGTTGGCTCGAAGGCGGAAAGAAGCCGTCTTGTCGCTGCGACGGGCCGGAGCTTCGGTGTGACGGCCCCTCCTCGTAGCGACGTGCGTCTTCCTGGGCGTACGCGATCAGCTTCTCGAGCTCGCCGCGGTCCAGCCAGACCCCGCGACAGCGCGTGCAAACGTCGATCGTCACGCCATCTCGCTCGCGCTCATCGAGGGCGCTCTCGCATCGAGGGCAATTCATGACGCACCTCCGCCGCGGAGCTCGGCGCCCGGGCGCTCTTCGGCGCGACGACACAGGCCCTCCGCACTCTCCAGATGCCTTCCCACCACCACTAGTCGCATTCGGTCTCTCCGTCGTTCGATTGGGGCAGCCGACATGACTGCCGGCGGCATGAAAGCGCATGGAGCTCACTTCGTGTACTCACAAAGTATCGACTCTCAATGACCGTGGCCGGCGTGCTGCGATGAGCAGTGGACGGTCTGCGAGTGACCCGATGACGCTGAGTCGGCTTGCATTCACCTCAGCCTCGCGGGCCGCCTCGGGTCGGCCCGCCGCCGGAGAGGGTCGCACGTGGCCAGGGGGCCCTCGCCCGTCGCCGGAGCCTCCCACGGATCTCCTACGGCCACCAGCTGCGCCAGCCCTTCGGACCGCCCCGAGCGCCCGAGCCACAAGTATCGGCAGCGCCCCGGCGCCCTACGCACGGTGTTCAGGTAGTCCACGGCCAAGAGGCCACGGTTCGTGGCGATGACGTCGTCGTGAGCCGTGGTACCGCCGAGGTCGAAGGGCGCCATGGTGGCGGTGTCGAGCAGCCAGGTGTGCGTCTCGAAGCCGGCGTTTCCGAGCCTGCACCTCGCCTGAAGGATGGCGACGGGGCCCGCGAATCCGGGGACGCGATACACACCCCGCAACGCCACGCCGCTCCAGTCGTTTGGTTGCCCGCCGGTCTGTTCCGCCAGGCACCCGGTGGCGCGGGCGTGCGGCTCGGGTTGGAGGATCTCGGTCTCGGCGGCGGTATCCACGAACCATCGGCCCGACGGCACCGCCTTGGCGGGCGTCAGCTCTCGGGGCGGCGCCGCTAGCGAGGCGGCGCTCAGGCCCGTGAGGAGCGTAACGGCGATCGGAATGACGCGCATGGGCCCCCAGACGTCAGGGCAACGCGCGCCTCCTCGTGGCGATTCCGCGCCCGTGGTCGGCGCCGGCCCGGGGCGCTAGAGTGACCCTTCTTGCTCGAGGGAGTCCCGATGTACGACTGGATGGTCGCTCAGCAAACTCCGCTCCTTCGCCTGCTCCGCCGGCTGCACGACCTCCGCGTGGTGCCGTTCGTGGGGGCCGGGGTGCCCATGCAGGTCGGCCTGCCGGGGTGGCCGGCGCTCGTCAACGCGCTCGCCGCGCAGGTCCAAGCCCGCCGCAGCGCCTCGCCACGTCAGCGCCTCCCCGCGGACCCGCTGCTGGCGGTGGAGCACCTGCGGCTCGCCCTGGGCGACAGCTACCTTCCGTCCTTGCAGCGCCAGTTCGAGCTGACGCCGCGGCACAAGGCTGAGATCCAGACCAACGCGCTGATGAAGGCGCTCGCACAGCTCGAGTGCGCTCACTGGGTCACCACCAACTACGACTTGGTCCTGGAAGAGGTCCTGCGAACCACGAGCCAGGGCGTCGACAGCTACTCGTGCTGGGCCGATGAGGTGGCCATCAACTGCTTCCTGATGGGGCAGCCGCGACGGCGGAAGCGCCGCGCCGTGATCCACCTGCACGGCCTGCTGAGCCAGCCGGAAGACGTGGTCCTGTCGGAGTCCGAGTACCAGGAGCGCTACTGGCGCGCGGCCGGCGGGCGGGTGCGGCTGGCAACGCTGCTCTCCACCTGGTCGGCGCTGTTCGTCGGCACGTCTCTCGCGGACGAAGACATGAAGAGCGTCCTCCGCGAGGTGCGGTGCCGCTTCCGGAGCCGCCACGCGCCGCACTTCTGGTTACGGGCCGCACCCGTGGACGACACGGATCGGCTCCACTGGCGCGAGAAGTTCGGTGTTGAGATCATCGCCTACCCGCCAGACGATGGCCACGCGGCCCTGGCGCCTCTGGTGGAGTGGCTGGCGCAGGCCACGCCGAAGGACGCTGCCGAAGGGTTTCAGCACATCCTGCGCGAGCGGGAGCTGGGCTCCGGCCGGGAGGGCGTCGACGACCCGAACAAGAACCGCTTCGGCGGCTCGGCGCAGGCAAACGGCTGGATTCTCGACGCCAGCGTACGCCGGGACCCCGAGGAAGCCGGGTGGTATTCGGTGCGCCTGCGGGTACATGGCACCGGCGTCGCCCGCGTGACCCTCCACCTCCACCCCACGTTCCCGGAGCCGGTGGTGTCGCTGGGAGACATCCACGGCCACGCCGCCACGAGGCTGCAGGCGTGGGGCGCGTTCACGGTGGGCGCGGTGATCTGGCCGGCTGACGGGCGACCAGAAGTGCGCCTCGAGCTCGACCTCGCCGAGGTCCGCGGCGCCCCCAAGGCCTTCCGCGAGCGCTGAGGCCAGCCCTGCGCTCGGTGCGGCGTGGACCCATCGATGGACCATGAACCGCGTCCCGCTGTGGTCGGCGCCGCCGATGCCCACGCGCCGCACGGGCGTGCACGTTCGTCGAGGCCGATCGGGGAAATCGGGGTTACTTCAGGTAGATGGCGACCAGGCCCGTGGCGCTGCAGTAGGTGGGGGTGCAGGTGGTGTTCTGCTTCCAGTAGGGTGGGGAGGAGCAGCCGCAGACCTCGTTGGTGGCGTTGTCCTCGTAGAGGCCGACGCCGTTGATCTGGCCCTCGTCTCCGTCGCAGTTGAAGCCGCTGTCGTAGACACCGCTGTGGATGCAGATGCCGCGGCGCGAGCTCAGCGTATTCGCGAACGTCAGGTAGTCGGACCCTGCAGCGATGCGGAGGCCGTGGCCGCTGGACTGCCAGCTCGTCCCGGTGACTGCGCGCTCGAGGGTGTCGCCGGTGGGGCCGTAGCGGAGCAGCACCCTTTGGGGCGCCGGGAACCACGAAGCGAACGGGAGCTGGAACTTGGTGGTAAGGGACGGGATGGCGCTCGTCGTGCTCCCCCAGGGGCCGGCAGAGACGCTGGCGTCCCAAGCGGCGACGAGCGTCCAGCCGCCGCCGCCCGTGCTCATCTCGCAGTGGGTCTCGGCAGCGACGATCGGGCCGGCGCCGTCCGGATCGATCGTGTACATGCCGGTCGAGGACCCCGCGAGGGCGGCGCAGCTCGGGGCGGGGTTCTGAGGCGTCCCCAGCGTGGGCTTGAGGCCGCATGCCCAGTCGGCGCTGTCGCAGATGCAGAGCGCCTTCTTCGCGGTGTCCCAGTAGAGGAGGCCCTCGTGTTGGGCCGTGCACGCCACTGGGGGCGTCGCCGCGTTCTGGGCGCGGGCAGCGACCAGCTCCGCGTAGCCGAGGTTCGCGCCGAACCGGAGCGACGCGGGCTTCAGCGCGGCATCGAGCGTGCCACGAACCTCCAGGTCGCCCGTGACGGTGCCGCCCGCGAGCGGGAGATACTTCTGGAGCTCGGCGGAGACAGCGGCCAGCTTGGCGTCGACCTCCTCGCGGGTGTAGACGTTGAGAACGTCGGCCGAGATTGCCGCCAGCTTCGCGTCGATCGCCTGGCGGGTGTAGACCGTGGCGGCGAGGTCCGCCAGCGCGGCGCTGAGCTCGGTCTCGGTCACCACGTCCGCGGTGAGCTCGTCCAGCTCGACGCAGGCGGTGCACTTGAGATCCTCCGCCGGACCGTCGAGCGCGGACGCCGACTCCGCGTGAACCGCTTCAAGCGCGTACGCCACGCTCGTGACCCGGGCGCGTGGCAGGGGCGCCTCGGTCTCCACCTGAACCTCGACCCACAGCTCTGGCGCCGCTGCGAGCGCGGCCAGCGGCAGTGGCGTGATCCCGCCGAGGTCCGCGGCGAAGACGCCGTCGGTAACCGACACCGCGTCCACGGCGCCGTGTTTCTCCTCGTAGACCGGTGCTCCGCCTGCCTTGGCAGGGAAGAGGCGGAAGGTGAGGCCGTACGAGCCGTCGGGTGCCGCGAGCCCCGCCTGGTTCCGGAGCGCGCCCTGCACCCCGATGACGCGCGGAACGACCGCGGATGCGAGTGATGGCACGAACGCGAGGCCGAGCAATAAGAGGGCGACCTTCACGGGATGTCTCCGAGGGTTGGGTCCGGCGGCGAGCATACCGGAACGGAGACAGCGAGACACCCGGAACGGCGGTGGGACGTGGCTACGGGTCTGGATGGCCGCTGAACCTTCGCCCGTGGGCGTCGGAGCGGTGGGTCCGCGTGAAGCGCTGATCCCGCGAGTCTCATGGTCTCCGCCAGGCGCGTCGGGGAGTGCGCACACGCGAAGGCATCAGCGTGAAGCCGCTATCGCGTTGCGGGGAACGTCCCGTAGGAAGGGGGTGATGCAGCCCCACGAGCCCACCTCCATCTCCGAGAAGCGCTTGGCGGAGCGCGTCGCCCGAGGTGGGATCACGCTGCCCATGCTGCCGGAGGTGCCCCGCCGGCTGGTGACTGCGGCGTCGAGCGACACCACTGACGCCCGCAGCCTGGCGGAGCTCATTCGCCGCGACTCCGCGGTGGCCGGGCGGCTCTTGCGAGTGGCCAACTCGGCTGCCTTCGGGGGCGCCGTCCGTATCGTGTCACTGCAGCAGGCGGTCGCTCGCCTCGGGCTCGACTCCGTTCGACGCATTGCGCTGGCGATCGCCGTGGACGCTCAGGTCTTTCGCATCCCGGGCTTCGAAGCGACGGTTCGCGTGCAGCTCGACTTGGCGCTGGGCGCAGCGTGGTTTGCTCAGGAGATCGCGCGGCTTCGGCGCCTGCCCGTCGAGGAGGCGTTCCTCGCGGGGCTGTTTCACGACCTCGGGCGCCCGGCTGTGATCCAAGCCGCGGTCGCCGACGGGGTCCCTGAGTGGGCCGTCCTCGAGCTCGCCGAGCGCCACCATGGCGAGGTTGGCGCGTGCATCATGTCCGACTGGGGCTTGCCGCCGCGGCTCGTGGCCGTGGCGCGGCACCACCATCACCCCGAGTCCGCGGGCGACGCCGGCGGGCTCTGCCACCTGGTGACGGTGGCTGACGCTCTCGCGAAGGCCACGCTCCTCCAAGGCGTGGACGTCCCCGCCGGCGCGGTCCAGCGTGCCTCGGCGCACGGGCCACCGTGGCTCGCCGAGGGGGCCATCGCCCCCGAGCCGCTTGCGGAGCTCGGCCTGTACGCGGATGACCTCGCGACGCTGCTCGGACGCGCCGACACGGTCCGCGCGCTGGTTCGGGGCGCTTGACCATGCGCCTGGACGACACCGCTCTCCTTCGCGCCTCGGCCCCGCCGGCTGACGTTTCGCACGGTGCGCCGCAGCTCGGAGGCAGCGTTGGCCCAGACTCCTTCGGCGCGGCGCCCTGCGACCCTCCCGAGGCCTCGTGGCGCGGCTTCGATCCTGCGGCCGCGTTCGACCTCGTCGTGGTGGGCAGCGGTCCGGCAGGTCAGGCGGCCGCGCTCGAGGGCGCCGCGGCGGGCGCCCGGGTGCTCATGGTGGAGCGCGAGCGCCGTGTGGGCGGGGCGTGCGTCCAACGAGGCACCATCCCCTCGAAGACGCTCCGCGAAGCGGCGGCGGCGCTCAAGGCCTTTGGGCGGCGCACGGGCGGGGTCTACGAGGTTGTCGCGCCGGCCCACCTTCGCATCGAGAGCCTGCTCACTCGGCTGCACGGCGTTCTGGACGGCTACCAGGACAGCCTCGCGGCGCGGCTCCGCCTCGCCGGTGTGGAGATCTGCCAGGGCCGAGCGCGGCTCGGGCCAAGCGGTGCGCGTCACACCGTGGAGCTGCTCCTGCCGGACGGGGCGACCCGCGTGGTGACGGGCACCTCAGTGGTGCTGTCGTCAGGCAGCCGCCCGCGCAACCCCTCCGACGTCCCGATAGACCACGAGAACGTGCTCGATAGCGACTCGATCCTCACGCTCAGCTACCTGCCGGAGTCCCTGGTCGTGCTCGGCGCTGGCGTCATCGCCTGCGAATACGCCACGACGTTCGCCGCGCTCGGCGTGCGGGTCACGGTGGTCGACAAGGGCGCTATGCCCCTCGGCTTCTGCGACGCCGACGTCTCTCGCCGACTGGTCGACTCCCTCGATGCGCTCGGCGCCAGCTACCGCGGTGGCCGGCGCGCCGCCTCGGTGGAGTTCGACGGGCTCGAGGTGGTGACCACGCTCGACGACGGTCAGGTGCTGAGGTCCGAGAAGCTGCTCTTCGCGCTGGGTCGTGAGTCTTGCGTCGATGGCCTCGGGCTCGAACAGGCGGATGTGCGTCTTGGCTCCCGCGGCACGATCGAGGCCGACGCCTGGGGGGCCACCTCGGTCCCGGGGATCTACGCGTGCGGCGACGTGGTGGGGCCGCCGGCCCTTGCTACGACCAGCGCCGAGCAGGGGCGCCGTGCAGCGCTTCACGCATTGGGGCTGGCGGGCCCCGAGGCCCCTGGCTTCGAGAGCGTCCCCGTGGGGATCTACACGATCCCAGAGATCGGCCAGGTGGGCCTCACGGAGGCGGAGGCGCGGGCGCGACATGGCGACGTGCTGGTGGGCTGGGCGCGTTATGACGAGTGCGCTCGCGGTCACATCGCGGGCGGTGAACCCGGCTTTCTGAAGCTGGTTGCTGCGGGTGAGCGCCTCGTGGGCGTACACGCCGTGGGTGAAGGCGCCGCCGAGCTCGTTCACATCGGGCAGCTCGCCATGGCGGCCGGCTGGAGCACGGACCGCCTCATCGACACGGTGTTCAACTTCCCGACCCTGGCCGAGGGCTACCGTATCGCCGCCATGGACCTCCGCCGGCAGCGCGTGCCCCGGCGGATCCTCAGCGTCTGTGCCGGCTCGCAGCGCTGAGCCCCCAGAGGAGCGCGAGGAGGCCCGCCCACGCCAGTCCCGGAGCGCGCCCGGTGTTCGCGCAACCGGCGGAGGAGCTGTCTCCGCCACCGCTCGCGGCCGTCGCGTCCCCGGCCAGGAACGCTCCGGCCGTACCGTCGATCGTGCCGGCCACGGCCGGGCTCTGGACCACCTTGGATTGCCCTGGCGTAGCGCGCGCCAGGTCGAGACCGGGCTCGCGGCGCGTGACCTCGGACACGGCCACCACCTCGGGGGGCCCCGACTCGTGCAGGATCTGGATCTCCGCGTACGGCGTGGCGCCGTTCACGAGGTCCTCTAGCACCGGCGGCGTGCAGTCGGTGTCACCGACCGGGTGCACCTCCGTCGAGCCGTCGGTAAACTCCAGGCGGACCTCGGTGGCGTTGTTCGAGCCCTCGGGACACAGCGCCGTGGCCTTCACGGTGTGCTCGTTGGAGACGTCTCCCAGCTCCGGGTTGAACGAGAACATGGGGTCCTTCGTCATCTCGTCGGGCGACACCGTGGTGAAGTACCGCGTCATGTAGGGGTGCTTGGTGAAGAGCGCTTGGGCGGCCTTCGCGGGCTCGACCACGCGGGCCTCGAGGTCCGCCGCCATGCCCACGGGATCGAAGGTCCAGTCGTCGGGCATGTACGTGAGGCACGTCTCGAGGTTCCAGGTGTAGAACTCCGGGTCCTCGTCGCAGTCCTCGGGGAGGTCCGCCGGCTTCGGGATCCACTTCCGAATCACCTCCTGCAGGAGGCTGGAGCGGGGGAAGCCCTGGTTCAGCATCTCCGAGAGGAACTGCATGGGCTCGGTGACCGCGGCCAGCTTCGTCAGATCCAGCTTCCCCTCCACGTAGAGCGCCTGCGCCATCGGCGCGGTGCTGCCCGCGTACTCGGTCACGAAGGCGTGGCCGTTGGCGGCGTCCGCTGCGTCCGTGACCAGCTTCTCGTACGCGCCCTTGCAGGGGTCTTCGCCGCCACCCCACCAGTAGCCGCCGCTGCAGTCCAGCCAGGGATAGGCCTTCTGGTTCAGCACTGCGTGGAAGTAGTTGAGCGGGATGGCTCTCGCGCTCGCCAGGATCCAGGAGCGCACTGGCATATCGGCCGTCGCGGCGATCGAGGTGAGCTTCAGCGGCACGCACGCGAGGACCGGTGAGGTGTAGGTGAGCACCACGGGCTGGATGTCGCCGGCGGCTTTGTCCTTCTGGAGCTTCAGCGCCAGGAACACGTACTCCTGGTTCACGTACGTGCTCACGATGGGCTTCGCGCTCTCGGGCTGGTCGTACCCGTTGTCGTCCAGCCAGGTGAAGAGCGCGTCGCCAGACGTGGACTCCACCACCTTGTAGTCGAAGGGTCCCACGGCGCCCTCGGCCAGCACGCTGACGCCGCTGTTCTTCGGGTCGCCGTCGAAGTCGTCGCCGCCGGCCGAGGCCTCTGGCACCGCCCAGCACCCCTGGTTGGACCAGCAATTGTCGCTGTTGGTCCAGGTCACTGAGAAGCGCGGGTCCGTCCGGGCCCGGAGCTGCGTGAAGAGATCGTCCGTGCCGATGCCGATGGTGGGGAGCGCCGGGAGCGGCAACACCCACGAGAACTTCTCGGCCTCACCGGTGTAGAAAATCTGGATGTGCGCGGTGACGGTCTCGTCGTCCACCGCGAACAGGATGTTCTCTCCCGACTGGTCTACCGGGACCTGCGAGCAGAAGAAGCCGCCGCAGGCCGCGGCCGTGGCAGGAGAGAGGGCGGCCACGAGCAGCAAGTGCAGCTGCCAGCGCGGCGCGCGGTGACGCGACACCTGAGGGGTGGGGAGCTTCATTGTGGGGATCCTTCTAGGACGCTGGGCGAGACCGGCCCGAGAGCCGATGTCGCGCGAGACCGCCGGCCAAGGCGATCTCGAGAGCCGCGGAGTCACCTTACTCCAGGCGCCGACCCGCGGCCAACTCGGTGAGGCCGCACTCGGCGCCCATCGCGATCACGCTGGCTTTCCGTGGCACACCCGTCCAGAGCTCGAACGCGTGCGCCGCCTGGCACACCAACATGTGCAGGCCGTCCCGGGCAACCAGCCCCTGGTGACGGGCCCAGGTGACGAAGGCCGTCTCCGCTCGGGTGACCCCTCGGTGCGCTTGCTCCGGCGCGGGTGGGGCGGCGTAGACGAGGTCGAGCGCGAAGCGCACCCCGACCAGCTCGCCGGCGAGCGCGTCAAAAGCGCCTGCAGTCACGGCGGAGCCGCCGTTCCCCAAGGTCGTGGCGTTGATCACCAGCTCTGGCGCTAGATCTCTCGAGCCTGTGGCAGCGCCGAGCTCGCTCTGAAGCCTCGCGGCGGCCGAGGCATCCCGCCCGCGCACTACGACCGGTACGCCGAGCGCAGCGAAGCCGGCCACGACCGCGCGGGCCGCGCCCCCTGTCCCGAGGCACACGACGGCGCGTGGAGCAGGCGGGGCTCCGCAGGGCGCCCCATCGGAGGAGCAGAGCGCGGCGGCGCTCTCTACGACGGCGTCTACGTCCGTGTTGTGACCCACGCTGCCGCCCGCGCCGAGCACGACCGTGTTCACCGCCCCCGCGCGCTCGGCTGCCGGCGAGAGCGCGCTCACCCAGCGCAGCGCGTCGAGCTTGAAGGGGACCGTGACATTAAATCCCGAGAACCCCGCGTCCCGGAGGCGCTCGAACGTGTCCGTTACCGGCGTCCCCGGCGGGTGATCGAACAGCTCATAGGTGCCGCGGAGGCCCGCGGCGTGGAGGGCCGCGCGGTGAAGCGCGGGGCTTCGAGAGTGGCCAACAGGGTGCCCGACCAGCCCCAGCTTCACGCCAGGAGCTCGCGCGCCCGCTGGATGTCGGCCTGGATCTGCGCCACCAGCGCATCCAGGCCGTCGAACCGCCGCTCGGTGCGGATGCGCGCGACGAAGTCGACGCTGAGGGCCTGGTCGTAGAGGTCGCCCTCGTAGTCCAGCAGGTGCGCTTCGATCCGGACGCCGTCCCCCTCGAAGGTGGGGCGGGTCCCTACGTTGGTCACGGCGGAGCGCCACGCGCCGTCGGGGGTGCGCACGCGGGTGGCGTAGACGCCGTTCGCGGGCAGGACCTCTGTCTCCGGCGCCACGTTCGCCGTAGGCACGCCGATGGTCCGGCCTCGGTGGTCGCCGTGGACGACCACGCCGCTGACGCGGTGCGGCGCGCCGAGCACTCGGTTCGCTTCAGCGAGTCGACCGTCCGTGATCAGACCGCGGACGCGCGTGGAGGACGCGGGCTCTCCCGCCACGTTCACCGGTCGGAGCATCTCCACCTGGAAGCCGTGCTGCAGGCCGAGCAACACGAGCCCCGCGGCGTCGCCCCCGCGACCGCGCCCGAAGCGCTGGTCGGGCCCCGTCACGACCGCCACGGTGCCGAGCCCGGCGACCAGCACGTCACCCACGAACTCCTCGGCCGACAACGCGGCCATGGACGCGTCGAAGGGCAGGACCACGAGCGAGTCGGCTCCCGCGGCTTCGATTCGCTCCGCGCGGTCAGCCAGCGTAGTTATTCGCGCGGGCGCCGAGGCCGGGCGGAGCACCCTGGCAGGGTGCGGCTCGAAGGTGAGCACCGTCGCTTCGGCGCCGAGCAGGCGCGCGCCCTCCCTAGCCCGGTTGATGAGGGCCCTGTGTCCGAGGTGGATACCGTCGAAAGCCCCGAAGGTGACCACCCGACGGCCAGGTCCCGGGAGGGCGGAGAACCGCTTCATCAGGGCAGCACCACGGTCGCGTCGCCCGCATCGCTTGGGGAGAAGCCGTCTGCGGCCCCGACCCCGGTGTCGCAGGTGAGCCAGGTCTCGCCGCCATCACCCGAGAAGCGGAACGCGAAGCTGTAGCTCCCCGGGCTTACCGGCCAGACCAGCTCCGTCTGGTACTCGTCGTTGTTCGGCTCAGGCGTGGGGATCGCTGTCCCTCCGTTCCAGGCCGGGTTGGGCTCCGCGGCCGTCCAGCTCCAGCTCGCGTCCGGCGCCGTGCCTGCCGGGCCGTAACCTGCCTCCGCGAGCAGGCCCGGGTAGTCGTCCACCCCGGCGGTGAGCCCCGTCAGCCCGTCGCTCCAGACTCGACCGTAGATCGTGCTGCTGGAGCCGCCGTCCACGAGCACGGACGTCGGGTGCTGTAGGCGACACCAGCCGATCGTGACCGGACACAGCCCGTTCGCCAGGCCGGGCGACGCAGGGAGGGCACAGTGGCGCACGCCGAACGGCGAGCCCTCGGGCTCCTCCGACAGCGACAGTCCGCCCGAGGTCGGGATGGGGATCGCGGCGACCTCCACCCCCCCGTCGCTGCTGAGCGTGAGTGCCGCCGAGGCCGGGATCACCGCAGGCAATGTGATGTCGCCGGGTGTGGTGAAGCCGATGACCCGCCGCGCTCCGGCGAGGAGGTACGCGCTGGCGGGCAACACGGCGCCGTTCAACGCATATCCGCCGATCGCGACGGCTGCCCCTGTCGGGTTCCAGATCTCGACCCACTCGACTTTCCCGTCCGCCACCGAGACCTCGGTGAGCACCACGTCGCCGGGCTGGGCGGCCGCGGCCAAGACGCAGGCCGCGTTGATGCACCCGAACGTGCACGTGGAGCGCTGCTCGGTGTAGTCACAGTGGAGCGTGCCTGCGCTCATGGAGCAGAAGCCCGGCGCCACGGGGACCACGCGGTCGGCACCTTCGCAGCGCGGCGGTGGCGGCGTGAGGCAGCTGTTGGGCGGACACGGGTTGGTCACGACCAGGGTCGCGGCGGTGGTGGGGCTATAGCCGTTGGCGGCGCCGTCCTGCGACGGGTTGGAGCTTCCGAGATCGCAGTAGAGCCACGTGAGCCCCCGGTCGCCGGAGAGCCGGCCGGCGACGTGGAAGCTCCCCGGTGTGCCGGGCGCGGACAAGGTGGCGGAGTATTCGTCGTTCGGCGGCTCCGGGAACGGGATCGCGTTTTGAGCGTCCCAGCTGGGGTTCGGCTTGGCATCAACCCACGAAGCCCAGGTAGCCGGCGGCGCCTCGGGGGGGCCGTAGCCTGTCTGGACTCTCAGGCGCTGGTAGGGGTCGGTGTCCACGCCCGCGGTGAGCTCGGTCACGCTGCCGGCGAAGACACGGACGAACGCCTCGAAGCTCGCCGAGGGAGCCTCCTCGGAGGCCTCTGGGTGTTGGAAGCGGCACCACAGCCCCGTGAGCGGGCAGGCGTCGTTCTCGGCGCCCGGCGTTCCGTAGGAGGCGCCGAGGTAGATGGACACCTGAGGGCAGAACGCTGCAGCGAGGTCGTTGTCGGTCGGCTGGCTGTGGCTGGTGTGGACGCCCACTGCTTGTGACAGGCCCATGGCCCAGGTGGCGGTGTCGATGGTGACGGCCCCGTGCGCCAGCGTCACGGCGGCAGCCTCCGGTAGCGGGCTCGTGGCGCTGGCCAGCAGGACGATGGACGCCGGGATCCCCGGGGCGGACGTAACGACTACTCGGGTGCCTGGCGCAAGCTGCGGGAGGTCGAATCGACCGTACACCGTGGCGCCGCCACGAAGCTCGACGCCCGTGGCAGCGAGGTTGCTCGCCTTCACGACCAGCTCGATCCACCACTGCTCGCCGTCGCGCTGCACCTCGGTCAAGACCAGCTCTCCCGCCGCCGGCGGCCGGGTGTTCTGGCACGCGCCGTCGATGCACAGCACCCCGCACGCGTACGTGAGCGGCGTGGCGGCGTACTCACACTCGCGCGCGAGCCCCTCTCCAGGTGTGCAGCCCGCGAGGTCCCGGATCTCCAGCGTGGACTCATTCGCGCAGCTCGACTGCGTGGCGGCGCACGGCGCGGCGAGGCAGCCGTTGGGCGAGGCGGCCGTAGACACCGCGTAGGTGGCGTTGCCCCCGCTGGGCACGCTGACACGCAGCACCCAGAGCCCCGAGGTCCCCGAGGGAGCGTCCACGAGATAGGTGGAGCCGTCAGCCGAGACGCCCGCGTAGAGCTGCGTCCCGCCGCTGGGGTCGAGGAGCTCGACGAGCAGCGGCCCGCCCGCGGTCGGCGTGACCGTGAGCGTGAGGCGATCTCCCGCGAGCACCGGGAGTCCGAGGTGGTCGGGGTCCCCGGCACACACCACGCCGGTTAAGGCGCCAAGGCCTACGGACGCCGCGGTGTCCGGGCTGTCGTCGTCTTCGCGCGCGTCGTCCGTGCACCGCGGGACGCAGCTGCCGTCGACACACGCTTCGAACGGGGGCGTGCACTCGTCATCGCCCTCGCAGCCCACGCAGGCGAGCTCGGCCGCATCGCAGAGCTTCCCGGTGGCCGCGCAGTCCACGCTGACCGAGGGCGAGCTCTGGCACTTCGCTACGCCCAGCTCGGACTGGCACGTCACCGAGCCCTCGTCGTAGAACCGAAGAACGTCGCCGTCGCACTCGGTCTGGGGCACCGGACAGGCTCCGGGTTTGCAGGCGTTGGTGCGGACTTCCAGGGGGACGCCCCCGTCGAACGCGCTGCCGTCGGCATCGCAGAGCACCCAGGACTCGCTGGCGTCCCCTGTCACACGAAACGCCATGTGCCACTTCCCCGCTGGCGTCACGCCCAGGTCGGCGGTCCACTGGTCGACCAGCGGCTCGAGGAGCAGGGTGTCTGCGGACGCCGGCTCCCACGCCCAGTTGTCGTCCGGCGACGCGCTGAGACCAAACCCGAACTCCGTCGCGATCAGCGGGTGGGTCGAGTCGAACGCGTCTGTGAGATCCGTGAGTCCCGGGATGTGCACCCGAGCCGCGGCGGTGATCGGATCACCGGCCTGCAGCACGGCGCCGTCGTCCAGGGGAGCATGTGTACCTCCGGCCTTCCGAATCACCGCTCTGCAGTCCGCGATGGTGTAGGTGCACGGCCCGTTGACCGCGCCCGGCGTGCCGGCCCCTCCCAGCCCGTACGGGGTCCGGGATCGGCACCAGGCGCTTCCCGCATCGTTCGCATCGGGCGTGAAGTGCGCCGGCAGGAGTGCTAGCGACGCTCCTGGTGCCGCCGGGAACGAGTCGTCCACGTCCACGTCGTCGAGCATCGTGTCGCCAGCGAACAGCTCGACCGTGGCCAAAGCGCTCCAGAGGGGCAACGGGGTGACGAGGTCGACCAGTACACCACCGTTCAGCTCCGTGTTCGGGCTTCGGCCCACCACGGCCGTGTCGCCGGGCGCAAGGTAGTGGGCGCCGAGGGGTGGCGCGGTCGCGCCGTCGATCCGGATCTCCAGCGTCTGTAGCGTGACCGTGGCAGTCCCGGCATTCGTGATCTCCAGCCACTGTCCAGGCGCCGTCGCGACCGAACCCCCTGGCTTCACCATGAGCTCCGAGAGGACCAACTCCCCAGGCACGGGGAGGCGGTACGGTGAACAACCGCCTGCGAGACAGTGGCCCGCGCCGCAGTCGACCTGAGCCTCGGCCGTGTAAGAGCACGAGGGTTGACCCTCCACCTCCGTGCAGACGCCGTCCGTCGTGTAGGCGACCACGGAGTTGCCTTCGCAGCCGGATGTCCCCGGCGCCACGCAAGGGTTCGGCACGCAAGACGGCCCTGCGCCGAGCTCGAGCGCCATGGCGTAGGGCAAGCTGACCCCTGGCAATGCACCGCGGACCTCGATGAAGTGGGTCCCGGTCGGGAGCGTAGGCGTGTGCACGGTCAGCGGCGTGTCGGGTGAGGGCTCGACGGCGGTTCCGTCCGCCGCGACCACACGAACGGTGAGGTCGTCAGAGATGATCTCGGAGGTGAGGGTGACCCGGAGCGCGCTGGGCTCGGTGAGTGACACGGCGTACCAGTCGGGATCCAGCCCGCACACGTTGAGGTCGGTCAGCACCGCGGGTGCCGCTATCGCCGCGGCCGCGTCTTGGGTGTCGTTCTCCTCGTAGGCGTCGAGGGCGCACGCCGGCCGACAGAGAAACACGGTGACGTCGCACACCTCGAGCACGCCGCAATCAGCATCCTCGAGGCACGGCACGCAGATCCCCTTCTCCTCGAGGCACCGCTGCCCCTCGGCGGCACAGTCGCGCACCTCGGGCTCGGGGTAGGTGCAGGTGAACATCAGCCGATCTTCGCCGATGGTGCACTCGCCGGGTCCGTCCCAGGTCCGCAGTAAGTCGCCGTCACACCGCGACCCGGGATCAGTACACGGGTTCGGAGCGCACCCGTGCGGCGCCACGCTGTCCGGGTCGTTGGGTGTGACCTCGCTCGTGTTCGGGGGCGCGTCGCTCGGATCGGGCACGTCGGAGGAGAGCGCGTCTCCACCCTCGGGCACGTCAGCCTCGGGGAACACGATGTCGGGAAACGCCGGTATGCTGGTGTCCGCCGCGGTCTCGGTTCCGGACTCTTCGGTGCAGGCCAACATGGCCGCCAAGCCGAGCGCGCGAGCCATGCCCGCGAATCGTCGAGGGGCATCCGCGAGGTGGAGCGCCAGCCCGTGCTCGTCAGAGCGCCTTGAGGCCCGGCCTACCCCGGTCGGGGTGGTCCCAGCCCCGGCCGCCAACGTAAGTTTCTCGCTCATCTCCGCTCCTGCCCTGAGGCGCGCAGAGTCTACCAGCGTCGTGCCGCCGCTGCTCGATCACTCCTTCTCGTCGATGACCTCGGTGTCGCGGGCGCGGCGGGCTGGCGGCGGCTCGAAAGGCGAACGGCCAACCTGGACAAAAACGCCTCCGGTCTGGGCGCGCGCCACGATCCGCTTCACCAGCCATCGGCGCACGACGTGTCGCACGCCAGGCAGGAGAAGGAGCAGGGCGATGACGTCGGTCAGAAAGCCCGGGGTCAACAGCAACACGCCGGACACCACCAGCACGAGGCCGTCGGCGAGCTCGTCCGACGGGAGGCGTCCCTCCGCGGCCACCTGTTGGGCCCTTCGGAGGGTGCTGAGGCCTTGTTGACGCAGCAGCGCCGAGCCCGCTACCGCGCACACCAGCACCATCATGATGGTGCTGAGCACACCGACCTGTCCCCCGACCCACGCGAAGATCGCGATCTCGGTGAGCGGCACGACGGTGAAGAGGAGGAAGAGCGGCAACTCAGGCGGCCGCGGCTTCGAGCAGCCGCGTCATCCGCTTCGCGAACCTCTGGGGATCCGTGACCGGGCTCCCCTCGGTGATCAGGGCCTGATCGTAGAGCGTCTCCACGAAGTCCACGAGGTCGGCCGAGCCTGGGTCCCGCTCGTGGAGCGCTCGAAGGCGCGCCATCAAGGTGTGGTCGGGGTTGATCTCGAGCACGCGCTTCTGCTTCGGAGACTCCCGGTCGTGTGCGCGAAGCAGGCGCTCCATGTGCGCCGACAGCCCGCCTTCGGGCACCACCAGACAGACCGGCGAGTCGGTGAGCCGCGCCGAGATCTGCACGTCCGAGACGGTGTCGCCGAGCACCGCCTTGAAGGCGCCGACCAGCCCCGACAGGGCGCCGGCCTTCTCCTCGGTCTTGGCCTTCTCCTCCTCCGTCGCCTCGATGGACAGGTCTGACGCCGTGGCGGAGACGAGCGACTTCCCGTCGAACTCCCGCATACCCTCCACGGCCCACTCGTCCACGGTGTCCGTGAGGAAGATCACCTCGTAGCCCCGCTTCACCAGAGCCTCGAGGAAGGGGCTGCCTTCGAGCGCCCGCCGTGACTCACCGGTGATGTAGTAGATCGCCTTCTGCCCCTCGGGCATCCGCGCGACGTACTCCTCGAGCGACACGTGTTCGCCGCGCGTGGACGCGAAGCGGCACAGCTTGGCGATCCGGTCCTTGTGCTCCGGCTCGTAGTGGAGGCCCTCCTTGAGCACGGCCCCGAACGTGGTCCAGAGCGTCTTGTAGTCGTCGGCCTTGTCCCGGGCGAGCTCCTCGAGCAGGTCCAGGGACTTCTTCACTACCTGCTTCCGAATCGTGCGGGTGATCCGCGAGTCCTGGAGCAGCTCGCGCGACACGTTCAGCGGCAGGTCATCCGAGTCGACGATCCCGCGCACGAAGCGCAGCCACTCAGGCACCAGGTCCTTGCAGTCGTCCAGGATGAAGACGCGCTTCACGTAGAGGCGCACGCCCCGGCGATGGTCGCGGTTGTAGAGGTCGAACGGGGCGCGTTTCGGGAGGTAGAGCACCCCCGTGAACATCTGGGTGCCCTCGATCGTGAAGTGCGTGTGGGCCAGCGCCGGGTCGTAGTCGTGCGTGAGGTGCTTGTAGAGGTCCTGGTACTGCTCCTCGGTGATCTCCGACTTGGCGCGGGTCCAGAGGGCCGTGGCCTCGTTGATCCGCTCGCGATGCACCTCGCCCTCGGCGTCCTTCTGCTCGAGCTCGATCGGGTGGCTCACGAAGTCGCTGTAGCGGCGCACGAGGTCCTTGATCGTCCACTCGTTCGTGTAGTCCGTGGCGTCGGCCTTGAGGTGCAGCACGATCTGGGTGCCGTGCGACGGCAGCTCGGCCTCGGCGATCTCGAAGGTGTCTTTTGCCTCGCTGGTCCAGCGCCAGGCCTCTGGGCTGCCGGCGGCGCGGGACGTGACCTCCACTCGGTCGGCCACGAGGAACGCGCTGTAGAAGCCCACGCCGAACTGGCCGATGAGCTTCGCGTCCGGCCGCTCGCCGCGCGCGGAGAGCTCCTCGATGAACTTCTGCGTCCCCGAGTGGGCGATCGTGCCGAGGTTCTTCACCAGCTCGTCTCGGGTCATGCCCACGCCGTCGTCCCAGAGCGTGAGCGTCTTCGCGTCCGAGTTCGGGATGAGGCGGATGCCGGGCACCGCGTCGTTGAGCAGCGACTTGTCCGAGATCGCCTTGAACTTGAGCTTGTCGATCGCGTCGGAGGCGTTGGAGACAAGCTCGCGAAGGAAGATCTCGCGGTTCGAGTAGAGGGAGTGGACGACCAGCTTCAGGATCTGGGCGACTTCGGCTTGGAATCCGTGGGTTTCCGGGGTGCTCATAGGTGCTCCGTGTAGGCTCTGACTCGCAATGGCGCGGAACGGATAGGACCGCGCCCCGGAGCTGTCAACCCATGCCAGAGCTGGTCGAGGTCGAGCTGAGTCGGAGGTGGCTGCAAGCGCGGAGCGCTGGGCGCGTTGTCGTGCGCGTGGAAGCGCTCGACCCGGGGTTGGACCTCTTGCCCCTGACCGGTGCACGCCTCGGCGATTGGTGGCGTCACGGGAAGCAACTCGGGGTGCCGTTCACCCCGCCGGCGCCCTGGCCGCAGCATCCCCGAGCCGCGGAGCTGGGGGAGCGACCTCAACTGCTCGCCCACCTTGGTATGACCGGCCGCTGGGCGCTCGCGACGGCCGTGGAGAGGCACGCTCGGCTGCGCCTAGCGCTCGACGACGGCGCCACGCTGTCGTTTATCGACCCACGCCGCTTCGGCGAGGCTCGCTTGGGGTCTGCGTCCAACGCGGAAGCCCTTCGCGCACGTCTCGGGCCGGACGCCTGGGACTTGCCACCGGATGGGCCAGCGCTGAGCCGTGCGTTCGGGCGCTCCCGCGTCCCACTCCACCACGCGCTCATGGACCAGCGCCGCCTCGCGGGCCTTGGAAACATCGCTGCGGCGGAGGTGGCGTACCGCGCCGGTGTGGACCCCGCACGTCCCGGAGACACGCTCACGGTGGGCGAGTGGGCCCGCGTGGCCCGGGCCATCGCCGACCACCTCGCCTTCGTCTTCGACGCTGAGTCTGGAGAGGAGGTGGTCTACCTCACGGCCGGCGGCGCCAACCCATTCCTGGTGTACGGCCGCGCGGTTTGCCCCGGCTGCTCGACGGCGCTGGTCCGTCGTGTCGCGCGCGGGCGCTCGATCACGCTCTGCCCGGCGTTGTGTCGTGCCCCGGAGCCACGTGTGGCGAGCGCCTGACTCCTCGCAGAGCCGGAGCGGCGAGCCCGCTAGTTCGGCGGAACCACCACGCACGGCCCGTCGAACGTGTGCTCGCCAATCGTGTCGAACACGGACGCCGACTCCACGAGCCACTGCTCGACCCCGGCGGCCCAGTCCATGACGCCAGCGCTCACCGAGCTCTTGCGCACCAGGCGGTGATCGTTGGTCGCGGCCGTTACGCCCGCGATGTCCCACCCGAGGCCCGGGTCCTGTCCGGGCGTGCCGATGACGTCTACGAGCACGGTGCCCTTGTACAGCGCGATGGCGTCGTTGCCGTTGAACGTGAGCGGCGAGCCCGCGAAGGGCTGGTCGCAAGCCGCGACGAGGGTCGCGAACGCATTGTCGTTGCAGAGCACGTAGGTGTCGCCGTTGACGAGCGTGCCCGCGAGCGCGGTGGCTCCGGTGGACGACACCGCGTTGCCGTTGAAGCCTACGTCGAACGAGTACTCCGAGAGGTCAACGGTGTCCCCCGTGTTGTTCACGATCTCGAGCGCCTTGTTGTTGTTCGTGCCCTCGATGTACTCGGAGAAGAACAGGGTGGGCGAGCACACGGCGGGGCAGATTCCGCAGTCGCCCGGGCACGAGACGCAGGTCTCCGCCTCGAGGCACTGGAGGTTCCCGCACGGCTCCGGACAGACGCCGCAGTCCTCGGCGCAGTTCTCGCAGGTCTCCGCGCCCACGCACAGGTCGTCCCCGCAGATCTCCGGGCAAACGCCGCAGTCGTCCTCGCAGGTCTGACAGTCCTCGGTGTCCGCGGCGCAGAAGTTGTTCCCGCAGGTCTCCGGGCACGCGCCGCAGTCTGCCGGACAGCTCTCGCAGGTCTCGTTCGCCGCGTCGCACCACCCGTCGGCGCAGGGCGGCAGCGGCGTACACCCGTCGGCCAAGGGGTGGTTGCCGAGGTCATCGTCGAAGGCCACCGTGGGCAGCACGATCCACTCTTTGGCCGCCGAGGTGGCCCAGTCTGCGTTGGGCGCGTTGACGGTGAGCTTCCTCCTGAGCACGTGGTCAGCCGTGGCGTCCTTGACCCCGCCGACCTCCCAGCCAGCGCCGGGATCCTCGCCGTCCGTGCCGACCACGTCGATGATCTCGCTGCCCTTGACCAGCGCCACCGCGTCGTTCCCGTTGAACGTGGTGGGGACACCTCCGGTGGTGACATCGCACTTCGCGAGCAGGCCCGGATCGGCCCCGTTGTCGCAGATCACCCAGGTCTTCCCAGGCAACAGGATCCCCGTGAGCGGATAGGCGTTGTCCTTGCCCTCGGTCTCCCAGGTGCCGCCGTTCGTGATCCGCCAAATCGAGTAGCCCGCGAGGTCCACGGGCTTGTCCGTCCGGTTGGCGATCTCCAGCGCCTTGTTGGAAGAAAGTGCCTCCACGTACTCGGAGATCAGCAGGTCGGTGGCGCACCCCGGCAGGCACTCTCCACAGTCGGCGACGCACGTGGCGCAGGACTCGGACTGGGCGCACAGCGCGTCTTCGCAGTCCGCGCACTGTCCGCAGTCGCCGGGGCAGGAGCTGCAGTCGTCGGAGCCGTTGCAGGTGCCGTCGCCGCACTTGGGGCAAGCGCCGCAGTCCTTGGCGCAGCTCGAACACGACTCGTTGGCCTCGCAATCGCCGTCGCCACACAGCGTGACGTTGTCCACGTTCGGGAGACCCGGCGTGGGGGTATCGAGGCGCTTGAAGGCGCCGTTGCCGTCCGGGATGCGGCCGAAGCCCTCCGTCTCGAGCTGCTCTACTGGCGGCGTGGTCTGGTCGACCTCGGTGCCATCCGCGTTGGTGAGCACGATGGATGCGCCGCCCGCGCTGAGACCGCCGCCCAGCGCCACTCCGGCGACGCTAGTGATCCCGCCCGGTGGAACGATGGAGCCGGGGTCGAACTTGTAGGTGACCGGGGTGGCAGTGAGCGTCCACCCCGAGATGTCCACGGGGTTCAACGGGTCTCGGTTGATGAGCTCGACGAAGGTCCCGAAGCCCACCCCCACCTCGTTGATCGCCACATCGGGCGTCACCAGCACTGGCTCGCAGTTGCCCGTGACGACGTGATCGCCCAGCGACCCCAACTTGCCGACCTCAAGGACCTGCCACTCCGACGTCGACGCGATGGCCCACTCGAGGCTGCCCTGGATGACCGTGGGCTTCCGGATCAGCGTGTGGTCTGTGGTGGCCTCCGAGACACCGGCGACCGTCCAACCGCCCTCCGGTGCCGGATCAGACTCGTCGCCGATCGTGTCGACGAGCTCGCCGTCGCGCGCCAGCCCGATCGCGTCGTCCCCGTTGAAGCTGGTGGCCGAGCCGCCGGGTTGGTCGCACACCCCCTGAATCGCGCCGCCAGCGCTGGAGTTGCAGAGCACGAGCGACTCCCCGTGCGGCAGGATCCCCTCGAGCGGAACGTCGTTCGCTTTGCCCTCGGTCCAGCTGCCGCCGTTCGAGATCCGCCAGATCGCGTAGTGCGAGAGGTCGACCGCGGCGCCGGTGTAGTTGACGATCTCGAGGGCCTTGTCCTGGCTGGTGCCCTCGACGTAGGCGCCGAAGAACAGCGCAGGCGAACACCCCTCAGGACACGCCCCGCAGTCCTCTTCGCAGGTGAGGCAGCTCTCGTCTGCGGCGCAGGTGCCATTCGGGCAGGTGGGGCACTTCCCGCAGTCGATGTCACACGCGGTGCAGTCCTCATCGCCGTTGCACTCGCCATCCCCGCAGATCGGGCACGCCCCGCAGTCCTGCGGACACGACTCGCAGGTCTCCGGGACCGCGCACGTGGCATCGCCACATGGCGGCGTTCCCTCGTCGACGTTCTCCGCGCCCTTCGTGACCTTCGCGAGCGTCTTGAAGGGGCCGACGGCGTTGGGGAATCGCCCCCATGACGATCCCGGCGCAGCGTTGCCCGCCACCCAGCTGGTCTCGCCCGCCACTCCGCCCTGGGGATCGTTGAGGCGGACGGTGTCCGTGTGCAGAAGCGTGAAGGCGAGGTTGGCCTCGACGATGAAATAACCGCCCGGCGCGACGCTCGCCGCCGGCAGTACGGTCTTCACTCCCGTGGGGCGCCCGAGGCTCCACCCGGCGAGAGCCGCATTCCCGTCGCCGGCATTGAAGAGCTCCACCCAGTCATTGGTGCCAGAGCCGTCTCCGACGTGGACCTCGTTGATGACCAGCGCCGGGGTGCCAGTGGGTGGGATGTCTTCGGTGCCCGCGTCTGTCGGCGGGGTGTCGATGCTCGGTCCGATGTCCGCGCTCGGGCCCGGCGTGGTGTCTTCCCCGCCGAATCCGACCGTGGTGTCAGGGACGATGACGTCGATGCCCGGACCGTCGTCGACTACCGTCTGTGAGCTGTCGGCGCATGCCAGGGTGAGCAGTGTGGCGGTGGTGCCGAACAGGTGACCATAACGCATCGATTGGACCTCCCTATGGCCTGTGGCGTCTACCAGAGCCCCCGTCCCAAAGCGAGCGACAAAGCAGTGGACCCGGGGCGTCAGCCGGGTGAGCATGCGCGTCCAATGCTGCGCTTCGTCCTCTCGTTTCTGTGTGTCGGCTGCGCCTCGACCGCGGCTGCCCGCCCACCCGTAGGGCTCCACGACCTTCTCGATACTCGACTCATCGGTGCTGAATCGCTGCTGTCAAGGCATCGGGAATGGGATGGGCGAGGCGTGGTTATCGCGGTGCTCGACACCGGAGTCGACCCTTCAGCGGTAGGGCTCAAGACCACCTCGGCGGGCAAGGTCAAAGTGCTGGCGGTACGCGACTTCTCCGGTCAGGGCCAGCTCAGCCTGGAGCAGGCCGAACGCGTGGAGGAGGGGGGCGAGCGCCTGCATCGAACCGGCGAGATCACGGTCCGCGGCCTGGACTCGTTGCCCGCGCCGGCGGATGGGTGGCGCGTGGCGGTCTTGCGCGAGACCGCGTTCCGACAGTCTTCGGTGACGGACCTCAACGCGAACGGCGTGGACACGGACGTGTTCGCGATCGCCGTGGGCGACTTCAACGGCCGAGCGGCCGCTTTCGTCGACACCGACGGCAACCTCGACCTCCGCGACGCGCTGCGCGTGGAGGACTACGGTGTCGCGCAACAGACCTTCACGCTTCGCCCTCCGGACCCGAGGGACGCGGCGCCGCTCAACCTGGCGCTGCACCTCGAGGACGGTGAGCTCGTGGTCCACTTCGACGACGGAGGGCACGGCACGCACGTCGCCGGGATCGCCGCGGGGTACCGGCTCTTCGGCCGTTCCGACCTTCACGGCGTCGCCCCCGGCGCCCAAGTGCTCTCGCTCAAGATCGGGGACAACACGCTCGCTGGAGGCGCCACCACGAGCGACTCCATGCGTCGGGCCCTCGACTTCGCCGGCAAGTGGTCGCGCGACCATGGGGTCCCGGTCATCGCCAACATCAGCTACGGGATCGGCTCGGAAGACGAGGGCCGCAGCGAGATGGACGGCGCGGTCGACGAGCTCATGGCTCGTTATCCGTTGCTCGTGGTGTCGATCTCCGCGGGCAACGAGGGGCCCGGCCTGTCCACCGTGGGGATCCCCGCATCGTCCACCCTGGGCACCGCGGTCGCCGCGATGCTCCCCAAGGCGGCCGCCGAGACCCTCTTCGGCTCGAAGGTTGCCGACGACGTACTGTTCTCCTTCAGCTCGCGCGGCGGAGAGGTGGCCAAGCCCGACCTTGCGGCGCCGGGGATCGCCTCCGCCGCCACAGCGCCCTGGGACGACACGGACGTCAAAGCGGGCACCTCGATGGCGGCGCCGATGGTCTCCGGCGCGTATGCGTTGGTCGCAAGCGCGCTCGTCGCCCAGAACATCCGCTTGTCCAACGCCACACTGAAGCGGGCGCTGCTGGGCAGCGCGCGGCCCCTCGAGGGGTACGCACTCACCGACCAGGGGGCTGGAGTACCGGACGTTGGGCGAGCCGTCGCCCTCGCGCGCGGCTTGGCGGAGGCCGATGAGCCCTTCCTGGTGGCCGGATATCGCGTGACCACAGCCGTGCCCACGAGCCCCTCGGGTGAAGGCGCGGCCGCGTACTTTCGCGCGGGGACGTGGCTCCCCGATGCGGAGGACGGCCAGACCTTCACCATCGAGCCGATCTTTTACGAAGGGCAGGCCAGCGCGGCCGCGGCGCACTTCGGGCTGGTCGCGCTGTCGGCGGAGGCCGGGTGGCTCGACCCTTCCCAGGGCAGGCTGCGCTTCAAGGGCGCCGCGCCCCAATCCGTGGTGCTGCGACACGATCTGAGCGAGCTCTCCCCGGGCGTGACCACCGGGCGCGTGCTCGGTGTGCCCGAAGGGGGGGACGGTGCGCCGGCGTTCTCGCTGTGGACCACGATCGTCACGCCGCACCGCTTCACGGCAGACAACGACTACACCCTCGCCAGTCGCGGAACGCTGGCACCGGCCGCATTGCGCCGCTACCCCATCCAGGTCCCTCCCGGCGCCACGTCGCTCGCGCTCGACGTCCAAGCCGGGGACTTCGCCAACGCCCAGCTCGCGGTCTTTGACCCTGCCGGGCGACCCGTAACGCCCGACGAGCCCTCGGTGAGCTCGCGCCTGAACACCTCGGCGCGCCTGCAGCTCACTGGCGACCGTCTAAAGCCCGGCGTGTGGGAGGTCGTCGTGGTCGCATCTCCGAGCGGGCCCAAGACCTCCGAGTACACCCTGTCCGCGGTGTTTCGCGGGCTCGAGTTCGCACCGATCCGTCGCCTCACGCAGGCGGTCGGCGCGCCTCCATCGGGCGTGGTCACCGTAACGAACCGCTACGACACGCGCTTCTCCGGCACCGTCCAGGGGGCGCTGCGCGGCTTCAGGCGGGAGCGCCAGGTGTCCGTGGAGGGCGACGCGTGGACCTACGCGTTCGAGGTGGACGGCGAGACGAAGGAGGTCGACTTTCTCCTGCGCCTCGAGCCGAAGGTCTACAACCTGTTCACGGACGTGGCGCTCACGGTCTACGGCGGCGGCGGCGAAGCCCTGGCCAAAGACGGCTTCGTCAACGGCCGAGCGCGGCTGTCCGTCCCGGTGGACGGGGCAGGGCACTTGCGCCTCGAGCTGCGCGGAGCTTTCGCCAACAGCGAGAAGGTCACGGGTTCCTGGACCCTCGAGGTCCAGGAGGACCACTTGCGGCGGAACCCCATCCCCATCTCGGGACCACCGGTTACGCTCTACCCGAGCGTGCCAGTGGAGGTGGAGTTCGACCTCGGCCGGGTCCCACCCCGGGTGCCGGACGGGTTCAATACGCTCGGAGAGGTTGTCCTCACGGATGACGCGAGCGGCGACGTTTGGGCAGCGATCCCGGTCATCACGAGGTAACGCCTTGCAGCGATTCGTCTTTGCCACCCGGAACCACCACAAGATTCGCGAGCTCGAGGAGATCCTCGGCGGCGGCGAGCTCACGATCAGTGCGTTGCCGGGAGAGGCGCCGGAGGTGGAGGAGACCGAGCCCTCGTTCGCGGGTAACGCGGCGCTGAAGGCGATCTCGGCCTTCCAGTTCACGGGCCTCCCTTCGCTGGCCGATGACTCGGGCATCTGCGTGAAGGCCCTGGACGGGGCGCCCGGCGTCTTGTCCGCCCGGTACTCGGGACCCTACGCCACCTCAGCATCCAACAACGCCGAGCTCATCTGGGCGCTCGCCGGGATCGAGGAGCGCGCGGCCTGGTACGCGTGCTCGCTCGCGCTGGTCTGCCCCAGGTCGGCGCTGTCCCCGGGGCCGCTGCCGCACGAGGAGGGGGTGACCGTGCTCGAGGATGCGGGCGCTGCTGGGCTGCCTGCTCCGCCCGCGGGCTGCCTCATGGTGCTCGCGGAGGGCCGCGTGGACGGCCAAGTGATCGATGTGCCGGCAGGGGAGGGCGGCTTCGGCTACGACCCGCACTTCTGGCTGCCGTCTCACGGCTGCACCATGGCCCAGCTACCGGCGGCCGAGAAACATGCGGTGAGCCACCGCGGAGAAGCGATGCGGCGGCTCGGGCGATGGCTCGCGCGGGCCCGCGGCGAGGGGTTGCGATGAGCCTTACCTACGCTGGTTACCTCGAGCTGGACCGGTTGCTCTCCGCCCAACAGCCGCTGTCCGATGAGCACGACGAGCTCCTCTTCATCATCATTCATCAGGTCTACGAGCTCTGGTTCAAGCAGGTCCTCCACGAGACCCGGCACCTCCACACGGCCTTGGACGCAGACGACCTCCCGGTCTCGCTGGCCACGCTGCGGCGGGTGCTCACGATCCTGAAGACGCTCGTGGCGCAGGTGGACGTCCTCGAGACCATGACCCCCCTCTCGTTCGGCTCGTTCCGAACGCGGCTCGAGTCCTCCAGCGGTTTTCAGTCCATGCAGTTCCGGGAGCTCGAGCTCACGCTGGGGCATCGGGGGCCGAACCGCGCCCGCCTGCTCGACGTCGTCGCGGCAGCCTCTGGCCCCGAGGGAGTGGCGCGCGTCACCCAGATCCTGGCCGCCCCCAGCACGTATGACGCCTTCCTCGGGTTCATCCATCGCGCGGGATACGCGCTCCCGGCCGAGGTGCTCGAGCGCGACCGAGGGCAGCCCAACCCGGAGCACCCCCTCGTGCGCGAGCGGCTCATAGAGGTGTACCGGACCCGG
>SXOO01000231.1 GCA_005776725.1 Pseudomonadota bacterium | reverse complement strand
GTCGGCCCACGTGGGGTCCTGGGGGTCGAACCGGAGGAACTCCCCCCAGAGCACCGTGGTGGCCTCCGCCATCCCCATGGGCATGCCCGGATGGCCGCAGGTGGCCGCCTCCACGGCGTCCATGGTGAGGCCCTTGATCGTGTTGGCCGTAAGGCGAATCGCCGCCGTATCGAACATGGTGTCAGTCTCCCGTGCGTTTCCAGGTGGCCTTGACCACTTCGGGCGCCGCCGCCAATCGCGCCGCGAGCGCCTCCGCCGCGCTCTCCGAGAGGGGGTCGATCCCCTCGAGGAGGTCCTTGGGCAGGTCGACCGTGATCTGTAGGTGAACGTTGGGCGCGCGCTCTCCATCCACGGGGAGGGCGGCCGGCGAGCTCAGGACGAGCGGCGTGGACGGCGCGTAGATCATCGTGAAGGCCGCGCCATTCGCGTCTCCGGCGGCTTCGAAGCGCCGGATCGAGACCGAGAGCGTGTCGAACTCGCCGCGGTCGACCTCGTAGGGGCCGAACGGCAGCGCGAAGTCGCCATCGAGCGGATCGAAGGAGGAGCCCACGGGTAGCGCAGCCGTGCGCGTCTGCACTACAGACGTCCCGGCGGTGGACTCGACCAGGCTGACATTCGCGACGCTCACCGTGAAGCGCTCGAGAGTGGCCGGGTCTCCAGCCGCCGTCGTGAAGTCATCGTCGGGCGCGGTGACGCGGAGCGTCCCGTCGACCGAGGCGAAGCCGCGGCCGTCGCCGTTGGCGCAAGCGCCGCTCAGGACCAGGAGACCGAGCGAGCACCACGAGATCGTGCGCATCATCGCGAAACCTCCGGGATGAGGCCGGCGCGAACCGCCAGCTGGACCGAATACCCGATCTCGTCATGCGCGCCGCCCTTCTCGATGGCGCTCACGAGGTCCAGCGACACCCACTCGGCGGGCTCGTAGCCGAGCAGCAGCGTCGCCCGGACCACGTCGTCTACCGGCGCGGCGTCCAGCGCGGAGGCTTCCAGCGCTTGAGCGTAGTCGAAACGAAGTCCCGCCTCCCAGGCACCGGCGAAGTCGACCTCGACCGAAAGGAACCCGCTCGAGTCGGCGAGGTTGCGGCCCGGGACCTGGCGACGCCGGACATACCACTCGGTCTCCACGCGCACGCCCACACCGTCAGGGCGCGCGTTCGGCCCCGAGAGGCTCCGCGGGTAGACGAGCGCCGCGCCGAAGGCCAGGACATCAGAATAGTTGGCCCGCCCCGAGTCGTTGGGACCGAGGATCGCCCCGAACTCGAACGACAGGTCCAGCGGTCCCGCCGCGATCCAGTTCTCGACGCCGAGCTGCCATGCCAGATCTCGCAAGGCATCGACCGAGACGTTGGCGTCCCCGTAGAAGCTGCGCATTCCCGGTCCGGTGGCCATCCCGGCCGAGAAGTACGGCCGAAGCGTCCACGGCGCGGGGATATCGAACGCGAGGTCCGCGCCCGTATAGACGTGTCCGAGAGGACCGAACACTCGGCCCAGTGCGACAGCCTGATCCGGGAAGGCCCAGGCCCACGGCGAGCGGGCGCTCTCGTAACCCACGCGAGAGCGGAGCATTCCGCCCCGGATCTCGAGCTTCCAGGGGAGGTTGTCCACACCGATGGCCGCGTGATCGAGGTGAACGTCGCTGGCGGTTGCGAGCAGGGCTGCGTCGAGCACGAGCTTGCCGCCCCAGCGCCCGATGAGCCCGAGCTCGAGCCAGTCGAAGGCGAATCCAGACGTGTCGCGATCGAACGCGCCGTCGGCGCCCATACCCCCGCCGAGCTCCGCACCGACGTCTGCGGCAGCGGCTATGCCGAGCTTGGGCATGAAGCGCTTCCAGCCGCCCTTCGGGCACCCCTCAGCGGCGGCCTTGTCTCCGCAGTCGCCCTTCGACGCGCCCGGGGGGCAGCCGTCCGCCGAGGCCCCAGCCGGGCAGGCCCCACCGCCGCAGGGCTTAGCCGATGACGGCGCCTCGAGCGGCTCGATCTCCGGTTCTGGCGGGCTGGCGAACGCGACCGAGGCCGCGAAGACCGTGAGGCAGAGGGCGCTGGTGCTGACACGCATGGCGAGGCGAAGTACGACGCCCCGCGGCCGGCGTCAACGGGGAACGCCCCTCCCCATGGCGGCCGCAAGACGCTTCGCGGTCCGATTGGATCGCGTGAGCAAGCGTCCGCGAAGCTCGGCGAGCGCCTCGGGCCCCAGATCGCCGTCGCGGCCCAGGGCACGGCGCCTGGCGCCGGCGGCTTCCCAGAGCGCGATCCCGAGGGCGACGGAGACGTTGAAGCTCCGCGTGAAGCCCCACATGGGGAGGCTGAAGGTCCCGTGAGCGCGCCGGGCGACGGTCTCCGAGACCCCCTCGAGCTCGTTGCCGAAGCAGAGGCACGTGGGCACGGAGAAGTCGACGGTCTCCAGCGCCTGGCTGCGACTCGCGCCGCCCATGGATCCGTCAGGCAACGTGGCGAGGATCCGAAAACCGCGCGCCTCGAGGGTGTCGAGCGCCTTGTCGATGTCGCGGAACCGATGCGTGTCGACCCACTTCTGCCCTCCCCGAGTGACCTTGTGGGTGGGACGAAAGGGGTCCTCGGCGCGGTCCACGACATACACGTCGGTGAGGCCGAAGGCCTCTACCGTCCGGACGCACGCGCCCATGTTCTGGGGGTGGTGGAGGTCCTCGAGGAGCACCGTGAGGCCCGACAGGCGCTGGCTGAGCACGGCGTCCAGGCGGGCCAGCCGCTCCTCCGGGACGATGGTCTCCAGCAGCTCTTGCCCGAGGACGAACATCCTGTGTCGGTCGTTGGACGACCTCATGGCGAGGAGGGGTCCTGAGGGGTCGCGCCGCAGTCCTCGGCGGGCGCCTTGCACACCGAGTTGGTGCCGCGGTGACCGAAGTAGCTGGTCACGAAGCACTTCTGCGTCTTCTCGTAGGGCACGTCCACGCCGCCGGTCGCGTCCACCATCCGCCCGATGCAGCCGCGACCACAACAGTCCAGCGAGCCTCCCTCGGCGAGGAGGTCGCAGGCCCCCAAGAACTCGCACATGGCCTCGCAGACCCCTACCTGCGGTCCGTATTGTCCTCGCCAGGCGGCTTGCCAGTCCTCACAAGTGTCGCCGTTCGTGATCGGCTTGCCATTGGCCGACGGCGCCCCGCACACCCTGAGCCCCCCGGCGGTGCCGTAAAGCGCTTGCCCCTTCCACGTGGGCGGGTCACAGCGCTCCCACTGCACGCTCAACGCCTTGCACGCGGGGAGGTCCCCGCACAACGGCAGGCAGACGGCGGGGCGGGGCGTCTCGGTGAGCCCCGGCGTGACCAAATCGTCGGGGAGCGCGGCGCAGAAGCTGAGCGCGGGCCCGCTGTCCTCTGCGCAGACGTCGCCGGGCGTGTCGCACCGGCGACTGCAGAACGCGAACGGCGAGTAGTCGCTCTCGAGGCACAGCCCCCCAACGCACTCCGTATCGGCCGTGCAAGGAGCGCCAAAGCCGAGCTGCGGGACGGCCGCGGCGTCCACCGCGTCAACGTCTCCCGAGGACGTGCCACCAGCGGCGGCGCAGGCAGACGCGAGAACTGAGCCAAGGGCATGGGACCAGCGCATGCTGCCGGATATACTCCGGCCGTGGCCTTCCGTCTCTCCCTTTGCAGCATGCTCATCCTCGGTTGCGCGAGCGCCCCCGACGCCGTGACCCAGCCGCCGGACGCACAGGTCGCGCCCGACGCGGGAGGCCCACCTGCGGACGGCGACGACATCGCGAGCCCGCCAGACACCGCCAACAGCGAGTCACCGGACATCCCGCCCGCGACCAGCGACCTCCCCGCCGGAGGGCCCGATGCCGCAGGGGGCCCCCCAGCGGGGAGCCCCGGCGCGCCGTGCAGCCTCGACTCCGACTGCACGTTCGCGGATGGCGTTTGTCTCGATTGGGCAGATGGCTACTGCACGCGCCTCAACTGCAGCCCGGCGGTCCCCTGCCCCGACGGCTCGAGCTGCGCGTCCGTCTCAGCGGGCGTGACGGCGTGCCTCGACGATTGCTCGGGCGATTGCCGCGCCGGCTACGGGTGCAAGCCATTGGGGGACCAGTTGGTGTGCCTCGGGCTGGACGAGGCCCCGAGCCCTCCCGGAGGCCCATGCACCGCCAGCTCGGGATGCGAAGGCAGTGCATCCTGCCTCGGCGTGGTGGCGGACGGGCCGCCGGCCGCGGGTGGATATTGTGCTTCCACCGGCTGCGACGTACTCAGCTGCGAGGCCGGGACTGCCTGCGTCCACTACAACGGGGTTTCGGCATGCCTCGCCAGCTGCTCCACGGTGGAGGATTGCGCCATTGCGGGGGCCACGGAGCGGAGCTGCGGCAGCCTCCCGGTGCTCGGGGGTGGCCTCGCCTCCGTGTGCCTGCCAGCCAGCGGCGGTACCGGGGTGGGCGGAGGGTGCTCGCAGGACCTGGAGTGCGATACGGGGACGTGCCGGATCGTGGCCAAGGGCAAGTGCGTCGGGGCCACCCTGGGCTGCTTTGGTGACGACGACTGCCCGGGAGCCACGGTCTGCGAGGTCGCGCCCGCCTACGAACGAGGGGTGTGCACCCTGGCGTGTGGCGAAGACATCGTGTGTCCTGGTCAAAGCGCCTGCGCCCCAACGCCCGCCGGCGACGCCTATTGCCAGCTGCCCTGCGACGGCGCGGACGACGTGCTCACCTGCGACGAAGCGCTCGGGGAGCGGTGCCGCTTCGGCGACCCCGTCGCCAGCACCGCCAGCGGCGGCAAGTACCTCTGCACTGTGGTGAAGAGCGGTGACGCCGGCGAACCCTGCACCGGCGACGAAGACTGCAAGGCGGGGATCTGCGTGGGCACCTGTGCGCCGCTGTGCACTGACATCGCATGCGGGTTCGGCACGATCTGTGGTGACCACAAGGGCACGCCGCGCTGCCTCTTGCGGTGCTTCAGCCCCGCGGACTGCCCGAACAAGGCGCCCTGCGCCGCGCTTCCTGGTACCGCCGCGAAGGTCTGCGCGCCTAGCGGTTGAGCCAATCGGTCGGAGGCGCCGTGCCAGCTGGGCCGGTCATGGCCCGGGTCGCGCCGAGCGGCGAGAAAGCCGACGGGCCAGGGCGTCCGCGCGGATCGGCTTGTCGACGAAGTTCACGCCAGTAATCCCGCCAAGCGTCGCCGTAAGGGAATCGGGCAGGTTGCCCGAGCAGACGACGACCGGCGCACCCGGGAAGCGCTCGAGAAAGGCGCGCACCAGCTCCGCAGCGGGTGGACCAGGCATCACGGCGTCGGTGCACAGCGCGTCGAAGTGAGCGCCATGCCGCAGGAACTCCATCGCCTGACCGGCGTCCACGGCCTCGACGACGTTGAAGCCGGCGCGAGTGAGTCCACGCGACAAGACCGCCCGAACGAGCGGCTCGTCGTCCACCAGCAGCAGCGCTCCCCCGGGGGTAGCGTTATGGACGCCGGTCGTACGCTGCGGCGGCGCGGACGGCGCCTCGACTACGATCGGCAGCGTGAGTCTGAACTCGGTGTCCCCGGCGCGGCTCGAGAACACGAGGCTGCCGCCGGTGCCGATCGCGATGAGGCGCGACTGGTAGAGCCCTAGCCCAGTCCCCGCGCCGACCGCCTTCGTGCTGAAGAGCGGTTCGAAGACCCGCGAACGGACCCCCTCGGAGATCCCCGGCCCGTCGTCGCGCACGGTCACGCAGGCGACGAGATCCACGATCTCCGCTCGGACCTCGACTCGTCCGCTTCGCCCTACAGCGTCCCTGGCGTTTCCAAGCAGGTTCAGCAGGATACGATCGAACTCCGGCGGGGTTATCTGGGCGCGAATCGGCCCGGACGGAGGGTGGTTGACCACCGTGACGCCCGGCGGGAGGCTGCGAGCGAAACCTGCAACCGTGGTCGCGATGTGGCTGGTGAGCTCCGTCGTACGGCCGGGAAGGCGGTCGGCGCTCCACGAGCCAGAGCCGGTGCGGCGTCCCAGCGGCGCCACGAGCTGTTGAGCTCGAAGGAGCGCGCCGTCGATCTCGTCGAGCAGCTCTCTTGCCTCGGGTCCCGCGGGGGCGCTGGATTCCAACACCGGGACGGCGCAGGCGATCACCTGGAGCACGTTGTTGAGATCGTGCGCCACGCCTCCGACGAACCGCCCTGCGACCTCGAGTCGGTTGCTTCGGCCGAGGGCCTCTTGCGACTCCGAGGCGCGTCGGTCCTCAGCCTCTCTCTGGATGAGCGCTTCGCGCAGCGCGGAGCGGGCGGACTCCTGCCGGGCGCGCGCGGAGTCGGCGAACCGCAGAAGCGAGTGAATGGTCCACCCGAGCATCGCGAGCACCAGCCCAGCCGATAAGCCCATCCGTGCCCATCTGGCGAACGTGTCGCCTTCGAGCGCCGGTGTGGGCGCGAGGAGCCCGAGGGTGTACGCAGAGCCCATCCCCACGAGACCGGCCACCATGGCGAAGAGCGCGAGGTGGACCACCCGGCGTCGTCCCGACAACGCCGCCCAGCAGAGGCTGATGAACAGGAGCGGGTAGGACTCTCCCCCGAACGACCCGCTGAGCCCTATCGCGACGCAGCCGCCGACTCCCGCAATCGCCACCAGGCTTGCGATCCGGGCTCCCCCTGGCACGGCGCGCGGAAGGACCAGCGCTCCGGCGACGGCCATCGCACCACTGTGCCAGAGGAGGGCCACGTCGCCCTCCACTCCCAGCGCCATGCGGACGGCGAAGAGGCCCAAGAAGACCGCGAGGGCGTGCACGGCGGTGCGCTCGAGCAGACGAGCACGCCACGCTTGGACTCCGCCTTGTTGCAGCGCTGCCTGGAGCAGCGGCGGCTCAATGTTGGCAACGACTCGAGGCACGCCGCCAGCGGCGCCGGCTGCGATGCGGCTGGCCGCGTCGGACGCCCGCGACGGTCCATCCGACGCCACTTGCACCGCTCGCACCGCGCGCCGGACCGCCGGATCGGCCATGGAGGGGAAGTAGACGACAACGCGGGTGCCGGGCGTGGCCGGATCCCGCGGAGCCGCGATCTCGACGGAGCCCCCAGCGCGCCGGGCGATACCGAGCGCCACGGAGAGCCCAAGGCCGTCGTGACTGTCGCGCCCCCGAGTGGTGAAGAAGGGCTCGAAGGCCCGGGAACGTGCCTCGGGGGAGAGGCCATGGCCCGAATCGGCGACCTCCAGGACGCCGTAGACCCCCGGGGCAAGCGGGTCGACGGTCGCGGGGTGAGCTGCTTCGGCGACTTGTTGCGTGCCGGCGACTCCCGGGCGCACCTCGAACACGCCAGTCGTGACCGTGATCGTGCCACCAGCTGGCGTGGCGTCCATCGCGTTGAGCAGGAGGTTGGCGACCAGCTGATTCAGCTGTTGCGGGTCGAGCGCGACCGGCGCGGAGTCGCTGGTGTCCACGCGCAGCTGCAAGTCCGGCCTCACGAGACGCGCCCAAGCCCCCTGCGCCGCGTTCACTGCGGTGCTCAGGTCGAGCGGGCCAGACGCCGCCGGCTGTCGCCTTCCGAACAAGAGAAGGTCTCGCGTAGCCGCCGTTGCGCTCTGCGTCGCGCTCTCGAGGGACGACAGCGCTTCGCGGCGCGCCACGTCTGACCGCTCGCCTCGAAGCGAGTCGACCGCGCCGGCCATCACGGTGAGTGTGTTGTTGAATCGGTGAGCGAGGCCCTGCCCGAGGTGATGCAGGGTCTGCAGTCGCTGCGACTCCGCGAGGGCTCCACGTGCCCGCGCGCCCTCCCCCTGAAGCGCCCGGGTCTCCGCGACAGCCTCGTCTGTCAGCCTCGATTGGTCGGCGGCACTTGCGAACCACGCGAAGATCGTCCTTAGCGTCTGGCGGACAGCGTCGATGAGGCTACGACCTCCCAGGGCCACGCAGATGGCGAGAAGCAGCCAGACGGAGAGCTGAACTGTTGAGGCGCTTGTGACTGACTCCAGGGGCACCGCCCAACCGGCGGCGCCCGCCAGATGGCCGGCCGCAAAGGTCGCGAGGACCAAGCTCATGCCCGCACCACCCAAGAGGAGTGTTGCGACGCACACGTTCACCGACGCGAGCAGGGTGGGCGCCGGCGTCAGCGGGAGGACCATCAGCACGTAGGCTTGAAGGCCCGCGAGGGCCGCGATGAACACCAGCGAGCGCCTGCCGACCGCCCAGCCGGGGACCGCCACGAGCCCCGCGGCGATCAGGCCAACCCCCATGATCGCGGCGGCCAGGGCGCCGAGCCCCTCTCCGAGGAACGCGTAGACAAGGATCGCGCCCGCGATGTGCGCGGCCGCGGCCGACCGGAGGAGCGGCTCGAGGATCGACCCGCGCCAGTCATCGAGCGCACCGCGTTCGGGCGCCCGACGAGGCTCACGGTCGGGTCGGGTGGCCGAGGACGGTCGCGACGAGTGGCCGGCCTCCGAGAGCCCCCCCGTTGCAGCGTCCATAGGGCTGTGTGCGACTGTGGGACCCACTGTCAGAGCGGTGCGAGAGGCAGATGCTCGAGGGTCGTGAGGTGCGCGGCGGGCCCTTGTCCGCCAACCACCCAGAGCCCCTCTGCAGTGGCGAGCAGCGAATGGAAGGCCCGGCTGACCGCGAGAGGCGGCGCATCCACCCATCCCAGCGCAAGATCGAAGAGCCAAACGGTGTTGCTGGGAGCGCCGGTCGCGTCCAGGCCACCGGCGACGAAGACCCGGTCTCCGCGTGCGACCGCGGCAGCCGCGATGCGTGGAGCAGGCGCCGGGGCCAGATCCTCCCAGCTGTCCGACTCGGGGGACCACGCGGTCATCGACGCGAGCGCGAGCGACGCGCCGTTGGCGCCGAGGCCCACCACCAGCCTGCCCGACACGAACGCTGCCACACCGAAAGCGCGACCCTCCGGCAACGGCGCGTGGTCTCTCCAGATCCCCTCGGCGGGAGCGTACGACCGGAGGCTCGCCGAGCCGCCGCGTCCGCCAGCGACGTAGAGCCGGCTGCCGTCGGACGCCGAAGCGCCGCAGCAGTGGGGCTCGGGCATGGACGGTAACGCGGGACCCAACCACGACTCGCCCCCGATGTTGTAGCGCTCGGTGAGCACGTGATCGAGGCCAGTGCCATCGTCGCCTCCCGCGACGTAGAGGCGCCCGGTGACGAGCCCGTGCGCCGGCGCCGCGCGCCCCGTGGGCATGGCGTCGCCGGCGCTCCACGAGTTGCCAGAGACCGAGTACGCGTGCATTTCCTTGGCCGGCTGCCCGCCGGGTGTGAACCCGCCAGCGACGAACAGGAACCCATTCGCGCTGGTTGCGGCGGCGCGATCCCGAGAGACCGGGAACGGAGCCCGCGCCTCCCAGCTGCCGTCAGGTCCCACGAAAGGACCGGATGTGTCCTCGGGCGCAGCGGTGTCGTCCACGGCCGCGTCCTCGACAGCCACCTCCTCCTCTACCAAGGGCACATCGGGCGTCTCAGGATCGTTCGACGGCAACGTGTCCGGAGCGTCCGAGGGCTCGAGAATGTCGGACACGTCGTCACGAGCAACCAGGTCCGCCGACTCCGCGTCCGGTTCATCATCCGCGTCCGCGACATCGGTGCCGCCGGGCACGTCCGCGACGTCAGGCGCAAACGAGTCCACGAGCGCGGTGTCTTGGGCAGACGCGGCGTCAACAGCCGCTTCGTTGCCCTCGGGACCGCATCCGAACGAGAGAAGCGCCCAGAGCCAGCGTGAACTAGAGCGCGAGCGCAATCGCGACGCCGATTCCGACGGCCACGAGGGCGAAGGCGATGACCTTCCGGCTGCTCGCCGTGACCTCTGACCGCTCCTTCGCTTCGTCGGCCTGTCGCACGGCGGCCACAGGTGAGGGCGGGATGATCAGCGACTCGGAGGGTACAGCCAGCGGAATGGAGGGCTCGGACTGATGGATTCGGCCCTGGGCCATGTCCAGGATCGCCGAGGCATTGGGATCGTCATTCAGGTAGGCCATGACGGTCTCTTGCGTATCGAGGTTGGCGGGCACGCCGACCCCGAACTCCATGTAGCGCTCGATGTCCTTACCGAGGATGTTGGCGTCGCCCTGCCGCTTCTTGGGATCCGGATCCAGCGCGCGCGCGATGATGGACCAGAGCGGAGACGAGATCCCCGCAGGGGCCTCCGGCTTCTGCCCTCGCATGCGGTGGTCGAGGTAGCCCTTGACCGACTGGCGGTAGGCCTCCTGGTCCTGGCTGTCGGGCTCGAACGGCCACGGCACCGCACCCGTGAGGAGCTGGTAGAAGACGACACCGAGCCCAAACACGTCGGATGGGGTGTCGGTGCGCGCGGGAGCCCTCTCCTCGCGGCGTGCGTCGGTCAGCTGCTCCGGGGCGATGTACTCTGGAGTGCCGGCGAGCATGCCGGTGTCGAGCTCCTCGCCGAAGTCCTTGCCGGGAAGCATCTCGTGCTGCTCGAGGAGCTTCAACAGCCCCTGCGCATCCCGGATGAGGCCGAAGTCGAGGAGCTTGATCCGCAGAGCAGAGCGCTCCACTTGAGCAAGATGGATGACGTCCTTGCCGACGCGGCTCGCGGGTCCAAGCCCAGGCGACTGGACCGGCTTGGCGAGCATGATGTTGTTGGGCTTGATGTCGCCGTGAGTGACGCCGAGCGCGTGCAAGCCGGCGAACGACTTGCAGAGCTGGAGCATCAGCGCGCAAGCAGCCTGCTCGCTGAAGCGCCGACCCGTGCTCAACAGCTGCCCCAATGTGAAGCCCACAACGAACTCGAGCACCAGGAACGGGGTGCCGTCCGAAAGGGTGCCGTGGTCGACGTATTGCACGACGTGGGCGTTCGGCGGGAGCGACCGAATCACCTTGACCTCGCGCTGGAATCGCTTCAGTGCCTGCGGGTGCGAGGAGGCGAGCAGCTTCACCGCCACCTTGTCGCCCGCAGGGGCAACGGCCTCCCAAACCTTCGCAAAGTTCCCGCGGCCGACCTGCCTGATGAGCCGGTAGCCGCCTGGTATTTCCGTGTTCGCGTCCAACTGCTGAGCCTGCGCCATCTTTGGGGCCTCCAAGCGTCGGCCATCGGACGCTTGGTTCTGACACTTGAGCAAAAAGTTGCAATTTGGGAAAGCCGACGGCCAACATCATCGGTTACTTGAGTCAAACGACCATCACGCTCGTGAAGCCGCCCGCTCAGGCGGGGGCCCTCCGCGCATTGCTGGAGGCCGAAGGGTTCACCTTCGCCACGGCACCATACGCTTTTTTTCGCGCGCAGTCGGTCGAATGTACGGTCACCTTCTACGAGAAGGGCAAGCTCGTGCTCCAAGGGAAGGCGGCAGGCGAGTACGCGGCGCTCCTCGGTGGCCCGCGGCCGGCCGCCGCGGGGGTGAGCCGGCCCGTCAGCGCCGAGGGAGACAGCTTGGAGCCGCCGGGCTTCCCAGACGACGACGACCTGGACTCGCCCGGGGGCGGCTTCGCCGCCGCCATGGCGAAGCACCCGACGCCCCCACCTGACGTGTGGATCGGCGTGGACGAGACCGGCAAGGGCGACTACTTCGGGCCGCTCATCGTCGCGGCAGTGGCGGTGGAGCGGGAGCGCGTACCGCTGCTCGAGGAGCTCGGCGTGGCCGACTCGAAGACCTTGACCGACAAACGAATGGTGGAGCTGGCGAAGGAGCTGGCGACCTTCTGCTCGTACCAGAAGGTGGTCATCGGGCCCGCCAAGTACAACGAGGTCTGGGGAAGGACGAAGAACCTCAACACGCTGCTCGGGTGGGCCCATGCGAAGGCCATCGAGGGCCTGCTCGAGAAGGCTCCCCGTGCCACGTGGGCGCTGTCCGACCAGTTCGCAGCGGACCCGTCCGTCGTCCGGAAGCACATGGGCCCACTAGCGCAGGGCATCAGCTGGTCGCAGTGGCCGAAGGCGGAAGCGGACCCGGCTGTCGCGGCGGCCTCGATCATGGCTCGGGCCGAGCTGGTCTGGCGCATGCGCGCGCTCGAGAAGGAGATCGGCCTTCCGCTGCCCAAGGGCGCTGGGCCACCCGTCTTGGCGGCGGCCAAGCGGCTCGTCGCCGAGAGAGGGAAGGACGCGCTCGCCTTGGTCGCGAAGCTCCACTTCCGAACCACCGACGACGTGGCGCCCGGGATGCGCCCCGACGTGCCACAGAAACCGGCTTGGCGCCGGGGTTCGTAGCCGAGCAAGCTCCGAGGAGGTCCGGACCGCCCGGGGCCCAGGGGGCGCTCCCAAGGACAGAAATTCACCGGAGCGCGAGCGCGGAGGTGAACCGGGCCGGGGAGCTCTGCTGCCCCGGCCCCAACATGAATTCCACCGGAGCGCGACAGCTCTGCTGCCCCGACCCCAACATGAATTGACAGCGGCGTGTTGGGGCACCATCTTGCGCGCCGCCATGCGCGTCCCGACGCAATGCACCCTCCGTGAGTCCGCGCTGATTCTGGCGCTCCTCGTGGCCTGTGATCCAACGCCCGCACGTGAGCCCCTCGCCAACGGGGACCCTGCGGCGCCGGCAGCCAAGCCGCACACGCCAGCCAATGGTCCGTCTGCCGAGGGCCTCCGGGCCGCGCCGAGCGCCGCCACGCGTCCCCTGAGCGCCGAAGCCGACGACGCTCCTGTCCCACAGGCCGCGGTGCCCCCGCTGCCCCTCCCCGAGACGACTGCCACCGAAGCGAGGGCCGCGGTCTCCGAAGCGCCGGCCCAACGGAGACCAGCGGAGACAGGGCCCGCGGCCCACCCGGCCGGGCCGCCCGCCATGCCTCCTTTGGTTGAGGCGGCCGCCACCCCGGAGGCGCGCCCCGTGACGTCTCCCGAGCTGGTCGGCGAGCTCAAGCGTCTCGTCCGAAAGCAGGAATTCGCCGCCGCCCTGGAGTCGCTGTACGAAAAACGCGCCTGGGAGCCCGTCTTCCTCCGGGGGCTCGGCCCTTCCACGGCGGCCCGGGAACTGGTCGAGCTGGTGGCCGATCTTCCCAGCCACGCCATCGACCCGAAGCCGTACGGGCTGGACGGCGTGGACCTCGAAGCGGTCCATGCCTTGCCAGAGGCCGCCGCGCTCGAGGTGCGCCTCACCGCTGCGCTCATGCGCTATGTGGCTGACTTCCGAGTCCTGCGCGTGATCCACCCGTTCAAGGCGGTGTCGGTGGAGGGTCGACCCAAGTTCCTGCGGGAGAACCGGGACACGCTGGCCGAGCGAGCGCTGGCGACGTTGCCAGATGTCCGGAACGCGCTCGTCGCCCTTTGGCCGAAGCGCGCGGAGTACGGCGCGCTCCGCGCGGCGCTCCCGATCTGGCGCGCGAAGGCCGCCGAAGAGAAGCAGCGCGGGCGGCCGCCGGCCGTGCCAATTCGCCGGATGGATCCGGGCGACAAGGGCAAGGACGTAAAGGCGCTGCAGGCCCGGCTCAACTTCGACGGCTACGCCACGCTGGAGGTCACGGGAGTGGTCGACGAGGCCACGATGGAGGCCGTACGCACTTTTCAGCGCCGCCACCACCTCGTGGCCGACGGTAAGCCCGGGCTCGACACGCTGAAGCGCTTCCGTGAGACGTACGCCACGAAGGCCACGGCCATCGAGCTGGCCCTGCAGCGCTGGAGGGAGTCCGAGGCGCTGCGGGACGACGCTACGGAGTTCATTCGCGTCAACATCCCCTCGTTCACTTTGGAGCTCTTCGAGAACGGTCAAGAGGTCCGAAAGCACCGCGTGGTCGTTGGGAACAACAAGCTCGACTACAACCTCGAGGATTGGCGGCAGGGCTTCATCAACCGAACGCCGCTTCTGGAGTCTCGCCTCTATAAGGTGATCCTCAACCCGACATGGATCGTGCCGGCGCGGATTCGCGACGCGGAGATCCTCCCGGAGACCAGCAAGGACCCGCGTTACCTCTCTAAGAAGGGGATCCACATCCGAACGATGAGCGATGGCTCCGACAAGTTCGTGCAGTCGGCCGGCGAGCACAACGTGCTCGGTCAGGTGAAGTTCCTGCTGGAGAAGAGCGACGCCATCTACCTGCACGACACCGACAAGCGGAAGTTCTTCGAGAAGTCAGAGCGGGCGCTCAGCCACGGCTGCATGCGCGTCGACAAGGCGACCGAGCTCGCCTACTACCTGCTCGAGACGCGCGCAGCTAAGGACGCTGCCGCCGTGACCGCGATCCTCGAGCGCGGCAACACCACCGAGATCCCGCTCACGCGCTCACTGCCCGTTTACGTGGATTACGTCACGGTGGGAGTGGACGACGCCGGAGACGTAGTCTTCTACCTCGACGTCTACGGGTACGACCGCTCTGCACTGCAGGGGAAGCTGCCGCCTACTGCCTATACGCGCTACGGCAGCGGGGCCCTACGCCCCCGCGGCGTCCCCAGCATCCCGCAGTCGGACTACCAACGGCTCCGCACCCAGGGGCCGGCGCCCTTGGTGTGGCCCCCAGGCACCGGCACTGCCCCACCGGCTGAACCGGCGGAGGGGCCCTGACCACTTCGTGATGCCGGTCGTCTTTGCCGAACCCTTGCCCCAACCCGCGCGTTGGATTACCACTACGACCCCGCGTCGCAACCACGAACCTCGTTGCGTCAGACCGCAACCCATCTGGAGGATTTCTCGATCATGCTGAACCGTACGGCCTCCGTCGCGCTCGCTGCGGCTACCCTCGCCCTCGTGGGCTGCAAGAAAGACACCCCCGCCGCTGGCAGTGCAGCGCCCTCGGCTGCCCCCGCTCCTGCCGCCGCCCCTGCCCCGGCCCCTGAAGCCGCTCCCGCCGCGGCGCCAGCCGCAGCACCCGAGGCCGCTCCAGCCCCGGCCCCCGAGGCGGCTCC